>CACGSR010000004.1:0-84538 GCA_902575785.1 uncultured Pelagibacteraceae bacterium
GCGAGAAGTCGTGCACCAGCTTGGTCATGTTTATTTGCAACAAAATTAACTGGTAGAAAATTTGTTACAACATTTCATGGCACTTACAATTTTATTGGGTCAATTAAAAAAATTTATAACTCTGTTATGGTAAGATCAGATTTAATCATTGCAGGATCTAACTTTATATTTTCACATATTAAAGACCACTATTCAAAATATTTAGATCCAAAGAAAAAATTTTTAGTAATCTTTCGAGGTATTAATGTCGACTATTTTGATCCAACAACAAAATTAGAAAGCGAAGAAAAAAAACTTCTTCAAAAATGGGAAATTAATAAAGAAAAAAAGATTATTTTGGTGCCTGGTAGACTTACGTCTTGGAAAGGACATGAACTGCTGATTGAAGCAATTAATTTGGTTAATGTTGAATTAGGTTATGAAGCTTTTCATGTTATTATACTAGGGAGTGATCAAGGTAGAAATTTATATAAAAAAAAACTAATTCGTTTAACTGAGCAATACCATTTGACCAATCAAATTAAATTTATAGATCATTGTAAAGATATGGCCTTGGCTTACAAAGTTTCTGACATAGTTATTTCTCCCTCCATTGAACCCGAAGCGTTTGGAAGAGTAGCAGTTGAAGCGCAATCTATGGAAAAATTAATCATAGCTAGCAATATCGGTGGTTCAAATGAGACAATAATTGATGAAAAATCTGGTTTTCTATTTGAGTCTGGTAGTCCAAATTCTTTAAGTAAAAAAATTCTAAAAGTTATAACTATGGATGAAACTTCTCTTAAATTATTAGGTCAACAGGGTAGAAAAAACGTTATTAAAAAATTTAATGTTGAAAAAATGTGTTTTTCTACTTATTCAGAGTATAAAAGATTATTAAATGCCTAATATAACACTACCTGATGGAAAAAATCTAAACTTTTCAAAAGAGGTCACAGGATTAGAAATCGCTGAGAAGATAAGTAAGTCATTATCTAAACAAGCTTTAATAATGAGCGTAAATGGAGAACTAAAAGATTTGTATTTTTCCATAAATAAGGATTCTTTAGTAAAAATTTTTACTTCTAAAGATCCCGAGGGATTAGAAGTTATCAGGCATGACGCTGCACATATTATGGCAATGGCTGTGCAAGAGTTATATCCTGGCACGCAAGTGACGATTGGACCAGTAATTGAAAATGGTTTCTATTATGACTTTGCAAGAAAAGAACCATTTACTGAGGATGACCTAAAAAAAATTGAAAAAAGGATGGCAGAAATAATTGATAAAGATATTAAAACAAGAAGAGAAGTTTGGAAAAGAGAAAAAGCAATTGATCATTTCAAAAAAATTGGAGAAAAATATAAAGCTGAAATAATAGAGAGTATTCCTCAAGACGAGGAGCTGTCTGTTTATTATCATGGTGAAACGTGGCATGATTTATGCAGGGGTCCTCACCTTTTATCATCTGGTAAAATTGGTAAAGCTTTTAAATTAACAAAAGTCGCAGGAGCTTACTGGCGTGGAGACTCAAAAAATGAAATGTTACAGAGAATTTATGGAACAAGTTGGGCGTCAAAAAAAGATTTAGACGATTATTTAAATAGAATCCAAGAAGCTGAAAAAAGAGATCATAGAAAACTTGGAAAGGAAATGGATTTATTTCATTTTAGAGAAGAAAGCCCAGGGTCTGTTTTCTGGCACGAGAAGGGATGGACCTTATTTCAAAAGTTAATAAATTACATGAAAATCAAACAAGACATTGCAGGTTATAAAGAAATAAATACGCCAGAAGTTTTAGATAGAAGTATGTGGGAAAAATCTGGTCATTGGGAAAAATTTGGAGCAAATATGTATACATCAACTACTCCTGATGAAAAAATATTTGCCATAAAGCCAATGAACTGTCCAGGTTGTATTGAGGTTTTTAATCAAGGTCTTAAAAGTTATAAAGATTTACCATTAAAAATGTCTGAGTTTGGAAAGGTCCATCGTTATGAGCCCTCTGGCGCACTTCATGGTCTTCTAAGAGTAAGAGCATTCACACAAGATGATGCCCATATATTTTGTACTGAAGATCAAATTACTAAGGAATGTTTAACTGTAACTGATCTAATCTTGGAAATTTATAGGGATTTAGGTTTTGAAAATGTTATTCTCAAATACTCTGATAGACCAGACACAAGAGTTGGAGATGATAATGTTTGGGATAAAGCAGAAGCAGCTTTATTAGAAGCAGTAAAAGCTACTAAACTAGAATATTCTATTAATAAAGGTGAAGGTGCATTTTATGGACCTAAAATTGAGTTTGTTTTAAGAGATGCTATAGGAAGAGATTGGCAATGTGGAACTTTGCAGGTAGATTTCAATTTACCTGGTAGATTAGGTGCTACTTACGTAGATAAAGATGGAACCAAAAAGGTTCCTGTGATGTTACATAGAGCATTGTTTGGATCGCTTGAAAGATTTATTGGTATTTTAATTGAGAATTACGCAGGAAAATTTCCATTTTGGATTTCACCATTACAAACAGTTGTGATTCCTATTTCAGAAGATTTTGAAGATTATGCTGCAGAAGTATCAAAAAAGATTAAACAAGCTGGAATGAGTTCAAAAGTCGATTTAAAGAATCACAACTTAAATTATAAAATCAGAGACCATTCACTCGCAAAAGTCCCGATTTTATTAATTTGTGGTAAAAAAGAAGTTGACAGTAACTCAGTAACCATTAGAAGATTGGATTCTGATAAACAAGAAAATATGGAATTAAATTTATTTTTAAAAAAATTCTCTGCTTTAAATAAAGCACCTTCAAATTAAGTGGTAGATTTTAAGCAAAATTACTTTCAAAGAAGAACTAAAGATCGTGGTCCTCGATCTAATAATAGGATCTCTTCTCCAGAAGTTCAAGTTATTGCGAATGATGGTGAAAATTTAGGTATTCTTAACACGAATAATGCAATTACAATGGCAAAGAACCAAGGATTAGATTTGATTGAAATTGCACCTAATGCAAATCCTCCTGTTTGTAAAATTATGGACATGGGAAAATTCAAATACGATGCTCAAAAAAAAGCTAATCTTGCAAAAAAGAAACAAAAAATTGTTTCTTTAAAAGAAATTAAAATGCGACCAGTGACAGAAACCCACGATTATGAGTTTAAAGTTAAAAACGCAAAAAAATTTATTGCTAAAGGCGATAAAGTTAAATTCACAATCAGATTTAGAGGTAGAGAGTTACAACACTCACATTTAGGAAATGAACTTATGATAAAGATAAAAGAGGACATGAAAGATATTGGGAAGGTTGAATTACACCCTAAATTTGATGGCAAACAAATGATAATGGTAATACAGCCAATATAGCCTTTAATATTAGTTGTAAATTAAAAGCTTTCTTTGTATAAACTCGTCCAATTATGCCTAAATTAAAAACTAAAAGCTCAGCTAAAAAACGTTTCAAAATATCTGCTAGAGGAAAGGTAATTACGGCTCAAGCTGGTAAAAGACATGGCATGATTAAACGTACAAATTCACAAATTAGAAAATTAAGAGGTACTACAACGATGTCAAAACAAGATGGAAAAATTGTTAAATCGTATATGCCTTATAGTTTAAGAGGTTAAAATGGCGAGAGTAAAAAGAGGTGTCACAAGCCGAGCAAAGCATAAGAAAGTTTTAAAGGCAGTCAAGGGTCAGTGGGGCCGAAGAAAGAATACGATCAGAGTCGCTAAGCAGGCGATGGAAAAAGCAATGCAGTATGCATATAGAGATCGAAGAAATAAGAAAAGAGATATTAAGTCTCTATGGATACAAAGAATAAATGCTGGTGTTAGAGCAGAGGGAATGACTTACTCTAAATTTATTAATGGACTTAGCAAATGTGGAATAAAAATGGATAGAAAAATTCTAGCAGAGATAGCTTATGATAGTCCAGAAGCCTTTAAAACCATTGTCCAAAAAGCACAATCTGCTTTAAATTAATCTTCACTATTGTTTTATTTCGCTGAAGAAATAATCTGTAAAAATGTCTGATCTAAAAAAAAAAAGAGATGAATTTATACAAAAATTAAAAAGTAAATTGGATTTAGTAGAACTAAATCAAATTAAATCAGATCTATTTGGTAAAAATGGGTTTGTTTCGTCTCAATTTAAAAAGATAGGAACTATTGATGCTCCAGAAAGAAAAAAATTTGCATCTGATTTGAATGTAATTAAGGATGAACTTCAAGATCTTATTAATTTGAAAATAAATGAAATACAAAAAGCAAATATCAATGAAAAATTGGAAAAAGAAAAAATTGATGTTACTTTACCAGAGCGATCATTTGTAAGAGGTAAAATTCATCCTGTATCACAAACAATTGATGAAATATCCTCTATATTTTCTGAAATAGGTTTTAGTGTAGAAGAGGGACCGGATGTTGAAAATGAATATAATAATTTTACTGCTTTAAATACTCCAGACAATCATCCAGCAAGAGATATGCATGATACATTTTATCTGGATGATAAAAAAGAAAGATTGTTACGTACCCACACGTCCCCTGTTCAAATTAGAACAATGTTAAAAGACAAACCACCTTTTAAAATTATCGCGCCTGGCAGAACATACAGATCGGATAGTGACCAAACACATTCACCAATGTTTCACCAAGTTGAAGGTCTTCATATAGATAAAAATATAAATATGGGTCACCTAAAAGGTTGTTTGAATTATTTTATCAAAGAATTTTTTGAAGTTAAAAAAATAAAGATGAGATTTAGGCCAAGTCATTTTCCCTTCACAGAACCATCTGCCGAAGTTGATATTGGATATGAAATCAAAAATGGAAAAATTCTTATAGGAGAAGGTGATCAGTGGTTAGAAATACTAGGTTGTGGGATGGTTCATCCAAATGTTTTAAAAAATGTAAAAGTCAATCCAACTAAGTTTCAAGGTTATGCGTTTGGAATAGGAATAGATAGATTAGCGATGTTAAAATATGGAATTAATGATCTGAGAGCCTTCTTTGATTGTGATTATAGATGGTTAAATCATTTTGGATTTGATCCTTTGGACGTTCCTACTAACTACAGAGGCTTAAGCAGATGAAAATCACATTTGATTGGTTAAAAGATCATTTAAAGACTAATTTCAAAGAAAAAAATCTTTTAGAACAACTTACTAATATAGGACTGGAGGTAGAAAGTGCAGAAAGTCTCCCATCTGATAACCAATTATTTAAAATTGCTAAAATTATCAAGATAGAAAAACATCCAAATGCAGATCGACTTAAAGTTTGTGATGTAAACGTCGGTGAAAAAGAGCTTAAAAAAGTTGTGTGTGGCGCCATAAATGCAAGTGAAGGACTTATTACCATATATGCACCTCCGGGTGCGATTATCCCGAAAACAAACACAAAATTAGAAATAGCAAAAATTAGAGGTGTAACTTCTTACGGAATGCTTTGTTCCGAGTCTGAATTAAATTTATCTGATGAAAGTGATGGCATTACTGAATTATCAAAAAAATACGAAAAAAATATCGGGAAAAGTTATTTTTCAAAATCAAAATCTAATCTTATTGATTTATCTATTACACCTAATCGACCAGATTGTCTTGGTGTGAAAGGAATAGCAAGAGATCTTGCAGCTTCAGGTTTTGGAAAGTTAATAGTGCCTAAAGAAAAGCAAATAAAATTAAAAACAAAACAAACTTTAAAAGTTAAAATTAATAAGGAGAAAGGACAAGGATGTAGTGCGTTTGGTAGTTGTTTAATTACAAACTTAAAAAATACTGAGAGTCCTCGATGGCTCAAAGATAGATTAATTTCAGTTGGTCAAAAACCTATTTCAGCTATTGTTGATATAACAAATTATGTAATGCTTGATATTAATCGACCATTACACGCTTATGATGCCGACAAAATTGAAAAAGGAATAATCGTAAGAAACTCAAAATCTGGAGAAAAATTTACAGCATTGGACAATAAAACTTATAAATTAGAGAAAGGCATGTGCGTTATAAGTGATAACAAAGGAGTTTTAGGATTAGGTGGAATTATTGGGGGCACCAGATCAGGCACAGAATTTGATACAAAAAATATATTGTTAGAGTCTGCTTATTTCGATCCAGGATCAATTAGAAGTACGGCAAAAAGATTGAATTTAGACACAGATGCAAAATTTAGATTTGAAAGAGGAATTGATCCATTATCCATCGAAACTGGTTTAAAGAAAGCAGCATCACTAATACATGAAATTTGTGGCGGCGAAATTAGTAAAATCGACATCCAAAAAATTGAGTCCTATAAAACTAAAACTATAAACTTTGATATAAATTCTTTTGAAAATATAGTTGGATTTAAAATTTCTGAAAAAGAAATGCAAAGAATTTTGACTGATCTTGGTTTTGTTATCAAAAAAGAAAAAAAATTTTTAAAACTGACAGTTCCTTCTTGGAGACCAGATATTTCACAACAAATAGATATTATTGAAGAGTTGATAAGAATAAGTGGTTATGCAAAAATAAAAATGATAGATCCAATTAAAGATAGATCTAAATCTACTTTAACTCAAACTCAAAGATTATTTCATTTTTTACAAAGAGCGATTGCTTCAAAGGGTTATTTAGAGACAATAACATGGTCATTTACAGATCAAAATTATAACGATCACTTTAGAGAATCTGGTAAAGAAATTAAAATTGTAAACCCTATAAGTTCAGAATTGGGGGTTTTAAGAAATTCCATATTTTCAAATTTAATTATGTATATGAACAAAAATTTGGATAGAGGTTTTAAAGATTTATCTATATTTGAGATAGGCCCTATTTTTACTGGCTCTGACCCAGGTGAACAAAAAACAGTAGTTTGTGGTTTGTCTGCTGGTAAAAAATCAAGACTTTCGTGGATCGAAAAAGAGAGAAATATTGATTTATTTGATGCAAAAAGAGATGTTGTGCAAACTTTGAGTGAAGCAGGTTATAATTCTGATCAATTTTTTATTGATAGCAAAACACCAAATTATTATCATCCAGGTAAGTCTGGTAGAATTTTCTTAGATCATAGTAAAGATAAAGAAGCAGCTTACTTTGGTGAAATTCATCCCAATATTCTAAAAAAAATTGATATTAAAACTGAAAATTTAATAGGTTTTGAAATTTTTTTAGAAAATTTAAAACTTCCAAAAAAAACATTGAAAGATCGAAAATTGAGGTTTGCTGTATCAGATTTTCAGAAATCAGAGCGAGATTTTGCATTTATAGTTAATAAAAATGTAGAAGCACAAGAGTTAGTAAGTGTTATTTCTAATGTGAGCCCGAGTCTTATTAGTAATATAAAAGTTTTTGATGTTTATGAAGGTGAAAATATTCCAGATAACCAAAAGTCTATAGCTATCAGTTTAACAATTCAGTCATCAGAAAAAACTTTGAACGATAAGGATTTAGAAAAAATTAACAATTCAGTCATAGAAGCAGTGGAAAATAAAACTGGCGCTAAAAT
The DNA here is from genome assembly GCA_902575785.1 of uncultured Pelagibacteraceae bacterium. Lineage (GTDB taxonomy): Bacteria > Pseudomonadota > Alphaproteobacteria > Pelagibacterales > Pelagibacteraceae > Pelagibacter. The sequence goes on from CACGSR010000004.1 coordinate 7,468, forward strand.
TCGATCTTAAAATTAAAATGAGTACAATCGATAATATCAGAAATTTTGCAATCATTGCTCATATAGATCATGGAAAATCTACAATAGCTGATAGAATAATACATAAATGTGGCGGATTGACTGAGAGAGAAATGAAGTCACAAGTGCTCGATTCTATGGATATAGAGAGAGAAAGAGGTATCACAATAAAAGCACAGACGGTTAAGTTAAATTATAAAGCAAAAAATGGAAAAAATTATATTTTAAATATTATAGACACTCCTGGTCATGTAGATTTTAGTTATGAGGTAAGTAGATCTTTGTATGCCTGCGAAGGATCAATACTAATTGTAGATAGTACTCAGGGTGTAGAAGCTCAAACACTAGCTAATGTTTATCAAGCTCTAGATATTAATCATGAAATTATTCCTGTTTTAAACAAAATAGATTTGCCCGCTTCTGATCTAGATAGAACAAAAAAACAAATCGAGGATGTTATAGGAATTGACACTGAAAATGCGATTCCATGTTCAGGAAAGACAGGAGAAGGTATAAATGATATTCTGGAGCAAATTATCGATCAATTACCAAGCCCAAAAGGGGACTCTGATAAAGATTTAAAATGTTTGTTAGTTGATAGTTGGTATGACACCTATCTAGGTGTCGTGATCTTAGTTAGGGTAATTAATGGTAAACTTACAAAAAATATGAAAATTAAAATGCTTTCTACTAATCAAGATTATATAGTTGAAAAAGTTGGAGTTTTTACGCCAAAGGCAAAAGATATAGATGAATTAAATAGTGGCGAAATAGGTTTTATTACTACAGGAATTAAGGTTCTTTCAGAAACAAAAGTTGGTGACACTATCTGTGATGCATCAAAACCACTTGTAAATGCATTGCCCGGCTTTAAACCAAGTAAACCTGTAGTTTTTTGTGGGTTATTTCCAGTTGATAGCTCTGAGTACCAAAAATTAAAAGATGGGCTTGCTAAATTACAATTAAATGATGCAAGTTTTTCATATGAAGCAGAGTCATCATCAGCTTTAGGATTAGGATTCAGATGTGGATTTTTAGGCCTTCTACATCTTGAAATCATTACAGAAAGATTAGAAAGAGAGTTTGATGTAAACTTATTAACAACTACACCTGGAGTAGTTTATAAAGTTAACTTAAATAATGGTAAAAGTATGGATTTACAAAATCCATCAACTCTTCCTGATCAAACAGTTATTAGTTCAATTGAAGAGCCTTGGATTAAAGCAACCATAATAACTCCAGATGAATACCTGGGTTCGATTATAAAATTATGTCAGGATAAAAGAGGAATTCAAACTAATCTTTCATATTCAGGTAATAGAGCTGTATTAAATTATGAACTGCCATTAAATGAGGTAGTTTTTGATTTTAATGACAGAATTAAATCTATGACAAGTGGTTATGCAAGTTTTGATTATGAAATTTTAGAGCATAGAGAAGGAGATTTAGTAAAGCTTGGCATTTTAGTTAATAGTGAACCAGTTGATGCGCTTGCTATGATGATACATAAAGATTTTGCCCAAAAAACTGGAAGAGATGTTTGTGAAAAATTAAAAGATTTGATACCCAGACATAATTTTATGATTCCAGTTCAAGCTGCAATTGGTGGTAAAATTATTGCGAGAGAAACAATTAAGGGTTTTAAAAAAGATGTTCTTACAAAGATCCATGGTGGAGGAGCAACAGACAGAAAAAGAAAGCTTCTCGAAAAGCAAAAAAAAGGAAAGGCAAGATCAAAGCAATTTGGTAGAGTAGAAATTCCCCAAGAGGCTTTTATTGGAGTTTTAAAGATTAATAAAGGCTAAAATATATGAGCAAAATAATTGATACTATCACGTTTTTTGATAACAATTTTATATTCGATTTTAGGTTCAATATTTTAGAAAAATATGTTGATAAGTTTGTGGTTTGTGAATCAACTTACGATCATAAAGGTATTAAAAAAGAGATTAATTTTGATCCTGAAAATAAGTACAGATCTAACAAGAAAATATTGCATATTATATTAAAAGAACCTTTTCCTAAAAATACTAATGAATGGCAAAATCAGGCAATTCAGAGAGAATTTATACTCAAAAATTTGGATTTTACCTCAGACGATGATTATATAATGTTTTCTGACCCTGATGAAATTCCTCATCCAGAGGTACTAGCAAAATTAAATTTAAAAAAAAAATTTGGGATTTTTAGTCAACTTTTTTTTAATTATAAATTTAATTTATTCAATCCTTATGAAACACCTTGGGAAGGGACCAGAGTTTGTAAAAAAAAAAATTTGAAATCAATTGAATATCTAAGAAATAATATTAAAGCTAAAAACTTGAAATATAACTTCCTTAGGTTTGATAAAGAGAGAAATATTGAAGTCTTTGAAAATGCAGGATGGCATTTTAACAATATAATGAGTCCTGAGCAAATTTCTTTAAAATTAAAAACATTTGCACATACAGAATTCAACTCAGAAGAATTTTACTCTGTAGAGAATATAAGAAGTAAAATTGATAAAAAAATTGACTTATTTAATAAAGGCCATAATTACAGAGTTGTTGAAATTGATGATAGATTTCCCGAATATTTACAAAAAAATAAGGAAAAATACAAAAGTTATATTACTGAATAAAATGAATGATTTAAAAATGTATTGCTTATCCCTGTCGCCATCAAATTTAAAGAGAATTAGAGAACTATATTATATTCCTGTTGGTTTGGGTCCAGAAAATTTTGGAAAAGAATGGACTAGAGATAATACTGGTATCAACATAAGTCAAAAAAATAAGTTTTATGGTGAAAATACTTTTCATTATTGGTTATGGAAAAATGATTTAAAAAAAAATTTTGACAGTAAGTGGATTGGATTCTGTCATTATAGAAGATTTTGGGTAAAAGATTTAAATGAAAATAATTTTAAAGATTTAAAGAATTCCGTCATTCAAGATATTCCGAAAATATGGGAAGAACATGAAGTAATTCTAGGAAACGAATATTTTGTTGGTAAAACAAAGCTGAGTAAAGTTTTAAAACATGGCAGAAAAATACTTTTTAGAAATCCATTTATTTTCTTCTCAAGAAAAAAAATGTCAATTAAAGTTCATTTTGATATGTATCACGGGTTTGGAAATCTTGATAAAGCAATAGATCTATTAGATGTGGAAAATAGAGAGGATTTTAGAAGTTTTGTTAATAAGGAGAATTCATTTAATCCATTTAATATGTTTATTTGTAATTCGCCAATATTATTAAACGATTATTATAAATCTCTTTTTAATTGGTTAAAAAAATGTGAAACAATATTTGGTTTTAATTCTAATGCATCTTATGGATTGATAAGGATTTATGCTTTCTTAGGAGAAAGATATTTAAGCTACTGGTTTAAAAAAAATTCAAATTATATTTTGTGGCCTATAAAACACTATGATATTTCAAGTAATTAAAATTTTATAGTTTTTTATTTTTAGCAAAGTTTAAAAAAGTTTTGTAAATATAATTTAGATTATCTTGTGTAAGACCTTGGTGACATCCTATTAAAATACCATTTTTCATTACATCGTTGGCTATATCTTCTGAATTTTTTTGTTTTTTATAAAATACATTTTTCATCACAGGTTGTTTAAGAATGTTACCTGTAAAAATAGTTCTAGTTTGAATATTTTTACTTTCAAAATAAATTTGGAGTTGTTTTCTATCAAATTTTTTATTTTCTTTTATTACTAAAGGAAAAGCAAGCCAAGGTGTATTAACAAAATCAAATTTTTCTGGAAGTTTAAAATAATTCTTAAAATTAGAGAATAATTTCTTTAAAGTTTCAAAATTTTTATTTCTGATGCTTATATTTTTTTTTAACTTTTTTATTTGTTCTAACGCAAAGGCAGCAGACATTTCTGAAGGTAAAAAATTGTAACCAAACTGGCTAAAAATATATTTCTTATCATAATTAATACCTGAAATTTTTATATCGAATCTTTTTTTGGCACTTTCTGACTCATTAAATGTAGCAGAAGATCTTCCCCATCCTCTTAATAATTTTGCATATTCATATTGTTTGAAGTCATTAAAGCAAACAATTCCACCAAACCCTGCCCCACAAATGATATGTGACGCATAAAAACTATTTGTTACAATATCTGAGAGTTTTCCAGTATTTTTTTTTTTTATCTTATAACCAATTGTATCTGCCGAGTCTTCAATAATATGTAATTTATTTTTTTTTGCAATTTTACTTATTTCAATCCAGTCAGGAATGTTACCTAAAAGATTTGGTATCATTATTGCAACAGTTTTTTTATTTATGGCTTTTTTTATTTGCTCAGGATCTGCAACAAATTTATTTTCCAAAACACCAACAAAATGAGGAACTAAACCTAATTGATAAATAGGTGCTATTGTTGTTGAAAATGTTAGGGTTGGAGTAATTACCTCACTACCTTTTTTTAATTTTAAAGAACTCAAAGCTAAAAGATTAGCTGAGGAACCAGAATTAACCATTAAACCAAATTTTTTTCCAAAAATTTTCGCAACTTCTCTCTCCAATTTTTTAACATATTTACCATCAATTAGAGTTAAACTCTCATTTTTAAGAACTTTTAGGACTGCATTTATTTCTTTATTGTTGTAAACAGCTCTACCATAATAGATTTTTTGCATGATAAATTTTCTATTTCATAAATAAACTACAATCAACTATAAAAGACTTGTATATTGTCACTCTTCTAAAAATTTGGAGAGGTGGCCGAGTGGTTTAAGGCGCACGCTTGGAAAGCGTGTAAAGGGGTGACTCTTTCATGGGTTCGAATCCCATCCTCTCCGCCATTTTTTTAATGTTATAAAAGTTTTTACAAAAGTGTAATGTTTGTTATTTTTAAAATATAATGAAAAAATTTTTAGATTTAGGTCTTCAACCACTTGCAAACTCTTATATTTTAAAAAAAAATTTAAAATTAAAAGAAAAAAAATTTCGTTTAGTTGTTGGCTTTGAAACTAAAAATTATCTTGTTTCAATTTTAAATACAGTAAGTAAAGAAAAAATGTTTAATAAAGATTATCCTTATAAATCCTCAGAGTCTAAAACTATGCGTTCTTCTTTCGCTAAGCTGGCAAAAAAATTAAAAGCTAAATTCAAACCAAAATTTAGTATTGAAATTGGAAGTAATGATGGCACTTTTATTAAAAATTTCGATAAAGATAAAGTAGTAGGTGTTGAACCATGTAAAAATTTGGCACTTATAACAAAAAGAAAGAAATATAAAATTTACTCAAATTTTTGGAATATTGATTTAGCAAAGAAAATTACCAAGAAAATGAAAGCAGACCTAATTTATTCTGCAAATACTTTAAGCCATATAAAAAATTTTAATGAAATTTTCAAAGCAATTAAATACGCCTTATCCAATAAAGGCATTCTTGTACTTGAGGATCCATCACTTTTAGAGTGTCTTAAAAAAACTGCTTATGATCAATTTTATTGTGAACACTTATATGTTTTTTCAACTATTTCTTTACAAAAAATTTTAAATAAATTTGATTTAGAAATTTTTGATATTGAAAACGTTTCAACTCATGGAGGTTCAAATAGATATTTTATTAAAAAAAAACAAAATAAAATTTATAATGTAAAAAAAAAGGTTAAAAATGAAATTAATAAAGAATTAAAATATGGTTTAAACAATTTTTCTACCTATAAAAAATTTGCTAATAAAGTAAGGCTGTCAAAAATTCAATTACTCAATATTTTCAAGAAAGTAAAAAAACAAAATAAAAAAATAATTGGATATGGAGCAACTGCAAAGTCATGCACAGTTTTAAATTATTGTGGAATTAATAATAAAGATATTGATTATTTTTATGATACGACCTCCTATAAAATTAATAAGTATTTACCAGGTTCAAAAATCAAAGTTAAGAAATATAAAAAATTAGATAGAAAAAAAATTGATTATGCTTTTTTGGGTGCTTGGAACTTTAAAAATGAAATTTTTAAAAAAGAAAAAAAATTTATTAAAGATGGCGGTAAATTTATAACCCATATTCCTTTCCCTATGATTTTATAAATTCTTCTAAATCCAATCCTTTTTTATCTTTTTTTGATAAGATTGGCTTTTTAATTGGCCATTTAATATTTAATCTTTTATCATTCCACTTAATTGTAGTTTCACTATTTTTGTCTCTGTAATTAGTGCATTTGTAATAAACCGCACAGTTTTTTGATAAACATAAAAAGCCGTGGGCAAAGTTTTCAGGTATATAAATTGAAAAATTTGAATTTTGAGAAATTTCTATTGCAAAATATTTACCAAAAGTCTTAGATTTTTTTCTTAAATCAACTACAACATCTAAAATTTTTCCATGAACAACAGTTATAATTTTTGCCTGACTTTTTTTTGTTTGGAGGTGAAGTCCTCGTAAAGTATTTTTTTTGGAATAAGAAAAACAATCAAAAACAAATTTTTTTTTTAAGATATTTTGTTTATCAACTTCTCTAAACAAACCTCTATTGTCTGAGAAAGTGGTTGATTTAATGAGAGTTAAATCTTTAATATATGTCTTAATTATTTTCATTTAGAAATTTTTTTTGTATCAACTTTTCAACATTAATAGTGGGTTTCCAATTTGGCAATATTCTTAAAAAACTTTTTTGAGGTTTTAAACTAATGTTACTTAAGAATTTGACTTTAATTTTTTTCTTTAATTTGTAATTAATCTTTGAGATCAATTTTTTTATATTAGTATTTTTTGTATATCTCAAACAATAGTTACCATTATTTATTCGATTATTTAAAATTAAATGAACTGCATTCATTATATCAATCCTATGCAATATATTTAATTGTAAATTTTTTGAAATAACTTTTGTCGTTTTGTTAGTTCTAAAATTTTTAAAAATAGTAGGTATTAATTTGTTCCTTTTATCAGATTCAGCGAAGCTCTCGTAAAATTTTAAATTATAAAATTTCAATTTTTTATTTTGGTAACAATAATAATTCGATATTGTCTCAAATGCAGATTTAGAAGATGCATAAAAATTTTTTGAAATATAATTATTTCCATCTGCGTGTTGCATCATAGTACCAAAATTGATAAATTTTTTAATTTTTTTAAAAACTAAATCTAAAATTATAGATGGGAATGTAATATTAGTCTCTAAAAATGAGGGAATTTCTTTGTTATGGTGTGTGTTTTTATAAAATGTTGCAAAATGAATAAAATAATCAAATTTTTGATTTTTAAGTTTTTTTTCAAGATCTTTATATTTAGAATAGTAAATTGATCTATAAGTTTTCGGAAATAGTTTTCTAATAGAATTTAAGTTTTTATTTTTTCTATTTTTCGATCTAAGAATATCAACAATATGATAACCTTTCTTTAAGCCGTCTATTAAAAAAAAGTTTCCTAAGAATCCAGATGACCCAGTTATTAATATTATTTTTTTCTTCAAGATATTATTTTTTTGAGATATTCACTATACTCGCAATTACCATAAAATTTTATGTTTTGCTTAATTTTGTTTTTATTAATCCATCCTTTCATTAAGGATATTTCTTCTAAACAAGCTATTTTTAAACCCTGAACTTTTTCTACTGATCGAACATAATTGGAAACGTTATTTAGATCTTCCATTTTTCCTGCATCTGACCAAATTGCACCCCTTCCTATTAATTCATATTTTAACTTATTTTTTTTTTTATATTCTTTAATAAGATCTGTAATTTCAAGTTCACCTCTCTTAGATTTCTTTAATTTTCTTGTATATTCAGAAACATTCTTATCAAAAAAATAAAGACCTGTAATAGCTTTATTAGATATAAATTTTTTTGGTTTTTCAATTATTTTTTCTATCTTATTTTTTTTTATTTTCGCTACTCCATAATTTTCTGGGCGAGACACCTCTTTTAAAAATATAGTTGCCCCATTTTTGTGAGTAAAAGATTTTTCTAGTTTTTTGGTTAAACTTTGCCCATAAAAAAAATTGTCACCTAAAATTAATGCTACGTTATCTTTATTTATAAAATTTTTACCCAAGTTAAATGCGTCGGGCAAACCTCTAGGTTTGTCTTGAATTTTATAGCTAATTTCAATGCCGTATTTTGAACCATTTCCCAATAAATTTTTAAAATTATCTATTTGGCCTGGATTAACTATCATTAAAATTTTTTTTATATTTGAAAGCATCATGATTGAGAGTGGATAAAATATCATTGGCTTATCATTTATTGGCAATAATTGTTTATTAACAGACTTGGTTAAGGGACTAAGCCTAGTACCAGATCCACCAGCTAGAATAATACCTTTTTTGATCATTTTAGTTTATATTTAGACAACATATATATGAAAACTTCTGTATTTAAATAGTTTAATTTGTGTTAAAATATTGCTTTCCAAAAAAATGAAAAATAACAACTATCAAGCCGATTCAATCAAAGTCTTAAAAGGTTTAGAAGCCGTTAGAAAAAGACCAGGGATGTATATTGGAGATACCGATGATGGTACTGGTCTGCATCATATGGTTTATGAAGTTGTTGACAATTCCATAGATGAAGCTTTAGCAGGATTTTGTAAAAATATTGATGTAAGAATAAATAATGACGGAACTATTACAGTTAAAGATGATGGCCGAGGAATACCCACAGACACACATAAAGGAGAAAAAAAATCTGCTGCAGAAGTAATAATGACCCAATTACATGCTGGGGGTAAATTTGATCATGATTCTTATAAAGTTTCTGGAGGCTTACATGGAGTTGGAGTTTCAGTAGTAAATGCTTTATCTGAAAAATTACAATTGGAAATAAACAGAGATGGAAAAAAATTTTTTATTGAATTTAAGAATGGAGATGCAAAATCATCACTTAAAATTATAGGAAAATCGAAAGAAACTGGAACTAAAATAACTTTTCTTCCATCCAAAGATGTTTTTTCATCAATTAAATTTAGTGCAAATATAATTATTAGAAGAATGAGGGAATTAGCCTTTTTAAATAAAGGGATTAAAATCACCTTCACAGATGGTAGTTCTAAGAAAGAAAAAGTTCAAGAATTTAAGTTTGATGGAGGTGTAGCGCAATTTGTTGAATTTTTGGATGATAAACGAGAAAAACTTAAAAATAAAAATGATAATGACTTGTTTAAAAGACCAATTCAAATTGAAGGTAAAAATAATGGTATAGATATAGAATGTGCTTTAAAATGGAATGCTAGTTACGCAGAGGATGTTCTTCCATACACTAATAATATTTATCAAAAAGATGGAGGAACTCATTTATTAGGTTTTAGAAGTGCCCTAACAAGAGTTATTAATAAATATGCCAATGAACATAATCTTTTAAAAAAAAATAAACTTACAATTTCTGGGGATGATATCAAAGAGGGATTAACATGTGTTTTATCAACTAAAATTCCAGATCCTAAATTCTCTTCTCAAACAAAAGATAAATTAGTTTCCTCAGAGGTAAGAATGATTGTAGAAACAATCATAAATGAAAAACTTTCCATTTGGTTTGATCAAAATCCCTCAGTAGCTAAAATAGTTTTAGCAAAAATTATTCAGGCTGCTTTAGCAAGAGATGTGGCTAGAAAAGCTAGAGAAAGTGTCAGAAGAAAAGGTGCTCTTGAACTAAGTGGTTTGCCAGGAAAATTGGCAGACTGTCAAATCGGAAAACAAGAAGGAACAGAGTTATTTATAGTTGAAGGTGACTCTGCTGGTGGCTCAGCCAAACAAGGCAGAAACAGATTAAATCAAGCAGTCTTACCATTAAGAGGAAAAATTTTAAATACATATGTTGAAGAATTTAATAAGAATTCTAACGGGAATAAAAATGGTTCTGATCACAGGACGAAAACTTTATCAAAGATGATCTCATCTAATGAAATAATGACTTTAATAAATGCACTTGGATTAGATCCTAAGGCTCAAGAAATAGATTTAAAAGATTTAAGATATGGCAAAATAGTAATAATGACCGATGCGGATGTCGATGGATCTCATATTCGAGCTTTGTTGCTCACATTTTTTAACAACAAACCATTCAATAAATTAATCGAAAATGGATTTGTATATTTAGCTCAACCTCCATTATTTAAAATTAATAAAGGGTCTAAAGGAATTTATATTAAGGATGAAAAAGAATTAGAGGATTATATTATTAAGAACAACAAAGATATTAAAAAATATAAAAAGAGTTCGAAAGAATTTATTAAAATAATAGAAGCTGAAAAATCTAATATGAATATACAAAGGTTTAAAGGTCTTGGAGAAATGAACCCAGAAGAATTATGGAGTACTACGCTAAATCCAGAAAGTAGAAACTTGCTACAAGTTCAGTACTCTAAGGACACAAAAAAAGATCAAAAATTGATACATACATTAATGGGTAACGATGTTTCATTAAGGAAAGATTTTATTGTTTCGAACGCTATAAATGCTCAAAATCTTGATATTTAAAAATGAAGTTTTTTGAAACTTCAAAATATTACTCTTTAAAAAAATCAACTTATATTTCACTCAGGTGGATTGGGATTATTGGACAACTAATATCAATTTATTTAGTTTATTTTTTTCTTAATTTTACTTTTGATTTTATTTACTCAAATATAGTTATCATTATAGGGATATTGAGTAACCTATATTTGACATACGTCTACAAAAAAACTCAGGTATCAGATCGAGCAGCTTTAATTTTTCTTCTCATAGATATTATCCAACTGGGAACATTAATTTATCTAACAGGTGGAGTATTAAATCCTTTTATTATATTTTTGATAATACCAAGTATTTTTGCCTCATCAAACTTGGGTTTGAGAACAAATTTAACTCTAATTATAACGACAATATTTATAATTATTTTTCTGACCTTTTATTCTGAAGAATTACCTAAGCCTTTAAATAATCATTTTCATGTAAGTCCATATTATTATTATGCAATTCCTGTTGCCTTGATAATTGCTTTAATATTTTTAAATCTATTTGCTATAATTTTTGGTTCTGAGTCTAGACTTAGAAAAGAAGCTTTACAGAAAATGGAGGAAGTAATGGCAAAAGAACACGAAATGTTATCTTTAGGAGGGCAAGCAGCTGCAGCAGCACATTCATTAGGCACTCCTCTTTCAACTATTAAAGTTATTACTCAAGAGCTATTAAAACAACTTAAAGATCAAAAAGACATCATTCAGGATATTGAATTATTATCCAGCCAAGTTGAGAGGTGTAATCAAATTTTAAAGCGCCTTTCTTTAAATCCTATAGAAGAGGATGAATTTATTGATGATGATTTAACCATGAAAGATTATATAAAAGAAATAGTATTTTCATTTCAACAAACAAGCAATAAAGAATTCATTTTCAATTTTAATCAAGACTCAAATTCTAAAAGAATTACTAAGTCTATCGAGATCGTATATGGATTAAGAAACTTTATTGGTAATGCAAACAAGTTTAGTAAGAATAAAGTATTTATAAGTTTAAAAAGTGATATGAATTTTACTGAAATAAATGTAGAGGATGATGGAGACGGTTATCCGTCTGATATTTTATCAAAAATCGGAGAACCTTATTTAAAAACAGTAAAAGACATAGATAAAGAAAAAATTGGTTTAGGGCTTGGTCTATTTATAGGCAAAACTTTATTGGAAAAAAATTTTGCAATTCTTACTTTCAGAAATTCCAAAACAAGGGGTGGTGCAGAAGTAAAAATAAAATGGAAGAATAATGATTTATTTAATCTTTAGTTAAGTTTATTTTTTTTATCAAACATAGAGCTTAGTTGACCGATCATTACATCTCCTAGTTCATTAACATCTGTTATTTGAATTGCTTTGTTATAATATCTCGATACATCATGACCAATACCAATAGCTAATATTTCAATATCTGTCTGAGTTTCGATATATTTTACCATTTTTTTTAAATGTTTTTCTAAAAAATCTCCTGAATTAACTGATAAAGTTGAATCATCTACTGGTGCTCCGTCTGAAATAACCATTAATATTTTTCTTTCTTCCTTTCTCTTTTTAAGCCTGTTAAACGCCCAAGATATTGCCTCTCCATCTATATTTTCTTTTAGCAAACCTTCCTTTAACATTAAACCTAGATTATTTTTAGATTGTCTCCATTGAGTATCTGCACTTTTATAAATTATGTGTCTCAAATCATTTAGTCTCCCTGGAAATTTAGGTTTACTATTTTTACTCCAATTTTCTCTGGATTGACCGCCTTTCCAATTCTTTGTTGTAAAACCTAAAATTTCTACTTTTACAGAACATCGTTCAAGTGTTCTAGATAAAATATCTGCACAAATAGCAGCAATTGTAATTGGTCTTCCTCTCATGGATCCAGAATTGTCTATAAGCAAAGTTACAATAGTGTCTTTAAAGTCTAGATCTTTCTCTCTTTTAAACGATAAAGAATTGTAAGGATCCATTATAATTCGGGGTAATTTTGAACTGTCGAGTAATCCTTCTTCTAAATCAAATTCCCACGATCTATTCTGTTTCGCCAATAACTGTCTTTGAAGTTTGTTAGAAAGCTTGGTGATTAAATCCTGAAAACCAATTAATTGTTGATCCAACGTTTTTCTAAGTTTACTCGCTTCATCTGCATTCTCTAATTTTTCTGCTTTGATTACTTGATCAAATTGACTTGTAAATATTTTATAATCTAAATCATTTGGATTTACTTTTTTTTGAATGATTTGTTCAGAGTTTTGCTCATTTGTATCATTATCTGGAAGTTGTTCGTCTAAATTATATTCATCAACATTGTAATCAGCATCTAGACTTGCTTGAGTTTGTTGATCGTTATTATCATCTCTTTTATCTTCTTGATCTTGATTTTGGTCTTCATTCGATGGATCGTCTTTTCCATTTTCTTGATTTTTATCTTCTTTTTCATCATTGTCATCTTGAAAAATATTCATTTCATCTAAAATTTCTGAAAATTTTGAATTATATACAATTTGATTTTCTAAATTTTCCTCTAGAAATTTTTTATGTTTAAGAATTGATTTTTCAAAATCTTTTTCCCAAAAACTTAAGATTTTTGTTGTTAAAGAATTTAAACGTATTTGATGAAAATTTTTTAACATATAAAGTTCAAAGGCCTCTGCGACTGAAACATCTTCTTTTGATTTAAGCTGATCTTTCCTTTTTAAATTAATTATTTGATCATAATTTTGAGAAAGATTTTTTTTAATACCCTTAAGCATCTTGCCACCCAACAACTCATATCTTATTTTTTCAGCGATGTTATAAAGTGATCTTGATGAATTGTTAGTTGGGAGATTTTTTTTATATATTTCTTCATTAGAAAACCTTATTTTTAATGCAGCTGAGTCAGTTTCAGCACGAAGTTTAATAAAATCTGATGGTTTTTCTATTTCATTAATCTCTATTTTATTAAAGTCTTTTAAATCCCCATGTTTTGGTAATTTTTTTTTTAATATAAAATCATCCGAAATTACTTTTGCAGTAGAAGTTAGTGCAACTTTAAATTTTTCTTTTAAACTAGAAATTTTATTACTCATTTAGATTTGAATATTAATCAATGACTCAGGTAACTCTTCACCAAAGCACCTTTGATAATACTCAGCAATTGTATTTTTCTCCATATCATCACATTTATTTAAAAAAGTGACTCTAAATGCGTAACCAATATCTTTGAAAATTTCACTATTTTCAGCCCAATGCATAACTGTCCTTGGACTCATCACGGTAGAAATATCACCAGCAATAAAACCTTTTCTTGTTAAAGAGGCTACTTTTATCATGTTAGCAACTTGTTCTTTACCTTTTGGATTATCAAAATTTTTGTTCTTAGATAATATTATTTCAAGCTCCCTCTCCAAACTAAGATAATTCAAAGTGGTCACTATATTCCACCTATCCATCTGTCCCTGGTTAATCTGTTGAGTACCATGGTAAAGCCCTGAGGTATCCCCTAGACCAACAGTATTTGAAGTTGCAAATAATCTAAAAAATTTATTTTGTTTTATAACCTTATTTTTATCAAGAAGAGTGAAACTTCCCTCAGCCTCTAAAACTCTTTGGATTACAAACATTACGTCCGGTCTACCAGCATCATATTCATCAAACACCAGAGCAACTGGATTTTGTATTGACCAGGGTAAAATACCCTCGTTGAATTGAGTTATCTGTTTTCCATCTTTAAGAACTATCGCATCTTTTCCAATTAAATCTATTCTACTTATGTGGCTATCTAAGTTAACGCGAATACAAGGCCAATTTAATCTTGCAGCTATTTGCTCTATATGGGTAGATTTACCAGTTCCGTGATAACCTTGTATCAAAACTCTTTTGTTGTGAGCAAAACCAGAAATAATTGCTAGAGTAGTATCTCTATCAAATTTGTAAGTCTTATCTATTTCAGGTACGTACTCATTTTTTTTGGAAAAAGCATCTACTTCCATTTCAGTATCAATGCCGAAAGTTTGTTTTAAAGATACTTTTATATCAGGTTGAATGTTAAGATTTGGGTTCAATTTTTTCTCTATAAGTATTTTTTAATTGCGTATAAGCTAAAGTAATTAGTTTTAATTTTTCTTCATATTTTTTATTACCGGAATTCATATCAGGGTGAAATTTTTTAACAAGCACTTTGAATTTATCTTGAATTTTTTTCCATCTTAAACCGACTGAAACTCCCAAAATTCCAAATGCTTTTATATCTTTATGATCAAATTTAAATTGACGCATATGATTAAAATCTCCGTTAAATCTATCTTTGTCTAGCTCATCTTTAAGAGTATTATTCCACAAAACTTTAAAGAAATTATCTGAAGAACCAAAACTTTGTGTGGGTTTATGCCAAATCATATCAGATTTTAAAAATTTAATTACCTGGTCATCATTCATTCCAGAAAAATAATTCCAATTTTTATTGAATTCTTTAACATGCTCTAAACAGAGCATTCTGAATTTTTTACTATTATCTTTCTCAACAGGTGCTCTATACTCACCAATCTTGTTACAATTTTTCCAGTCACAAATATACTTCATGATATATAATAATATTTATGAATATAAATGAATTAATTGCAATTATAAAAAAAAAACTTTACAATAATTTTGATATTGAAGATATTTTAATTGAAGATAAATCTTATTTACACAAAAATCATTCAGGCAATGTAGAGGGTAAGTTTCATTTAAAAATTACTTTAACATCTTTTGAATTAAAAAAAATGAGTAAATTAGAGAGTAATAAAAAAATTTATAAAACTTTAGACAATGAATTAAAAAAATTCATTCACTCTATACAACTTCTAATTACTTAATTCACCTTTTAAAAATAATCCTAGATTTTCCTTTGTATACTTCTGATCAATTAATGGAGCGCCAATTTTTTTCAAAAGAACTAAACTGATTTTGTCTGAGTTGTTTTTTTTATCTTTAAGCATAAACTTAATAATTTTTTTAGTATCATTAATTCTAAAGTATTCTTTTAATTCAGAAGGTAGATTACAATTATAGATATGATTTATAATTGAACTGTGTTCATTCTTTTTAATTAAATTTCTTTTTAAACTAAAGTTTAAAGCTGTTTTCAATCCCAAAATAACAGCCTCTCCATGATTCAATCTTTTAGAGTAACCTAAAGATGCCTCATAAGCATGTGCAAAAGTATGACCAAAATTTAAAATTTTTCTTAATCCACCTTCTTTTTCATCTTTTTCAACTACATTTTTTTTTATTTTACAACTTTCATAAATTGCCTTTTCTATAAATGGGGATGTAAGTTTTAAAATTTCTTTACTATTTTTATTTAGAAATATATAGAAATTTTTATTAGCAATTAATGAATGTTTTAAAATTTCTCCATATCCACAAATTATTTCTCTTTTTGGAAGTGTCTTAAGAAATTGGGTATCTGAAATGACTAAATTTGGTTGATAAAAACTACCAATAAGATTTTTTCCATACTTTGTATTTACTCCAGTTTTTCCTCCAATAGATGAGTCAACTTGAGCCAAAAGTGTTGTGGGGATGTTTATAAATTTTATACCTCTTTTAAACAAACTAGCAGCAAAACTACTAATATCACCTGTTATTCCGCCCCCCACAGAAATTATACAATCGTCCCTTAAAAAATTTTTTTTAAGTAAAAAATCTAAAATTTTATTAATATAATCTATATTTTTATTGATTTCATTTGCTTTGAAATAAAAAATAAAAATCTTTTTTTTATTTAAAGACTTTTTTATTTTTGAGATAAATTTTTTTGATATGTTTTTATCAACTATTAACAAACAATTTTCAAATTTAATGGAGTTTTCTTTTAGTATTTTTGATAAGTTTGAAAGTAAATTTGATCCAATTAGAATTGGATATTCTTGGCTTTTTGTCTTTATATTTAACTTAATGGGTTTCATAAATTTTTAAAACTTTATCAATAACTTGTTTTTTTGACAAATTATCACATTTTATTTCATACAAAGCTTTAGAATAAACGTTATTTCGTTTTTTTATTAAATCAACTAATTGATTATCTGTCGCATTAAATGCCAAAGGTCTTTTTTTGCTATATTTAATTCTTTTTAATAAAACAGTTGTATTCCAATTTAACCAAAAGGAAACACTGCTCTTCAAGACCTCTTTTCTTATTGATTTATTTATAAAAGCTCCCCCACCAAGTGAAATAACCACTGAGTCAAGTTTAAGCTTTTTAAGAGTAATTTTCTCCTCAAATTTTCTAAAAAAATTTTCACCCTTAGTCTCAAATATCTTTTTGATAGATATTCCTAATTCTTTTTCAATTTCTTTATCAATATCTACAAAAGTTAATTTCAATTTTTTTGCAATTTGCAAACCAATTGAACTCTTTCCAGATCCCATCATTCCTAAAAAAACAAGATTTTCTTTTGTTTCCATAAGTTTCTATATTGAAAAAACACAAATATGTCTTATTTTGAAATTAATTAAAACTATATGCAATTCGTTAAAAAAACAAGTTTGAGAAGAAATATTCTTGGTTTAGTATTTAAATTAGCTTTAGTTTTTATTGTAATTCTTGGAGTTATATTTTTACTAAATAAAATCGAATATCCTTCACCAAATAAAGAAATAGAAAAAATAATTCCTAATGAAAATTTTAAGATTATTAAATAGATATTTCTATTTTTTCGTATTGTATTTTTTTTTAGGACTCAACTCTTTAGCAGAGGATCAACCTGCAGACATCTGGAATACACAAGAACTAGTTTCCTCTCCCTCTGAAAATCAATCACTAGAACTTAATAAGAATGACCTTCCCGTTAAGGAAAATGAAATGAGTATATATAAAATGCAATCTCAGAGAAATTCTAGCTCAATAGAAGTTAATATGACACCTAAAACAAATGAATTAAAAATTATAGGATTATATGATCCAAGTGATTATGATCTAGACATAAACATGTGGTCTAACTCTGATGGTGATCAACTCAAAAATATTTTTTCAAAATTAAACAAACTCAAGCTCTCAAATGATGCAAAAGAGATTCTTAATATTTCCTTACTTACAAACGCTCATAGTCCTAAAAAAAATATTACAAACAAAGAGTTTTTAAAATTCAAAACTAATTGGCTAATAAGAAATTCTGACCTTAATTTAATTGAAAATTATTTAATTAAAAATCAAATTATCAATTCTCATCCAAAACTTACAAAGTATTTCTTAGATGAGCACTTATCTGTAGGGAATATTAATAAAGTTTGTGAGATGTTTGAAAAAAACTCAGAAGTTATTAATGATGATTATATAAGTAAATATTTAATATATTGTTTAATTAAGAATGACAGAATTGAAGAAGCAAAACTTATTTATGATCTCAAAAAGGAACTTGGATTCAAAGATAAATATTTTGATAATAAGATAAATATTTTATTTAATTATAGCTCTAAAACTGACGATGCAATTTCTGAAGACTCTATACTAGATTTTTTTCTTGCCCATAAAACAAATCCAAATTTTTCGTTTGATCCTAATGAAAAAACAAAAAAGATAATATGGAAATATCTTTCATCAGCGAATTTACTTACCTCTTTTAAAGAGATTGAGGTTACAGAATTAGAAAAAATTTCTTTAATTGAAAAAGCTGTTAATAATAAGAATTATCCAGAAAAAGATTTATTTGATTTATATAAAAGATTTCAATTTAATATAAATCAACTTTTAGACGCAGAGAGTTTTTATAAGTCTTTAACAAATATTGAGGGTAGAGCGCTGATTTATCAAAAAATTCTTCTTGAGTCTGAGATTGAGAATAAACTTAAATTGCTTAAGATTTTGAAAGAGTCATTTAAAAAAGAAAATTTAGAAAATGCTTTTGATATTGAACTTAAAAAATTCTTGAGGGAAATAAATCCAGATAATATTTCAGATAATTTGTCAAATTTTTATTATTCAAATATTGCAAATGATAATATTGATAAAAAGAAAATAAAATTTAATAACGATGTATTACATCAATCGAAACTGATAAATTATTTTAATGGCGACTATTCAGAGTCGAAAATTGAGAAAGATGTAAATAATTATCTAAAAAAAATCAAAAGAAATAAGAAATATTTCTTTTCAATGAAAGATCAAATTTTTATAGAGTCATTGAAATCAGATGGAGTAAAATTAGATAAGAAATATAATGATTTATATAAAAAAGATTTATCAGAGATGCCAACCGATATTCAGGTAATGATTAATAATGATGAAAAAGGTGCTGCTTTATTGAGAATAGTTGAGGTAATAGGTCAAGATGAACTCGAAAGAATTGATGATGAAACAATTTCTTTTATAATTAGTACCTTAAATCAATTAAATATTGACATAATCAGAAACAAAATTTTATTAAAAGTTCTGCCTTTAAAAGTTTAAAAATTAGTTTATTTGTTTACTAATGACAATCAAAGATATCATTACAGTGCCAGATGAAACCTTAAAAAAAATTTCAGACCCTATTGAAAAGATTGGAATAAACGAAAAAAAACTTATCAAAGATTTAATTGATACGATGTATGATTCTAATGGTATCGGACTGGCAGCGGTTCAAGTTGGTATACTTAAAAGAATCTTAGTTATTGACGTTTCAGCAAAAGATGAAAAAAAAAACCCAATGAGCTTTATTAATCCTGTTATTAAAAAATTTAGTAATGAAACCTCAATATATGAAGAGGGATGTTTGTCGATACCAGAAACTTTTATAGAAATTGAACGACCAAAAACTTGTGAGGTCGAATATGTTGATATCAATGGTGATCAAAAAATTTTAAAATGTGATGGACTGTTATCAACTTGCCTTCAGCATGAGATAAACCATTTAGATGGTAAACTAATAATTGATTACTTATCAAAATTAAAAAGAGATTTAATAATCAAGAAAATTTCAAAATCAAAAAAGAATCTAAATAGAATAATAGTTTGATCATGTCAAAAAAGATTATTTTCATGGGTACCCCAATATTCGCTGTGCCAATTTTAAAATCTCTTCATTTTAACGGTTATCCAATAACAGTAGTGTATACCCAGCCTCCCAAAAAATCTTATCGGGGTCAAAAGATAAATAAATCACCAATCCAAGATATATCTGAAAATTTGAATATAAAATTTAGATGTCCACAAAAATTAAAAGATAACTTGCAGGAGTATGAGTTCTTGAAAAAAATCGATGCTGACCTTTCGATAGTTGTAGCTTATGGGCAAATTATACCTAAAGAATTTTTGAATTTAACTAAAAAAGGTTTTTTTAACATTCATGCATCTATACTTCCAAGATGGAGGGGAGCAGCTCCTATTCAGAGATCAATTATGAATTTAGATGAGGAAATAGGAATAAGTATTATGAAAATGAATAAAGATTTGGATAGTGGACCTTTAAGCAACATATATAAGATAAAACTTGATAAAAAACTCAATGCTATGGAAGTTTCAGAAAAACTTTCACTCCTAGCAGCTGATAAAATTTTAGATAATGTAAAGAGTATACTCGATGGAAAATCAAAATTTATTGACCAAGATCACTCAATTGCGACTTATGCAAAAAAAATTATTAAAAGTGAAGGACAAATTAATTGGAATGATGATGCTTTGATGATTATTGGAAAAATTAATGGACTCTATCCATTTCCAGGAGCTTTTTTTAATTTTAATGGTGAGAGATATAAAATTTTAAGAGCGGAAATAGGCCATGGCAATGGTAAGAATGGGGAAGTAATTTCAGATGGACTTGAAATTGGATGTGGTGATAATAAATCAATTAAAGTTCTTGAAATTCAAAGAGAGGGGAAAAAAGTTCAAAAAATTCATGAGTTTTTACCTGGATCTCAAATTAAAAAAGGCTCTATAATTCATTATGTTTAAGTTTCAGGTATTAATAGAGTATGTTGGAACTAATTTTAGAGGTTGGCAGATCCAAACAAAAGGGAAAACCATACAAGGTTTAGTTCAAAATAAAATTTCAAAACTTTTAAAAGAAAAAATTATTTTGGTAGGAGCTGGCAGATTGGATAAAGGAGTTCACGCAACTGAACAATCAGCTCACTTTGAGTGTAAAACAAAGATTTTGAATTTAGACAAATTTCTTAAATCATTAAATCATTTTCTAAATAAAGAGATGATTACTGTTCTTAGGATTAAAAAACGAGGTAAAGATTTTCATGCAAGATATTCTGCAAAAATGAGAATATATAGATACGTAATAATTAATCGTTTGAGTAGACCAATGTTGGAAAAAAACAGAGGTTGGCATGTTATGAATAAACTTGATGTTAAGATGATGAAAAAAGCGGCAAAAGAGTTAATTGGAACAAATGATTTTTCAACTTTTAGAGCATCAACTTGTAGGGCAAAAAGTCCGGTTAAGACTATGAAATCTGTCAAAATAAAATCTAATAACAATAATATAGATATAGAGTTCCAATCTCAATCTTTTTTACAACAACAGGTTCGTTCAATGGTTGGTTGTTTAAAATACGTAGGTGAGAAAAAATGGACTTTGAAAAAATTTATTTCTGTTATTAAATTAAAAAATAGGACTTTATGTGCACCTCCCGCACCACCTGAGGGTCTTTATTTATCAAAAGTTATTTATTAAATTTTTTATTGCTCATAGCAAATTTTTTACTAATTCGCCATCTAGACTCTTCTCTAACAATATAACCACAACAATTTTTTGAGCCACATTTACAAGGAAATTGTTTATAGTCTTTATCGAAACCAAAACCATAATCACAAGTGAACTCCTCCCCCATTTTAATATCGCGTTTTGCGGAAATCCAAACCTTAAGACCTTTACCATTGTAATCACAATTGTTATCACAACTGTGATTAATCAGTCCTGCAGTATTCCAAGGAAAATCTCCATCAAGGGTATATTTTTTATTTAATGTGAATAAATAAATACGTTTTTTATTATCGAATTTATTTGACTCATCCACCTCTTTATTAGTAATAATTTTTCCAATGTAATTTATTATTTTTGTGCCTTTTTTAATATCACGTGAAGCATAGAGACCTCGACCTTTGTCATCAATTTTAGATTTTTTAATCTTATACAATTTCATTAGCGTGGTTTACAATTAAAATTAAATTTATCAATTGTATTCAATAAGACCGTTTACATGCTCATTTGCACTTTCAGCTAGTGCATTTAGATCATAACCACCTTCAAGAATTGAGATAACTTTGCCTTGAGTGAAATCTTTAGTAGCAGCTAAAGTTCTTTTTGTTATCTCATAAAAGTCTTTTGAGCTTAGTTGAAATTGAGCCAAAGGATCATCTTTATGTGCATCAAAACCTGCTGAGAATATTAGAAATTCAGGTTTATATTGAATTAATCTTTCTAAGACCCTATCGAATGCATTAAAATATTGTTCAGAGTTAGTGCCTGCAGGCAAAGGAATATTTAAAGAATTGTTAAAGTCCCCTTTATCTTTATCCGTTCCTCCTCCTGGATAAAAAGGATATTGATGTGTAGAAATATATAATGAATTTTTATTATCACGCATTACATCATAGTTTCCATTGCCCCAATGGACATCAAAATCTACACATGCTATTTTTCTATAATTATATTTATTTATTAAATAGTTCATCGCGATCCCTGCATTAGATATACAGCAAAATCCCATCGCTTTATTTTTTTCAGCATGATGTCCAGGAGGCCTTGCTAAACAAAATGCATTTTTAAATTGATTATTTTCTATTCCGTCTATAGCTCTTATTGTTGATCCTGCAGCTTCAAAAATAGCTTTCTTACTAGAAGGTGACACAACTGTATCCCCATCCAGAAAGTTAAGACCTTTTTGCGGAAATGAGTTTTTCAAATTATTGATGTAATCTTTTGAATGTGTCATTTCTAATATTTTTTCTGGTACTATGTCTGGTTTTTCCCAAATAAGATCATTTCTTTTTTTTAATTTTTCTTTTATTGCAATTACTCTTTTAGGTTGTTCAGGGTGACCATCACCTGTGAAATGTTTTTCGTAGGACTCAGAGTTTATAATTGCTGTTTTCATTTAAAATAGCTTTGTAATATTTTAGAGTATATTCTTGTAAGATTT
The DNA here is from genome assembly GCA_902575785.1 of uncultured Pelagibacteraceae bacterium. Lineage (GTDB taxonomy): Bacteria > Pseudomonadota > Alphaproteobacteria > Pelagibacterales > Pelagibacteraceae > Pelagibacter. The sequence continues at coordinate 30,022 of CACGSR010000004.1, forward strand.
CTTAAATCTTTTAAAGATACTGCTTCGTCTACTTTGTGCATGGTTTTTCCAACTAAACCAAATTCAAGTCCAGGGCATATAGTTTTTATAAATCTTAGATCTGATGTTCCACCTGTGGTAGACAACTTTGGTGTAGTTTTGGTAATTTTTCTAATAATATTTCGTACCATAAATGTTGTTTTATTAGGTTTTGTTAAGAATGCTTCACCAGAGACTTTATACTGAATCTTAAATTTTGATTTATGTTTTTTATTTATTTTTTTTAAAATTTTGTTTAGCTTCTTTTTTATAGATTTTGAAGAGTGAATATTGTTAAACCTTATATTAAAAGTTGCTTCAGCAGTTGCTGGAATAATGTTATCTGCTGTATTTTCTATGTTAATCTTCGTTACCTCTAAGTTAGTAGGTTGAAAATTTTTTGTACCTTTGTCAAATTTGATATCTTTTAATTCTTTTAAAATTTTTACAATTATAGTCGAAGGATTATTTGCCCTTTGTGGATATGCCACATGACCTTGTAAACCAAAGATGATTAATTTGCCAGTTAAGCTACCTCTCCGACCAATTTTTATCATTTCACCTAATATATTAGGATTTGTTGGTTCGCCTACCAAACAGAAATTTATTTTCTCTCTCCTTTTTTTTAAATATTCTACAACCTTTTTTGTACCATTGACCGCATCACCTTCTTCATCTCCCGTAATTAATAAACTAATTGATCCATTAAATTCTTTATTTTTCGACAAAAAATCACTTACCGCAGACACAAAAGCTGCAATAGAGCTCTTCATGTCATTAGCGCCCCTACCGATTAAATGACCGTTTTTTATAGATGGTTTAAAAGGATTTACTGTCCATCTTTTTATATTTCCTGGTGGAACAACATCTACATGACCTGCATAACAAAAATTTGGTCCTTTAGTTCCTATTCTTGCGTATAAATTTTTAACAGGTTGAAAACCTTTTTCTTTAAATTCTAGAATTTTCGTTTTGAAACCTAATTTTTTTAATTTTTTTTCTAAAAAATTCATCACTCCAGCATCAACAGGAGTTATTGAGGGAAATTTTATTAGCTCTTTAGCTAATTGTAATTCGCTTAAAATTTTCATTTTTAATCTCTTAAAAGATCGTTTATAGATGTTTTCGATCTCGTTTTTTCATCAACCTGCTTAATTATTACAGCACAATATAATGAAGGTGCGGACGAATTATTCTTATCAGGTAATGAGCCTGGGACAACCACTGAGTAAGGTGGAATTTTACCGTAAGAAATTTTTCCTGTTTTTCTATCAACTATCTTTGTTGACTGACCAATATACATACCCATACTCAAAACTGAACCTTCACCAACAATAACTCCCTCGACTACTTCTGACATAGCACCAAGGAAAACATTATCTTCAACAATTGTCGGGAGGGCTTGTGCAGGTTCTAAAACACCACCTACTCCGGAGCCAGCAGAAATGTGACAGTTTTTTCCTATTTGGCTGCAACTACCTGCTCTTGCAAATGTATCTATCATTGTTCCTTCATCGATATACGCACCAATATTTACGTAGCATGGCATTAAAACAGCGTTTTTTCCAACAAAAGATCCTTTTCTTACTGGAGAATTAGGAACCATTCTAAAGCCAGCTTTTTCATGTTCCTCTTTTGACCATCCAGCAGTTTTACCCTTTAATAAATGTGATTTATCATACCAGCTACTGTAAGGACCATTTAAGTTTTCCATTGGGTAAATTCTAAAACTCAACATTATTGCTTTTTTTAAGTGTTGATGCGTCACCCACTCACCATTAATTTTTTCAGCTACTCTAGACTTACCAGCATCTAAATCATCAATAACTTGATTTATAGCATCTTTGATTTTTTGTTCTGAATTTTGGTTTATTTGATCTTTAATATCCCAAGCATCATTGATAATTTTTTCTAAAGACATAATTTATTGACTTTTTAATAACCTTATTTCTTTAAGAAATAAAGATAGATTTTCAATTTTATGAGAAATATAATCTTTATTTGAATCTATTTTTCCAAAATGTTCATCGTTAATTAGCCAAACAGTTGTACAACCCCGTTTGAAACCTATACTTAAATTTTTAGCGATATCTTCTATATATATTGTTTCTTTAGGGTTTATACCAAATTTTTTTGTCATTAAATCAAATGTTTTTGCTTCGGGTTTAGGTATATAGCCGGCATCTTGGATGTCAAACACCCTCTCTCTCCCAAATAAATCATAAATACCGAGATGAGTTAAAATATTTTCAGCGTGATCGGCACTTCCATTAGTAAAGATGAATTTTTCCATGTCTAATAACTCAAGTTCACTTCTCATTACTTTATCCTCTTTCATGAAAGAAAGATCAATAGTATGCACGTATTTTAAAAATTCTTGTGGCGGTATATCATGATGGATCATAAGACCATTTAAGCTTGTATTATATTTATAAAAATAATTTGTTTGAAGCTCTTTAGCAGCTTTCATATCAATTTTAAGTCTTTTAGATATAAATTCCGTCATTCGCTGGGATACTTGTCCAAAAACTTTCTCTAATGAATAATTATTATGTTTTCCATAACACACTCCATCGAGATCTAATAAAAGATATTTTTTATCCTTTAAATTCATTTTCTTATAAGTGTACCCGAACCCTTGTCTGAAAAAATCTCAAATAGTATTGAATGTTTTTCTCTTCCATCAATAATTCCAACTGCACTCACACCATTATTAACTGCATCTAGACATGTATTGATTTTAGGTATCATACCTTCAGTTATTATCTCTTTATCTATCATATCTAAAATTTCAGATGATGAAATTTCTTCTATCAATTTTTTTTCGTTGTTAAGTACTCCTTTCACATTTGTCATTAATAATAATCTTCTTGATTTTAGAGATTTAGCTATTGCTCCTGCAGCAGTATCACCATTAATATTATAAGTTTTGTTATCAACTCCAAGACCCAAAGGAGAAATAATTGGAATTATATTATTTTTGATAGCACTTTTAATAACTTCAATATTTATTTTACTTGGTATTCCAACAAATCCAAGCTCTTTAGATTCAGGAACAACTGTAATTATATTATTTTTTTTTGTATTTATAGATAGTGCCCGAGAACTTTTTTTCTCTAAGGATGAAACAATATCTAAATTAAAATCAATTAGAACTGACTCCACTATATTAATAATACTTTTATCAGTTACCCTTAATCCCCTAATAAATTTTGTCTGAATATTAGATTTATCCAACTCTCTTTTAATTCTTGGTCCACCCCCGTGAACAACTACTATTGATAACCCCAACTTACTTAATATACTTATGTCAGTTATAAAATTATCAAATATATTTCTATCAATAAAAACATTTCCACCATATTTAATTACAATTATTTCATCTTTATATTTTTCAATATATTTGGATACCTCTTCTATTCGGGGCCCATTCTTGGGTAGTATTTGTTTCAGATTCATTAATTTTTGTATATGTGATTAAAATAATATCAAGTTGTAGTCTTTATAGTTGTTCTTTTCATAATAAATAATTGCTGAGCCATCGTTAAAATATTGTTTATGGTCCAATAAATAACTAGTCCACTAGGGAATGGCGCAAGAATTACTGTCAAAAAAAGAGGGAAGAACATAAATATCTTAGCTTGCATTGGATCAGTAGGTGCTGGATTTAATTTCTGTTGTATCCACATTGAAACACCCATTGCAACTGGCCATGCTCCTATTACTAAAAAAGAGGGAACATCATATGGCAATAGACCAAATAAATTAAATAAACTTGTTGGGTCTCTTTCACTTAGATCTTGTATCCATCCGAAAAAGGGCATTTGCCTCATTTCAATAGTTACGAATAAAACTTTATATAAAGCAAAAAAAACTGGAATTTGGACAAGAATTGGCAAACATCCAGACATTGGGTTAACCTTTTCTTTCTTATATAAAGCCATCATTGCTTGCTGTAATTTCATTTTATCATCTTTGTGAAGTTCTTTTAGTCTCACCATCTCAGGCTGTAGAGCTTTCATTTTTGCCATACTTCTAAAGGAGAAGTTAGCAAGAGGGAAAAAAACTAGCCGAATACAAATTGTGATAGCTATGATTGCTAAACCATAATTTCCTAAAAGTTTAAAGAAGTAGTCAATTCCAAAAAAAAGAGGTTTAGTTATGAAATAAAGGAAGCCCCAATCAATAACTAAATCAAATTTATCAATATCTAGTGTCTGAGAATATCCATCAATAACATCAACTCTTTTTGCAGCTACAATAATTTGAAATTCCTCCTCAATTTTACTTTTTTCCATTAATTTCAATGGCTCAGTCGATATGAAATTGGCTCTAAATTTTTTCTTATAATCAAATGTGGTTTTAAATTCTTTATTTTTTGGTGGTATTAAAGAAGTGATCCAATATTTATCACCAATTCCCAGCCATCCTTTTTGTGAAATTCTAGAAAACTTCTGTTCTTGAATATCATCATAATCTTCCTCTATCAGCTCATCATCTAAAGTAGCAATCAAACCCTCATGTAATATGTAAAAATTAGATATTTCAGGAATTTTGTTTCTTATAATTTGACCATAGGAATAAAAATCATATTTTTTATTAGTTGAATTAGTCACACTTTGTTTAATATTAAACAAATATTGTTCATCTAAAGATATTTCTTTATGAAAAGTTATCCCTTGTTTGTTAGTCCAAGATAATTTTATTGGAGATTGAGTTGTAAGTTTTTTATTTCCAATTACTGACCAAACAGTATTAGAATTTGGAATATCTATGTTTTTATCAGCTGTTACAAAACCACTTTCTATCAAATAACCATCTTCAATATTTCTTGGACCTAATAGTTTGACTTTTTCGTTACTTTCTAGAGATGTATTGTAGTTTTTAAAAGTAAGATCATCAATGGCAGCTCCTTTTAAAGATATTGACCCAATAATACTTTGATTTTCAAATTTAACTCTTTCGCTTTCTTTTAAAGCTTCCTCTCTTGTAACTTGTACCAGGTTTTCTTTTTGATCTAAACTTGGTGTATCATTAGTTTGTTCTATTTTATCTTTGTCTATAAAACTTTTCTTTGGCTCTGTTTTTTCAGGTATAAAAAATAATGAATATAGAACGATTACTGCCGAGGATAACGCAATAGCTGCAATTGTATTTTTTGAGTCCATTATTTTTTTTCTTCTATTTTTTTAATAACAGGGTCAAGACCTTCACCACCTCCAAGAGTTTTAATCGGATGACATGAGAAAATTCTTTTTAAACTTAACCAAGAACCTTTAAAAAAACCATAAGTCTTTAATGCTTCAATGCTGTATTCAGAGCAAGTTGGCAAATATCTACAAGCGCTACCTAGCAAAGGGCTTAAAAAAAATCTGTATCCTTTTATTAGTGATATCAAAATATTTGTAATAATTTTCATTATTTTATTTTTTTAAAACTTTGTATTAAGGTTTCTTTTATATTTGTATATTCATTATTTAACATAGTTGGCTTAGCAATAACAAGATATGAATAATTGAGGTTTAATGATATTTTTTTGAAAGCTTCATTAACAATATTTTTAAGTCTTCTTTTAATCTTGTTTCTTTTGATAGCATTTCCTATTTTTTTCTTAGTAACAAAACTGATATTAAGTTTTTTTTTGTTTTTATTTTTTAAATAACCAAAAAAAATCGTTACATATTCATTAGAAATTTTATCTTTTTTTAACAGATGCTTAAATTCTTCATTCTTTGAAAGAGCAAGTATTTTGCTTTTCATTAATTTAACCAGAGACCGTAAGAGATTTTCTGCCTCTTGCTCTTCTTCTTGATAATAGCTTTTTACCACCTTTAGTTTTCATTTTAGATCTAAATCCGTGTTTTCTGGCTCTTTTAATTTTTGAAGGTTGATATGTTCTTTTCATAAAACGAAACAAATTATTAATAAATTTGGCCCTTTATAGTAATTAAATATATAAATAGCAAATAGAAGATTTTAAAATAAATTAAAAAATAAATGGAAAAAATTAAAAAAATTAAAATTTATGTTGGAATATCATACATTATTTTAGTAAGTTTTTTTTTATTTTTTTTCTTTTCGAAATTTAGTTTGCAACAAATAACGTCATACGATTTTATCAAAGAAAATAGCTTGTACCTTACAAGTCTTAAAAATTCTAATTTATTTTTAGTTTTTATTATTTTTTTAACATTAACGATTTTGTGGGTGTTTCCATTTTTAGGATTTGGCTCTCCAATTGCTCTTCTTGGAGGTTTTATTTTTGGAAAGTGGATAGGGACGATTGTTGTGGTATTAGGATTAAGCTCTGGGGCAACATTTCTATATATTTTTGGAAATTTTTTTTTAAAAGATATTATAAAAGAAAAATTTTTAAATAAGTTTAAAAATTTAGAGTCAAAATTTAAAGAATCGGAATTTACTTATTTACTAATTTATAGATTTTGTGGAGGTATACCTTGGCAATTGAGTTGCATTATACCCACAATGTTTAATGTAAAGGTAAGCAATTTTTTTTATGCAACTCTTATTGGTATTATCCCCCAAATTTTTCTGGCTGTTTCGATAGGAAGTGGATTAGAAAAAATTATAGACGAAAATATTGAGGCCCCAAGTATAATTGATTTAATTAGTTCAAGAGATATATATATCCCAATGATTATTTTTTTTATATTGATAATATCTTCAATAATAATCAGAAAATTTCTCTACAGAAAATAAATGAGCAAAATTTTAATAAAAAATAAATTTTTGCTGTTTACAGTATTTTTAATTTTCTACTCAGTTTTTTATTTAATTCGTAAACACAATGGTGGACTTGATTGGTCGGTTTCAGAATGGCTTATAAATTATCAAGGTGGTTTTACAAGAAGGGGTCTTGGGGGCGAGATAAATATTTTCTTATCAAATTTTTTTTCAATTTCATTAAGAGATGCAATTCTTCTTCTTCAAGTTACACTTCATAGCACTTATTTAATATTATTTTTTTTCTTAATTAAAGATCTTAAGTTAGATATTATTCAAATTTTTGCATTATTTAGTCCATTATTTTTATTATATCCCATTGCTGAACTCGAAGGTCTTGGAAGAAAAGAAATGTCTATATTTCTCTCTTTTTCAATAGTAATTTTTCTTTCTGATAAAAAATTTCATCCAAATTTTGTTAATTTGTTTGTGCTGATTTTTTTTCCTATCTTATGTTTGATTTGGGAACAAGTAATATTATTAGCTCCATTTTTTGCAGTAATTTTGATAGATAAAAATAAATTACACTCTTTCACTGAAACATTTATAAAAATACTTTTAATTTTTTCGCCATCAATAATTGTGATTTTAGTAATTTTTGCTTTACCTTTAAGCAGTGAGGGACATGATATTATGTGTAAATACTTAAAAACAAAATTTAACGAAAGATGTTATGGATCAGCAGATTTACTTATGAAAAATACAATTTATTTTGACACATTTTGGATTCATTTAGAAAGAACTAATTTTTTTCATTATTTTAGATATATCATGATTTTTTTGATTGGGTTTTTACCTCTACATCTTTGTATAAATAAAAAAAATTTCACAAATCGAGAAAATTTTATTAGTAAAAATTTTAAACCTATATTTCTATTTTTTATACTTTATTCTCCAATGTTGTTATTATATGCTTTTGGCCATGATTGGGGTAGATGGATTCATATTCAATATTCTATGTCAATTTTGTTGTATTTGTATTTCGTAAAACATAAAAAAATTAGCGAAAATTTAAATGACAATTTTTATATAAACTTTTTAATTAAAAGAAAAAAATTACTAATTTTTGTTTTTTTTATATTTGCATTTTACTGGAATCCTAAAACTCTTATCACAGGAGATATAGCAACAAATAGTCTTTATAAGATCGTTTATAACTCTACAAAAGTTATATTCGATTATAAAGGCATTAGACTATTTCAAAATAATCCTGTTATTAAATTTCACAAGAAATTTATTGAGTAGAGTGTTTTTTAATGGTGCCCTCACCAAGAGTCGAACTTGAGATTTATCCTTACCATGGATACGTTATACCACTTAACTATGAGGGCTGATGTGGTAAGCCAATAATTTAAGACTAATATAATGCATTTTCTCAAATTATTGCCTTAATTTTTTTGATAATATGATTTATATCTACTTAAGGAAATATTATGGGCATTCACTACGATTATAAATCTACAAAAAGTGCAAAATTGATGGAAAAACAAGCTAAGAGGGAAAGAAAGCTTGCCGAAAAAAAAGCTAAAAGACTGGCAAAAGAGGGTCCAAAAATTGAGAAAAAAAATAATACTCTTGATGCTTCAAAGCCCATAACTTTAGATTTTCTTACCAATCCAAATAAAAAATGACCACAAAAAATAAAGATGATAGATTAAGTCTAGCTCTTAGAAAGAATCTAAGAAAAAGAAAAATTTCTCAAAAAAAGAATAAGAAAAAGAAATAAATAAAATGTCAGTTTTATCAGATAAATGGATAAGAAAAATGTCCAAAGAAAATGAAATGATCTCTCCCTTTGAGGAAAAACAAATAAGAGGAGATAGCATTTCTTATGGGCTTTCATCATTTGGTTATGATGCACGAGTTTCTAATGAGTTTAAAATATTTACGAATGTAAATTCTGAAATTGTTGATCCAAAAAATTTTAAACCAACAAATTTTGTAAGCAAAAATACTTCAGAATGTATTATTCCCCCTAATTCATTTGTGCTAGCGAGTACAGTTGAAAAATTTAAAATTCCAGAGGATATAATGGTAATTTGTCTTGGTAAGTCTACTTATGCAAGATGTGGAATAATTGTAAATGTTACACCTTTAGAACCAGGTTGGGAGGGCTATGTAACTCTTGAATTTTCGAATACTACCCCATTACCTGCTAAGATTTATGCTAATGAAGGTGTTGCTCAATTTATTTTCCTTAAAGGAAATGAAAAACCAGAAGTGACTTACGCAGACCGAAAAGGAAAGTATATGGGTCAAACTGGAGTAACATTGCCAAAAGTTTAATTATGCAAAAACTAGAAGTTTTTGGATCAAATAAACTTAAGGGTACAATTGATATATCAGGATCAAAAAATGCATCATTACCAATACTTGCGGCAAGTTTATTAACTAATAAAAAGATTTATTTAAGAAATCTTCCAAAGGTTCAAGATATTGCAACAATGATAAATTTATTGAAATCATTAGGCTCTAGAATTAAATTTAAGAATCAAGATTTAGTAATTGATAATTCAAAACAAAATAAAAAATTTGCATCGTATAATCTTATGAAAACTATGCGTGCGGGGATCCTGGTGCTTGGCCCTTTATTAGCCAAGTTTGGAGTTGCAAAAGTTTCACTTCCAGGGGGTTGTGCTATTGGAACGAGGCCAGTAGACATTCATCTGAATTCCTTATCTAAATTAGGTGTAAAATATAAAATTTTTCAGGGTTATGTTCATGCCAGTGCTCCAAAAGGATTAATAGGTTCGAAAATTCGTTTCTCCAAAATTTCAGTAGGTGCAACGGAAAATCTTATTATTGCAGCAAGTTTTGCTAAAGGAATAACAATTTTAAATAATTGTGCAATTGAACCAGAGATTAAAGATTTAGTAAATTTTTTAGTAAAGTTAGGATGTAATATAAAATGGACCTCAAAAAGATCGATTAAAATTGTAGGAGTTAAAAAAGTAAATCAAACAACTCACTCAATAATGTTTGATAGGATAGAGGCAGGAACATACCTTATCGCAGCAGCAATCACAGAAAGTAATTTGAAAATAAGAAATCTTATACCAAGTATTTTAAAAACTGAAATTGATATTTTAAAAAAGATTGGTGCAAGAGTGATTGTAAAAAAAAATGAAATACAAATTTTTGGAAATAAAAATATCAAGAGTATGAATATAAAAACTGCTCCATATCCTGGATTTCCAACCGACTTACAGGCTCAAATAATGGTATTATTATGTAAAGCCAATAATAAATCATGCATAAAAGAAGATATTTTTGAAAATAGATTTATGCATGTATCTGAATTAAACAGAATGGGAGCACAAATTTCTATAAATGGTAATAAAGCATTAATCTCTGGGAATATTAAGTTTGCACCAGCTGAATTGATGGCTACGGATTTAAGAGCATCCGTTTCTTTGATACTTGCAGCGTTAAGTGCAAAAGGAAAATCAGTAATTAATCGAATTTATCATCTTGATAGAGGATATGAAAATTTAGAAAAAAAATTAAAAAAAGTTGGGGCTAAGGTAAGAAGAGTTGATTGATGGAAAAAAAATATCTAGCAAAAATTATAGCAACAGATAATGAGGGTTTACGAATGATATCAGCTTACAGTGCTGGAGCTAGAATAAAGATAGCAGATATAAAATATTTAGCATCGAATAAAGTTTTTTTGATGTCAATTGAAAGAAACAAAGTTGAAACAAATCAAAAAAGCAAAAAGACTAATAGTATTTGTAGATTTGACTTTGTTGATAAAGTAAAATCTAAAAATATAAATCAAAAAAATAACGAATTAATTTTGGAATTATTGGCCATAGACTTTATGAAAAACAAAAATGATTATGAAATTAATCTGATTTTTAATAATAATGCTCATATTGCTTTGACCACTGAAACAATTGAAGTAAGGCTAGAAGATCAAATTGAAATTAAAGATTAATGATAGAAATAAGTAGTAAAAATAGAAACTTCGATAAAATTCTTGATAATTTGCTTTTACAAAGAAGAAATAAAGTAAAATCAGAGTCAATTTCAGTTACAAATATAATCAAGGATATTAAAAAAAATGGAGATAAAGCCTTACTAAAATACGAAAAAAAATATAATAATAATAAAATTATAAAACCAAATTCTAAAGAGATTTCAAAAGCGATATCATCTCTGGAAACTAAAGTAAAAAAAGCAATTGATTTGGCTTACCAAAGAATTTACAAATTTCATTCTCTTCAAAAATTTAAAAATATTTCTTATACAGATAAATTTAAAAATAAATTAGAGTATAAATATTTACCAATAGAGTCTGTTGCAATTTATGTCCCTGGTTCTTCAGCCTCATATCCATCAACTGTATTGATGAATGCTATTCCAGCAATAGTTGCAGGAGTAAGAAGAATAGTAATGATAAATCCAAGCAATAAAGGTAAACAGAGTCCAGCAGTATTATATGCTGCAAGAAAATGTAAAATCAAAGAAATTTATTCAATAGGAGGCCCCTCAGCAATTGCAGCAGTTGCTTACGGGACTAAAAAAATTCAGAAAGTTAATAAGATTGTAGGACCTGGAAATATTTACGTTGCTGCTGCAAAAAAAGAGGTTTTTGGAGATGTTGGTATAGAAAGCATGACCGCAGGTCCCTCAGAAATTACTATAGTTTGTGACAAACAATCTAATCCTGAATGGGTAGCTAGCGACTTAATAGGTCAAGCAGAGCACGATGTTCTTGCTCAATGTATTTTAATTTCTAAAGATAAAAGTTTTTTAAATAAAGTAAAATTAGAAATTAATAGTCAATTGAAGGATATTCCAAGATTGTCAATAGCAAGAAAAAGTTTGAATAAACATGGAATTTTAATTCATATTCAAACTGATAAAAAAATGATTAATGTTGTAAATAAAATTGCACCAGAACATTTAGAATTAAATGTAAAAAATTTTAAATCTTTTATCTCTAAGATAAAAAATTCTGGTTCTATTTGTCTAGGCAAGTATGCTGTAATGGCAATGACTGATTATAATGTAGGTTCTAATCATATATTACCAACAAATGGCTCAGCTAAATATTCAAGTGGAATAAGTGTAAATGAATTTTATAAAAGAATTTCTTACATAAATTTATCAAAAAAGGGTATTGAAAGTCTTGGACCATCAGTTATAACTCTTGCAAATTATGAGGGTTTAGCTGGACATGCTCAATCTATTAAAAAAAGAATTAGGAGAAAATAAATTTGTCAAAACAAGACTTACTTGAATTTAAAGGTAAAGTTACAGACTTGTTGCCTAATGCAATGTTTAGAGTAAAACTTGAAAATGGACACACAGTAACAGCCCATACTGCTGGTAAGTTAAGAAAAAATAGAATTAGAGTATTGCAAGGTGATAATGTAACAGTCGAAATGACACCTTATGACCTTACAAAAGGCAGAATAATCTTTAGGGGTTAATTTTTGCCTCGGTAGCTCAGGAGTAGAGCAGAGCCCTGAAAAGGCTTGTGTCGGAGGTGCGAATCCTTCCCGAGGCACCACCAAAATATCTTGAATTTCGTAAAAAAAAATTTAACTTTAGATGATAATAAATAAAACAAAGGACTAAAAAATAAGATGAGTACATTAAAAGGAACCGTTAAATGGTTTAACGGAAAAAAAGGCTTTGGATTTATCGAAAGAGAAGACAAAGAAAAAGATGCGTTTGTGCACGCAAGTGCAGTAAAAGCTGCGGGAATGAGATATCTTAATGAAGGAGATAAATTAGAGTTTACACTTGAGGATGGCCCTAAAGGTCCATCAGCTGTAAATTTAAAAAAATTGGACTAATCGAAAAATTTATAAGGGGCGTTTTTCTAGGTTTTAGATTGACGTCCTTTTCTTTTATGGGTTGAATAATCTTAATTTTTGTCTAAAAGACCCTCAATGATTATAAATATTACAATTAAAGTAATTTTAAACAGTTCACATAGAAACTGTTTCCATAGCCTATAGGCTATTAATTTATAATATAATTTTAATCCACATAAAAATAATATAAAAACAAGGAATGCCTGGGTGGTGTAACGGTTAGCACGAAAGTTTGTGGAACTTTAAGTTTGAGTTCGATTCTCAGCCCGGGTACCAAAAAATGATTAAAGATAATAAATTAGTTCCTGGATTACCTTCAGGATTTGAAGATCGTTGGGATAAAAAACTTCTTCTCAAAAAAAAGCTTTTAAAAGCTATTGAGAATAATTTTGTAAAATTTGGAGCAGAAGCTTTAGAAACTCCATCGTTTGAAATTGCAGAAAACATTGGATCTTTTTTGGCAGAAGATGAAACTAATCCTATGTCTGATGTATTTTCATTTAAAGATGGAGACAGAAATATGACTCTTCGGTATGATCTTTCAAGCCCCTTAGCGAGATTCTATGCTCAAAATAATCAACAACTTCCATCAATCTTTAAGCGATATCAAATTCAAAATGTATTCAGAAATGAAAAAGCTGGTAATGGAAGGTATAGAGAATTTTTGCAAGCAGATTTTGATATAGTTGGAAATGTTGATCCTGCCCAAGCCAATGCAGAGCTTTGTAATTTAATATCAAGCACTCTTCTAGACTGCGGATTAAAAAAAGATCAATTTACAATTAATGTGAGTAATAGAAAAATTGTTCAGGGTTTAATTGATGATTTAAAAATTTCTGAGGAAAAACAAATAAAAGTTATTAGGGCAATTGATAAACTCGATAAGCCTGGTTTTGGATTAAGGGGGGTTGAAGATTTACTTAAGAAAGAAAGAAAAGATCAAAGTGGGGCTATACAAAAGGGCGCTGAATTAACTGACTATCAGACAGCGCAGATATTAAATTTTCTAAAAATAAAAGATTTAAAAAAATTAAAAGAAACTTTAAAAAATCCATTATCTCAAGAAGGAATTCAAGAGTTAGAGAATGTATTTCAAATACTTGGATATGGTTCAAATTTAAATCAAGTTAAAACAAATTTTACAATTGTGAGAGGGCTCTCGTACTATGACTCATTTATAGTTGAAACAAATTTAAATTTCAAAGTAACCAACAACAAAGGTAAAGAAATTGATTTAGGCAGTATCTGTTCGGGAGGATCATATGCCAAACTTATTTCAAGGTTTAGAGGTATTGATGTTCCTGGGACTGGAATTAGTTTTGGAGTAGACAGGATGTTATTTGCATTAATACAGTTAAATCAAATTCAAGTTAAAGATCAAAAGCCAGTTTTAGTTTGTGTCATGGATGAAAAATACTTAAAGAATTATTATGAAATAGTCGATCAATTAAGAGATAATAATATTAATGCAGAAGTTTTTTTAAGTACTAAAAAAAATCTTGGTAAACAACTCGATTTAGCAAACAAGCGTGAACTATCAGTAGCGATTATTTGTGGGGAAAATGAGTTTAATAATAACACCGTGACCATTAAAAACCTTAAAGGTGTTAAGGGTGAAAACAATCAAACAATTCCAAAATCAAACTTAATAAATGAAATCAAAAAACTTATCTGAAAAAATCTTGAGGTCAGTAAAAGCCAAGGGATTTAAATATATTGAATTACCCTCAGTAATTGAAACTAATCATATTGTTCAAAGATCTGGTGAGAGTTTTAGAAAATTTATTTTTTCGTTTATAGACCAGACAGGTAATGAATTATGTTTAAGACCTGATCTTACAATTGCTTCTTGTCTTAGATATTTAGAAAATGATTTAAAAGGTAAAGAAAAAATATTTTATAGCGGACAGGCTTATAGAAAATCTCAAAATAAAAAGGACTCTATAATTCGAAATCAAGTTGGTTTTGAGATTATAGGATCAAAAGATGAAAAAAATGATGACAAAGAAATAATAAATACATCACTTAAATCAATAAAAGATCTAAAATATTCATCAGGCACACTCACTATTGGCAATGTGGAAATTTTTAATCTTTTAATATCCAAATTAGATATACCAAAAAGATGGAAATTAAGACTTACAAGACATTTTTGGCGAGAGGATTATTTCAGTGATTTACTAAAAAGGTTAGAGACGAATTCTGACGTAGATCCAACTATTGTTGAAGTTGATAAAGGAAGGTATTTGAAAATGTTAAGTGATGATCAATCATCTATTATTGCTGGCAGAACGTTAAAAGAAATTTTAGAAAGGTTCGATAAAAAAATCAAAGATCCAAGAAGAGCAAGCAAAGGAAGTAATATATCAAAAATTATCAAAAAGTTTTTGAAAATTAAATGTCCGATAAATAAAGCTGCAAAGGAGTTAAATAAATTCTTTAAAAAACATAAAATAAACCTTTTTGTTGATCAGAAATATTTTCCTATTTCCAAAAACAAAATATCTAAATTAAATGTAGTTTTCTCAACTGCCTTTGGTAGACAATTAGAGTATTACACTGGCATAGTTTTTAAGATAGATGTCAAATCAAAGTCGAAAATTATTAATTGTTGCAATGGTGGTCGTTATGACAAATTAATTTCTGATCTTGGCTCAAAAAAACATGTACCAGCTGTTGGAGCTGCTATTAATTTAAATTCTCAATTATGAAAAATTTGATAAATATAGGAATACCTAGCAAAGGAAGATTAAGAAAAGATGTTTTAAAAATTTTTACCAAAAAAAAATTAAATCTTATCTCTGAGCGAGGGGAACGAGATTTAATAGGCTCAATAAGAAATAAACCAAATATAAAAATTTTATATTTGCACGCAAGAGAAATTATTGAAAGATTAGGAGATGGTTCTTTAGATATTGGTTTTTCTGGTTTTGATTTATTAAGAGAAAGTGAAATAAATACTCAAAACAAAATAAATGTTATCAAAAAATTTAATTTTGGAAAAGCTAATTTAGTTGTAGCTATACCAGATCCTTGGATCGATGTTCAAACAATCGCTGACCTAGAAGAAATTGCATTTGAATTTAGAGACAAAAAGAAAAAAAGATTGAGAGTTGCAACTAAGTATCCGAATTTAACTAGGGATTTTTTATTTTCTAAAGGTGTTACACAATTTAAATTAATTGATAGTTTGGGGGCAACCGAGGCATACCCTTTTACTGGTTCAGCAGAATTAATTACAGACATAACATCCTCAGGTGAAACTCTTAGGGCGAATAATTTACGTATATTAAAAGATGGAGAAATCTTAAAATCTCAAGCTTGTATTCTTATTTCAAAAAAAAATAGTAAAAAAAAAGGTTTAAAAAACTTTGTTAAATTACTTTCCAAGTAATTTATCTAAAAAGTATATGAGAATAATTTTGATGATATCTAAATTTCTTATTATTGCATAAGTAGCTATTATAATCCCTATTCCAAAAATAATTTTCAAAATAAGATATAATTCCATAAAAATCCCTTATAATACAAGTTACGAATCATGGACACAATTTTATTAATAATTTTGATTTTAATGTTTGGAGCAATCTTGGCTATTTTGTATCTAAATATAAAGTTCAAGAAAGAGAACAGAGCTGATGAGAATAATGAAATAGCAAATTTAAATGCGGAAATTATTAGATTAAAAGATAGCTTAAACTCTTCAATCAATACATCTCTAAGTTCGATGTCTACCTCATTTAACTCTTTATCAACCGGGGTTACAAAGGATATGACCGAGGCACTTACTAAAGTTGATGAGAAAGTCGGTAATTTTAATGAACAAGTAAAGCTTTTAAATCAAAGCCAAGAGGGGATTACTAAAATTTTAGCGGGGGTTAAAAAGTATGGAACTTTGGCTGAATATTCTTTGGATGCTTTAATCAAGGATTTGTTACCTGCATCTCAATATATGACCAATGTTAAAATGAAAGAAGATACAAGTGAAAATGTAGAATTTGCAATTAAGCTTCAAGGAGATGTTTTGGTTCCGGTAGATTCTCATTTTCCAGTAGAAAAATTTAAGGCAATTACAGATGCGCACGAGGCAGATGATAAGAAAGCAGTTGTAGACGCTAGAACAAAATTAGCAAGTGCATTTAAGGCCAAAGCAAAAAGTGTCATGGAGAAATATATTTTTCCACCTAAAACCTCAAATTTTGCAATAGTGTATGCTCCTACGGAAAGTCTTTATAAAGAGTTAACTGAGTACCAAGATCCAAGCACTAAAGAGCTATTAATCCAAGAATTAATGAAAAAATACAAAATAGTAATTTGTGGTCCAAATACTTTTTCAGCTTATTTACAATCTTTACAGATGGGCTTTCAGTCTCTAAAAATTTCAAGACACGCAACGGAGATTTATGATCATTTAAAAACAATAAGTACAAGATTTTCAAGTCATTTTGATAATATCTATAAATTAAGAAAAAAACTTGAAGAGGCCATGACTGTTGTTGATAGTTTTGGAAAAGATGCAAGATCAATTACTAGAACTTTAGAAAATATAAAAGATCCCGAGCAAGTTGAAAAAGCAGTTCTAACAGAGAACGTTGAGAGTTTTGTTGAAAGAAATAAACAAGTTAAAAAATAATTTCTTTTTTCAGATAATACCGACTATAAGAAATCACATGCAATGGAATAATAAATTTATTTATCCTAAATCTACAAGGTCAATTATACAAGGCTCTAGACACTATTCTGTAAATGAGGAAAATCTTCCTTCAGTTACTACAATATTAAAAGCAACTGAGGCTGAAGAAAAAAAATTAAAACTTGCTGAGTGGAAAAATAGAGTTGGCCACAAGCAGGCTGAAATTATTTCAAGAGAAGCAACAAGCCGAGGTAGTTCGATGCATGATTATTTAGAAAAATTTTTGCTTGGAAAATTAAATTTAGATTTACTTGGTGATAATACCCATGAAAAAATGATGGCTGATCAAATTATTGAAAATGGATTAAGAGATAAATTAAGTGAGATTTGGGGTTGTGAAGCAACTCTATACTATCCAGAAAAATATGCAGGCACTGCTGACTGTATTGGTATTTATGAAAATAAAGAAACGATCATAGATTTCAAACAAAGCAACAAACCAAAAAAAGATGAGTGGATTGATGATTATTATTTACAATGTGCAGCTTATTCATTAGCTCACAATAAAGTTCATGGATCAAAAATTACACAAGTTGCAATCCTTTTATGTACTAAAGATAATATTTTTCAAAGATTTATAGTTGAGGGTGAAAGATTAATAAATTATGAAAATCAATTTTTAGAAAAGGTTGAACAATTTTACTTAAAAAGGATAGCAAATTGAATTATGTAGTTTGGGATATTGAGACAGACTCAGCCCAACTTGATTGGGCTACTATGATTGAGATTGGGGCAATTCTATTAGATGAGAATTTTAATGAAAAAGAGAGATTTACTGCAAGATGCAGGATGCCACAAGATCGAGTTCCATCTGCAACTGCATTATGTATAAATAAGTCAAATGTTGATTTAATTACTAAAGGCAATTTAAGCCACTATCAAATGGTTGCTCAAGTTGAAAAAAAATTTCGTGAATGGTCACCAGCAACTTTTATGGGATTTAGTTCCATAGGGTTTGACGATGAAATTCTGAGGCGAGAGTTTTTTAAATCACTCAGAAAACCTTATCTCATTAATACGGAAGGCAATGCAAGACATGATGCATTAAATATGATTAAAGCTGCATTTGCTATTGATGAAAACATTTTGAAAACTGAACTTAATTCAAAAGGTAATAAATCAATGAAACTAGAGTCACTTGCAAGACTTAATGGCTTTGAGTCTTCAGGTGCACACTCTGCATTATTTGATACAGAGTTGACAGTAAAAGTATTAGGATTATTAAAAAAAAAACAATCTAATTTATGGCATGAATATCTAAAAACAAAAAGTAAAGTTGTTGTAGAAAATTTAATAAAACAAGAAAAAATGTTTACGATTAATGAAAATTTTTTTGGAAAAAATTATTTATTTTTAGTTGCGCCTTTACATCCAAAATCATGTATGCACCCTGTTTATAAATGGGGCC
Source organism: uncultured Pelagibacteraceae bacterium (assembly GCA_902575785.1). GTDB lineage: Bacteria > Pseudomonadota > Alphaproteobacteria > Pelagibacterales > Pelagibacteraceae > Pelagibacter. The sequence continues at coordinate 48,716 of CACGSR010000004.1, forward strand.
AGGTGGTGAATTTGTCAGCCAATATAGAAGAGCTACAAAAACTCAGCTTTCAAGATCTCAAAAAAGAGATGAAAAAATCTCCTAGATTTTATAAAACAATCAAATCTAACAAAGCTCCAATAATCTTAGATAAAAACTTAGCCTTAAAGGTCGATCCATATAAAAAAATTGGTTTAAATTTATTGAACAAGAGAGCAGAATTAATGAAATCTAATGAAAAGTTTTCAACAGATATCTGCAGAGTTCTAAGAGAAGCTGCGGAAGAAAAAATAGAAACCTCTTCGCAGGAAGATTTTGAACCAGAGGAAACAATTTATTCAGGAGGTTTTGATACTTTTAATAAAGATGTTCCATTATTTGAAAAGTTTCATTCATCTGATTGGAAAGAGAGATTGTCTTTATTAGATAAATTTAAAGATGATCGCCTAGTAACCTTCGGTCATAATTTAATATTCAATGAGGCACCAGAAATTTTACCAAAAGATATTTACAAAAAAATTAAAAGGCGTATAGCGACAAGAATTTTAAGCACAAATAAAGAGAAATGGTGGACTGTATCTGCTTTTTATTCAGAGTGTGATGAAATAAGAGAAAATGAGGATAAAATGTTTTCATTTAAAACAGTTGATGAAAAATTAAAATTTTTAGATGGAATAAATGACTATGTAATGAATTTAGAGCAAAAATATTCAGATGCATAATTTAATAAAACAAAAAAACTTTTTTTGACCATTGATAATTTTTGTGAATCCATTATATCAATTTATATATGATGAATAATTTTAAAGATGAAGATTTTGATAATAAAATTAAAAACGAAGAAATTTCTGTAGTGCAGTTTTCGGCTTCTTGGTGTATGCCTTGCAAAAATTTGATTCCAATAATGAACAAATTTTCAGATGAATATAAAGATAAAGCAAACTTTTATTATGCCGATATTGAAGAAGGTGGAATAAACACCGGTAGTGCTGCGGGAATAAGAGGAGTTCCAACTGTAATTATTTATAAAAAAGGTGTTGAAGTGGATAGAAAAGTTGGAGGAGTTCCAGAAGGAAACATGAAAGAGTTTTTGGATAAAAATATCTAATTTAAACTTAAAACTTCGGCAGCTCCATATAAAGATCCTGTGATCAACAAAAGATCACCTTCCTTCAAATTTATTGATTTAATAGCTTCCTCTATACTTGGTTGATATTGAACGTTTGGCATAGCTTTGAATTTTTTTTTTAAATCTTTGCCAGTTATAGAGTTAGGTTGACTCTTTAAATCTATAGTCGTAATTGATGAAACATCCTTAAAGTGACTAATATATTTTTCATGTTCTTTGTTAGCCATCATTGAAATAATGACATGTTTTTTACAATTAAGGGTTTTAAGATATTCATTTAAAACTCTTGCACCATCCTCGTTATGAGTTCCATCAACTATCAGCTTATTATTTTTTACCAGAGCTTTTAATTTACCAGATTTGATCTCCTGCAGCCTTGCCAAATTAGATATTTTAGTAATTCCTTTTTTAATATGTTCATCTTTGATAGACAGATTTAAGGATTTTAATGTTGCAATAGCAACTGATATATTATCTAGTTGGAATTGACCAGGAACGTTTGGCAATGGCAGCTTAAGTTTACCAAGTTCATCTTCATAATAGAAAAAATCATTATTATTAAATGAGTAACTAAAGTCATCATTAAAAAACTTTTTTCTTGATTCATTTTGAGAGATATTTCTTTTGATACAGTCCATAGTATGTTTTGTACTTTGTTTAGCAATAATTATATTTGAATTTAAAAGAGCAGATGTTTTTTCAAATACAATTTTTTCAATTGTTTGTTCGTTTTTTGAAAGCCAATCTGTGTGATCAATTGAACATGAACATATAACACTAGCTAAATTTTTTTTTAATATATTAGTAGCATCAAATCTATGAAACAAGCCAGCTTCTATTAGATTGATATTTTCAGGGTATTGAGCAGCCTTGTAAAAATAGGATGCAGTCAATATCTCAAAAAACGTAATAGGTTTATTATTATTTATGTCTTCTACCTCCTTAAATAAATTAGCTAACTCATCATCGCTTAATTCTTTATTATTAAATATAAATCTCTCGTTAATTCTCAGAATATGAGGACTTGTGTAAACATTACATTTATAATTAGCTTCTTTTAAAATAGAAAAGATAGCATTAATTGTGCTATTCTTACCATTAGTACCTACCACAGAGATAGCTTTGATTTTATCTTGAGGATCGCCTAATTTTTTACAAAGTTCTTTAATACGATCAAGTGAAAGATCGATTTCTTTAGGATGCAACTTTTGAAAGTTGTGTAGTATTTTCTGAAGTTTCATTTTGTTCAGAAATTATAGCAGAATTTTTGTTTAACAATATTGATAATAATGTACCTATTTTTTTTGAAAGTTCTTTTCTGTCAACTATTAAATCTACAAAACCTGTTTTTTCAACATATTCACTTTTTTGGAAACCCTCAGGCAAATCTTCTTTTACAGTTCCCTTTATAACTCTTGCCCCTGCAAATGCAATTAGAGCACCTGGCTCAGCAAAATGAATATCACCTAACATTGCATATGATGCAGTGATACCACCTGCTGTAGGATCTGTAATACAAACTAAATATGGAAGTCCATTTTTTTTTAATTCATTTATTGCAAGGGTTGTTCTTGTCATTTGAGATAATGAAATTAAACTTTCCATCATTCTCATTCCTCCACCAGCAGTAATACATAAAAAAGGTGTTTGGTTTTCAATAGCATGTTGTATTCCATATAAAAAGGCTTCACCCTCAGCAGCTGCCATTGAGGCACCTAAGAATTCAAAATCTGATGCTACTGCTGTAATTTTAATATTATTTATTGAACCAGATACAACCATCATTCCGCATTCCAAACCAGTTTTTTTTCGAGCATTTTTTAGTCTTTCCTTGTATGGTTTTGAGTCTGCCCAGTTTAATGGATCGTCTTTAGGAATAGGTGTTCTAAAAACTTCATAATTGTTTTTTCCAAATATAATATCAAATCTTTGCTTTGGTTTGATTCTATGATGCTTATTACAATCAGGGCAAACCCAAAGATTTTTTTCTAAATCTTTTTTTAAAATTGGTCCCTTACAACAAGAAGTCCAATCACTATTTGCTATATCTTCTTTTGAAGCTCTTTTGTGAATAGCAGATTTAATTTTTTCACCTGCTTTAATAATTTTAGTAATCCAATTCATAAAATTTTATTTTTTAGTTTTTTTACTACATTAGTAACATTTATGACAGGATTTTGTCTTTTTTTTATAGAATTAGTTATTTCCTTACATATTGCACTTCCTACAACCAATCCATCAGCTTTTTTGAGGGATCCAATAGTGCTTTGTGTGATACCGAATCCTATAACAATATTCTTTGATTTTTTTAAATTTTTAATTTTTTGGTATTCATTAATTATTTTCCTTGGTGAAATTTTAAGCTTTCCTCCAGTGGTAGATAACATGCTAATATAATAAACCATATCATGAGAGTCTTTCATTATCTTTTTTAATCTTGTTCTAGACGTAGTTGGTGAAATTAATTGAATAAAATTAATTCCTTTTTTCTTACACTTTAATGCAAAAGCTTTATTTTCAGGATAAGGTAAGTCAACAACTATTAGACCATCAATCATTGATCTTTTGCATCTTAAAATGAATTTATCCTCATTGAACTGATAAATCATATTATAATAACCCATCAAGATGATTGGTTTATTCTTTTTCTCTTTTTTAAATTTGTGAGCAATTGAGAATACATCATTTATTTTAATTCCATTTTTAATCGCTCGATAAGAGCTTGTTTGAATTTGACCACCATCTGCTATTGGAGTATTATGTGGAAAACCTAGTTCACAAATATCAGCGTATTCAGAAATTGACATTAAAATTTCTAAAGATTTTTTTTTTGTATTATCACCAGCTACTGTATAAGTTAAAAGAACAGGTCTATTTTCCATTTTAGCATTTTTAAAGGATTGAAGTATAAGTGAATTTGACATTAAAATTTACCTAATCTCTCTTTTAGAATATCCCTATCTTTTTTTGCGTCGCCACATGAGTTTACTATTAAAATATTTTCATTATTTAATTTGGGTGCAATTTTTATTGCTTCAGCAAAAGCATGACTTGGCTCTAAGCTAGGATTAAGATTTTCAAATTTTGTGACAAGTTTGTATGCTTCTAATGCAGCTTCATCAGTAGCGTATGTATATCGAGCTCTTTTTGCATCTTTGAGAAAACAATGGATTGGACTCACACCAGGATAATCTAATCCAGCACTAATAGACTCTGTTTCGTGAATTTGACCTTCACGACTCTGACAGACATATGATGCTGCACCATGCAAAATTCCAATTTTTGCATTTGTACTTAAAGGAGCAGCATGTAATTTTGATTTTTTTGGACCACCTGCTTCTACACCAATTAACTCAACTTGTTTTCTGTTGTAATCAATAAACTCACTCCAAAAACCATAGGCGGAACTTCCACCACCCACACAATTAATTAACTTCAATTTTTTAGGGATTCTATTAAATTCTTTAAGTAATTGGCTTTTAAGTTCTTTTGAAATTTGTGAGGTAGAATATCCACAAATTTTTACAAAAATATTAGGACCGACTGTTGAGCCTACACACATATGTGTGTTATCACAATTAGAAACCCAGTATCTCATACATTCACTTACCGCATCAACTAAAGTTTGGCTTCCTGAATATACAGGTATAATTTTTGCACCATTTTTTTTGATAGCATCACAATTAGGTTTTTGTCTTCTAATATCTTTTGCACCCATAAAAATTTTACATTTTAAGCCAAATTTTTTTGCTGCCATGCTAAGCATTTTTCCTGCATACCCCGCACCGGTATCTCCAACAATGTATTTTTTACCCATTGTTTTACAAATTAGCGCATGAACTGTTGCGTTATAAATTTTATGAGCTCCACCATTTGCTTCAGAGACTACTTTAGCCCAAATTTGCGCTCCTCCTAGGTGTCTAGAAAGGTTATCAAGTTTTATCAAAGGGGTTGGGGACCCTATGTAATTTTTAAAATAGTAATTTTTTTTTTTGATAAATTCTCTATTTTTTCTCAGTCTACGGAATTCGTCTGTTAAATCCTCAATAGGTTTTTTTAAAGTCTCGGGAATAAAACTCCCCCCAAATTTACCACCCCAAAATCCTTGCCTGTCGTGTTGATCAATTAAAGGAATGTTTTTTTTAAGTTTCATTATTTAAGTTTTTCATCTTATTTAAAAAAAATTCTATTTTGGAAATATCTTTTAATCCAGATGTTTCTAATCCTCCAGATATATCTATAATACCTGCTAATTTCTTAAATTTTTCAAGATTATCGTTAATTTGTATATTTCCAGCTAGCATTATCTCCTTATCAAATTCGACATCTTTGATCAGAGAATAATCAAAAGACATACTTTTTTCGTAACCTTTGCTGTCAAATAACAATATATCGGCAACATTTTTGTATAACTTGTATTTTTTTACATCATTTTGGTTTTCAATAGTCAAAGCAACTATGATCTTTTTTTTATATTTTTCTTTTATATTATTAACTTGATATACACTGCAATTATAAAGTTGATAATAGTCAAAGGGTAAGTCCTTTATCTCTTCAAGAGTATCATCATTAGGGTCTACTAAAACTGCTACATAAAAAGATTTTTTCTTATCAATTTTAAGAATTTCTTTTAGTTTATCTATTTTTACAAATCTTTTTGATTTTGAATAATTCACAATAAAACCTATTAACTCAGGTGGGTTGATATGATTTGTTAGATAATTTAATGTCTTTGAATCAGAAACTCCACATATCTTAGATTTGAGTGTCATACTTCCAGATGGTCAATTAATGAAAGCATATTTCTTCTAATATTGCCTTTTGTTATTGGCCTTCCTATGACTAACCAGTCGCTACCATTTTTATAAGCTTGTTTTGGAGTTAAAACTCTCTTTTGATCATTTGTTTTGGTATTAAATCTAATACCAGGTGTGATTATTTCTTTTTTGAAAACCCTTTTAACTATACTTACCTCTTGTGGACTACACACTATAGCATCTAATTTTGCTTTATTTGCTAGCTTAGCCTGATGATACACCACTTTCTTTATTTGTTTATCAAATCCTATTTCTTTTAACTCCTTGTTACCTAAAGAAGTTAAAATTGTAACACCAGTTAACTTGGTTTTTGCAGTAATTTTTTTACAAGCTCTAAGAGCGTTCAGACCACTACTAATATGTATTGTTAAATAGTTTATTCTTAAATCTTTAATAGCTTTAATTGTTGAAACACAAGTGTTAGGTATATCGTGAAGTTTTAGATCTGCAAAAGTAATTTTATTTTTTAGCTTTGATAAGAAACCTCTACCTTTTTTAGAGTTTAAAAATTCTAATCCAAATTTATAACCAATTTTAATTTTTGAATTTTGTGTTTCTCTGATTATTTTATTTATTTTAGAAATTTTAGAACTATCACAAGCAATAAATATTTTATTCTTTTGCATTATTTATTTTTTTAAACAAATCTTTAGACATTTTAAAGTGAATTGTTTTTTTCTTTGGGGTATTTACTTTTTCACCAGTTTTGGGATTTCTAGATATTCTAGCTTTTTGAATATTTGTTGAAAAAACCCCAAATCCCCTCAATTCAACTCTTTCCCCTCTTTTCAAGGTCTCTTTAATTTCTTTGAGAATAATATTGACAAATTTTTCTATATCTTTTTGCAAAAAATTTGGAAAATTTTTTGATAGTTTCTTTAAAATTTTTGATTTAGCGACAGCCAATTTATATTTTTAATTATTTATCCTCAGTCTTTTTTTTTTTAAGATCCTCAGATAAAGATGAGAATGGTAAATTCTTACCTGAACCCTCAGAACCATATTTTTCTAAAGCCTCTTTTTTCTCTATTTCTTCTAATAGTTTAATACTTAAATTAACTTTTCTTTTTTTTAGATCTAGTTCCTGAATTGCACAATCTATTCTTTCACCTCCAGTAAATCTTGATGGCCTTGCATCTGCTGCATTGATTGCAATTTGAGATTTTTTTATTAAAAAATCCATTTCGCATCCCTCTGGCCTAACTATAAGACCCTTATTATCTGCTGATATGATTTTAACTGTTATCGTTTGATTAATATTTTTATCTTTGAAAAATTCAAAAGGGTCAGTTTTAGTTTGCCTTAGACCAACTCGTACCTTTTGTTCCGAAGTCTTTATCTCTAAAACCTTAACTTTTATTTTATCATTTTTTTTATATTTCTCTAATTCCTCTTCACCGTTGTTTAGATATGTCAAATCATTGCAATGAAGGAAAGCATCTATATCGATATCTTTTATTTTTACAAAAAGAGAGTATTCATTTTTATTAACTACTTCACCTTCAACTATACTTCCGACAGGGTATTTTTTTTCGAAAACATCAAAAGGGTTTTCTTTTGTAAGTCTGTGTGAGATCGCAACTCTTCTTTTCTCTTTATCTATTTCGGTAATAACGCAGTCTATTTCGTCTCCAACTTTAAACATTTTTTTTACTGAAAGATTTTTCTTAGTCCAGCTTAACTCACTTGAATGAAGCAATGTGGTTAGGCCTGGTTCTAGTTCTGCAAATGCACCAAAATCCATTAATTTAATTATCTTAACTTTATAAACTTTATTCAATTCGTAGTTATCTATATGTTCAAATGGATCAGGTGATAATTGTTTAACGGAACATCCAACTTGAAGTTTTTCCTTATCAACCGAGATTACTTTTAAATCATGTTTTTCCCCAATATTAAAAACTTCATCAGGATGGTTTACTCTTGAATATGAAATTTCTTGTAAATGAACTAATACATCAAGCTCTCCATTAACATTGAAAAAACATCCAAAAGAACTGTAACCTTTTACCTCTGCATTTTTGATTATATCTCCCACTTTATATTTCTCCACAATTTTTGCTTTATCCTCTTTTTTAAATGATGATATAATTTCTTTTCTCGAAACACACGCATTGCCTCTGACTTTATCTAATTTAATTAAAGCAAATTTTTGAGGTTCATTCATAAGATGACTGATATCCTTCAAAGGTTTATCAGAAATTTGAGAACCAGGAAGAAACATTAAAGATCCGGTATCAATATGTTCTACTATGCAGCCACCCTTACATTTAGATTGAATTCTACCCATTATTGGTTCATTTTTTTCATAAGCCTCCACAAGTTTATCCCATCCCTTAATTTTTTTTGCTTTACTGGCAGACACAACAACCTCACCATTTTTATCCTCAATTCTTTCTAATAAAACTGAAATTGTTTCACCAACCTTAATTTTTTCAGAAAGACCCATACCTTTTAGTTCATTAATATCTAAGACAGGTTCACTTTTTAAACCTTCTACAAATAAAAAAACAAATTTTTCTGTTATCTTATTTATTTTACCTTCAATTATTTTACCCTCTTCAATCTTGGTTTTTGATAATTGATTATTTAAAAGTTGCTCAAATTCTTTTGACTGGGGTGTATTTAAATCTTTATATAATTCCATAGTTTAATGCTTTTATTTTAAAAGCATGCCCTTCTACTGAAAAATAAGATATTTATCAATAGTAAATCTCACATATTTCAATATACTAGAATAAGCATATATATATTGGAAATATTATGTTTTAAGCCTTTATTTTTTTTAAAGTTTCTAAAAATTTAGGAAACGAAGTTTTGATAGAATTACAATCATGTATTTTCCATTCTCCCCCAAATGTAAGTGCAGCAACAACGCTCATCATAAATACTCTGTGATCTTTTAAAAAATTCTTAATTATAATCTTTTTATTAAAATTATGATTTGGATTTCCATAAATTTTAATTGAACTTTTAGTTAAAATATTTTTAATTCCCAATAGGTTTAGAATCTTCGAAGCCCATATGAGTCTGGGACTCTCCTTTTGATTTAATTCTGATAAGTTCTTAAAATAAGAGATACCTCTAGATTTTGCTGCAACTAAAAAGATTACTAAAAATTCATCAATTGCACTGCTATTATAATTAGTAGGACAATTTATTCCTTTAAGATTCTTTGAACTTTTTACAAAAATATCTGAAATTTTTTCTCCTTTATAAGTCCTTTGATTTATAAATTTTATTTTTGCACCCATCATTTTTAGTATTTTAATAACACCTGTTCTCGAGGGATTTATATTTATATTTTTAATTAATAATTCTGAGTTTTTCGTCAACAAAGTTAAAACAATGAAAAAAGCACATGAGCTTATGTCACCCGGTATTCTATAGTTAAGAGGTTTAATCTTATTAATACCATTAAGCCTAATATGGTCAAAATTTCTACCTTTTTTAATTTTAATTGGAATATTTAAATGTTTAAATATTAGCTCTGTATGATCTCGAGATTTTTTTGCTTTAATTTTTGTTGTTCCTTTGGACTTAAGTGCTGCAAGCATTATAGTTGTCTTACATTGTGCAGAACCTTTATTTTCTAAATAATTTATTTTGCTTGGATTCTCTAATCCCTTCATTTCTATAGGAAGCCTTTTGTATTTATCAAATTTTGCTCCAAATTTTTTTAATGGCAGAGTAACTCTTGAAAAATCTCTTTTTGATAAACTTTTATCCCCTATCAACTTTATTTTTCTTTTTGAGTTTATTAACAATCCAAGTATTATTCTTCCAAGGGTACCAGAATTTCCTGCATTCAAAATTATTTTTTTTTTATTTTTTAAATTTTGAAAATCAAATCCATGTCCAGTTATTTCACATCTATTTTTAAAAATCTTTACTTTTGACCCTAAAGTCTTTATGCACTTAATTGCACTTAAAACATCTTCAGATTTTAAAAGGTTATAAGCTATTGATTTTTTTTTCGATAAAGAAGAGATAATTACCCATCTGATTGATAAACTTTTATCTCCCTCAACATTAATTTTTTTATTAAAAGAGTCTATTTTTCTATTTATTATTATAAATTTTTCCATGCAGTATAATTTTTGAGATTAATTGTTAAAGAAATCACCAAAGTATTGAGATTTAGCCTTTTCATCTTTAATAAGTTTATTAGGTGAACCTTCTGCTATTATCTTTGAATTAGATAAAATCATAGCTCTATCCACTATTGATAAAAGTTCCCGTGCTTGATGCTCACAAACAACAATACAAATTTTAGGATTTTCGTTTTGAAGATTGACCAGAATTTCTTTCAGCATATGTATGGTAAGAACGTCTAGTGCAGCAAAAACCTCGTCACATAAAAGGATCTTTGGGTCACTTAGCAAAGCCATACATATTACTAATTTACGTCTTTGACCTCCTGATAAAAATTTGGCTTTTATTTCCCTGACATTATCTAATGCGAATTTAGAAATCATGTAATCAATTTTTATTTGTCTATCTCTTTCATTTTCTATTAAAATTTCTCCAACTGCTTTTAAATTTTCTATTAAAGTTAAGTCATGAAAATATCCACCGTATTGTGGAACATATCCAATCTTAAATTTTTTAGCTCTTTCATAGATCGGATAATTAGTAGCATCAATATTTGCGATAAAAACTTTACCAAAATCTGGTTTTATCAAACCTATAAGAAGATTAAATAACGTGCTTTTGCCTGCACCATTTGGTCCTAAAAGTCCAACAATTTCACCAGAATTTAATTCAAAATTAATATTATCTAAAATTTGTCTTTTGCCAAAAGATAATGAGACCTTTTCAAGTTTTGCTACTGGTTTTTTAACTTTAAACTCTTTAATTCTAAATTTTTTAATTAGCGCCATTATCTTTATAAACTATTTTAACTTTATCCTGACTATTTGCCATTGATGTTTTAGTTGTTCTTGAAACCAAATCAACCTTCATTTGATCAGCAAATAAACTTGTCAATAAATTGTTATAAACTAAATTTCCAGACAAAATAGCATAATTCTCTGAAAATTTTACAATTATATTTTTACAAGAAATCTTATTATCTTTATAATCAAGTTTAACGTTATTCAAGAATTCGGTATCATAATTATTTATGTTATAGATTGCTTTTTCAGATGTAACTTTAATTAATTGATCTTTATCAAAATTTATTTCCGCTTCAACATCAATCAGATAAATAATATCAGGATTTTCTTCATTTATTGTACCGCTTTTTGACTCTATTAGATAAGTATTACCCCTCACATCTCTGGAGAAATATTGTATCCCCTCAATTAAATTGTTTTCAACTTCTTTTTTTTTGACTTCTTCTTTTGATACTATTTTTTTTTCTTTGTTGACAGTTTGATTAAAAAGAATAATTGAAAATGCAAATATTAGAAAAATTAAAAATACTTGCAAAAAAACTTTTTTTTTCATTAATTTATATCAGCTGAAAGAATGTTATGCATATGTATAATTCCTATGGTTTTTTTTCGATTACCTTTTTTAAAAACACATAAGCATGTGATTTTTTTTTCATTCATAATATTCAGCGCTTTTGCTGCAAGAGTATCTTTATCAATGCTAATAGGATTTTTTGTCATAAAGAATTTGATTTTATTTTTATTAATATCGATATTTTTTTGAATTGTTCTCTTAATATCACCGTCCGTATAAATTCCTGTTGTATTTAACTTTCTATTTCGAGCAATTAAAACTCCAAGTTTTTTAAGATTAATAATTTTTAATCCTTTTTTGATTGTGTCATTTTCATTTATGAAGGGAATCTTATTTTCTATTAACATTAAGTCCTCAACAGTTTTAAGTTTTTTACCTAAACTTCCAGCAGGATGAAATTTCTTAAAGTCAAGTTTACTGAATTTTTTATAGTTCATTAGTGAAATTGCCAAAGCATCACCAATAGATAATTGCACACTAGTGCTGGATGTGGGCACTATTCCATAACCTGCTTCCTCAACCTCTGGTAATAATAATTTAATATCTGCTGCCTTATATAGTAAGGAATTTTTTTTAGAAACAATACTGATTAATTTGATTTTGTAGCGATTGGCATACTGTATTATATTTTTTAATTCATCAGAATTTCCTGAATTACTTATTAATATTAAAATATCTTTTCTTGTTATACTTCCCAAGTCTCCATGAGAACAATCACTAGCAGATATTGAAAAAGCCGGAGTGCCTACCGATGAAAATGTAGATGCAATTTTTGATGCTATCAACCCACTTTTTCCAACTCCAGCTATTACTATTTTTGACTGGCAATTTGCAATAATCTCAACAGCTTTATTAAAGGAGTAATTAATATTTTTTTTTAATTTTTTTAAAGCTTTTATCTCTAATTCAATTACTTTGCCTGCAATTTTTTTATAATCATTTTTCATTTAATTAATGAGACCAAATATCATCTTTAAAGTAAGCTAAATCGAGTTCTACTCTAGTCTTTAAAAACTTTAAACAATCTTTATATAAATTTATTCTTTTCTCTCTGACTAAAATTTTCTTAAGCTCTTCGTGTATCTTATGTAAATGAATTACATCGTTTGCACAGTATTTTTTTTGAGCTTCAGTTAGCTCCCCTCCAAAATCAGAATTTTGAAATTGTTTACTAATGTCTATATTAATAAATTCTTTAATCAAAGTCTTAAGAGAATGGTTATCAGAGTATGATCTTGCAAGTTTAGATGCAATTTTAGTATCTAAAATATTTTTAGTATCTACTTTTAAATAAAATTTAATGTGCGCTAAGTCTGCTCTACCATAATGAAAAATTTTCGTAACAGTTTCATCATTTAATATTTTCTTTAAATTTGGTGCATCATAATTAGATCTATCTAATTGAATGATATGGGCATCTGATCTCCCCGATGAAATTTGAATTAAACAAAGAGGATCTCTTCTTATATTAAGCCCCATAAATTCACCATCAATCGCTAATACATTGCCTAAATGCAAATCATCTGGTAAATCTTTTTTGTGAAGTTTAATATCAACACTCATTTTTAAATATATATATATGAAACCAAAAAATTGTCTAATTTTTGGCGGAAGCGGTCAAATTGGAAGATATCTCATTAGAAAATTAACCCAGAATAACTATAGAGTAACGGTGGTTACAAGAAATATTCACCAGAAGAGTTATAAAATTAAGACACAGGGAAACGCAGGCTATATAGAGATTGTAGAAGCTAATATTTTTGATGAAATCAAAATCAGAGGTCTTTTTGAAAAAGCAGATATTTGTATTAATTTGATAGGTATACTGTTTGAGAAAAAGAAGGGAAATACTTTTAAAAATATCCATGCTTTATTCCCTTCTATTTTAGGAAAACTTTGCAAAGAGTATAATTTAGAACAATTTATTCATTTGTCTGCTTTAGGAATAAACGAAGCCATAGATTCTGAATATGCTAAGAGTAAACTCGAGGGTGAAAAAAATATTATCAATTACTTTCCCACAGCGACAATTTTGAGACCATCAGTTGTCTATTCTGTAGATGATAACTTTACAACAAATTTTATGACATTACTAAAAAGTCTACCAATTTTTCCTCTCTACTACTCTGGAAACACAAAATTTATGCCAATACACTGTTCAGATCTCATAGACATTATCTACAAAGTAGTACAAAAAAACATAAAATCTAATATACTCGAGTGTGTTGGCCCAGAATCAATTTCTTTAAAAGAAATTTTAAAAAGATTATCTAGTCTTATTGATAAAAGAGTAATCTTTATTTCTTTGCCTTTTCCAATTGCTAGCTTGACTGCAAAATTTTTACAAATTTTGCCAAATCCTTTACTAACATTGGATCAACTTAGACTTCTCAAGTATGACAATATTTCATCAGGAAAATATAAAACAAATTTTGATGTTGGTGTGCCAAGTAAAAAGTTTTTTGATGTTGAAGTTAAAAAATATTGTTATATGTGGAAAGAAGGCGGTCAATTTTCAACAGAAAAATATAAGTCAAAATAAATTAACATAAATATATTTTCTATCTTGATCCAACTTTTTTCTCTATAAAGTCCGGTATTTCCTCTTTATTACTATTTGTTTGAATTCCATCTTTTTTACCTTTAGGCTGATAGGCATATAATAAATGTAGCTTACAATAAGAAAAATCTTTAAGAGATTTCCTGCCACAAAAATAAAACGATTTTTCATTAGGATGACCAATTGGCCATTTACAAGAATTATCATCTAATTCTTCCAATTGTTTTGGATTTTCGGGTTCAAAATCTTTTTCTATTATTAATGATTTAAAGCGGCTTCTTCTTCCTCTAAAAGATTTTAAGTTCTTATTTTCATTATTATTCTCAAAATTTTTGTTAGGAGATACGAATCTGGTTTTTATTTTTGCAGATAGGTTAAGTCGATGAGCTTTTCCAATTACAGCATTTCTACTTATTCCACCTATTATCTCAGCAATTTGATTTGCTGTTTTTCCTTTTCCCCACAATTCCTTTAATTTTGCAACTTTTTCATCTGTCCAACTCATATATATCTATATAATGTGTTCTAAAATTTATATAATACAATATACTGTCATTATTTTTTAATTAACAAGTTATTATTGAGAGTTATCAACATGAAAATTAAAATCTTAATTTTTTTAAAATTCAATCTCAACTTGCATCAAAATATTTTAGTTTATAGAAGGTCACAATAAAAATGAGTTACTTGGTAAAAAATTATAACAGAAAAAATATATCCTTTAAAAAGGGTAAGGGCAGCTACTTATATGGTATCAATGGACGAAAATACCTTGACTTTGTTCAGGGCATAGCTGTTAACTCATTAGGGCATGCTCACCCTAAATTAGTTAAGGTTATAAATAACCAATCAAAAAAACTTTGGCATGTATCAAATGCTTTTAAAATTCCTGAAGGAGAAACACTCGCAAAAAAATTAGTTAAGAAAACTTTTGCTGATTATGTTATGTTTCAGAATAGTGGAGCAGAAGCAACAGAGGCATCAATAAAAGTCGCAAGAAGATACTTTTATTCAATAGGAAAACCACATAAAAACAGAATAATTTGCATAAAGAATTCATTTCACGGGAGAACTTTGGCGGCGATATATGCTAGTGGTTCTAAAAAAATGACGGAAGGTTTTGGTCCTAAAATACATGGATTTGATCATTTTAAATTTGGAGATCATAAAAAATTAAAAAAATTAATCACAAAAAAAACTGCAGCAATTATGATTGAAACTATTATGGGAGAAGGTGGTATTAAAGAAATACCAGATTGGTGTCTTAAAGGCCTTAGAAAATTATGCTACCAGAAAGGCATATTACTAATTCTTGATGAAGTTCAATGTGGAATAGGCAGAACAGGTGATTTTTTTGCTTTTGACAACTCAGGAGTAAAACCTGATATTGTTCCTATTGCGAAAGGAATAGGTGGAGGATTTCCTATAGGAGCTGTACTAATGAACAAAAAGGTTGCATCTGCAATGACCGTTGGTAGTCATGGTTCAACTTTTGGGGGCAATCCATTAGCTATGAAAATTGGAAATGAGGTAATGAATATAGTATCAAATAAAAATTTTTTAAATAATATAAAAAAAAATTCAAAATTTTTTTTAAAAGAATTAAATGAGTTAAAAAAAAAGTTTCCTAAAACTATTAAAAATATTAGAGGAAGAGGTTTCTTAATTGGAATACAAGTTCACAAAGATCAGATCAAGTTTATTGACGATTTGATGAAAAATAAATTACTTACAATTAAAGCTGCTGAAAATGTCGTGAGAATTTTACCCCCCTTAAATGTAAAAAAAAGTGAAATAAAATTAGCTTTAAAGATAATTAATAAAGTTTGTCAAAGTTATAATTAATGAAACATTTTATTAATATTAAAGACATCTCCACAAAAGATCTAAAAAAAATCCTAAAAGAAACAAAAAAAAGAAAACAAGCAAGAAAAAAACTTAGTATTTTAGAAGCAGATAAAGATAGTCCACTTAAAGGCAAATTATTAATACAAATGTTTGAAAAACCCAGTTTAAGAACTAGATTAAGTTTTCATTTAGCAATTAAACAACTTGGAGGAGGAACTATTACTTTAAGACCAAATGAACTTCATCTTGGGGATGGAGGAGAAACATTAGAAGATACTGCAAAAATTTTATCTACCTATGGTGATGGGTTTATGCTTAGAACTGATAACAATAAAAAACTTGAAAATTTTAAAAATTTCTTGTCGATACCTCTAATCAATGGATTAAGTCCCTCTTCGCACCCGACACAAGTTTTATCAGACGTTTTTACCGTCGAGGAAATTAAGAAAAAATCTATTTCCAAACTAGATATAGCGTGGATTGGAGACTCGAATAATGTTTTAAATAGTTTAATTGCGGCATCTGTAAAATTTGATTTTAAATTGAGTATAGGTTGTCCAAAAAATTATAATCCACGAAAGGATTTACTTGATTGGGCAAAAAATAAAAATAGAAATATTTTTGTATACAACGAAGCTAAAAAAGCTGCAATCAACGCAGATGTAATTTTTTCAGATAAAGTAATTTCATTAAATGATAAGGTGAATAAGGAAAAAAAATTATCACAATTTAAAAACTTTATAATAAATCAAAAGTTGATGAGATTAGCAAAAAAAGATTGTATTTTCTTACACTGTTTACCACGAGGTTCGGAGGTTGACGAAAAGATTTTTTTAAGCAAACAATCTAAAGTTTGGTTACAAGCTCTTAATAGAGTGCATGTTCAAAAAAGTATTCTATTATATTGTTTTGGAAAATTAAGGTAAAGGTAAAGGATTATCTGAATTCTGATTTAAATATTTTATAACTGATGCTCGATCTTTTTCTTTTCTTAAACCTGCAAAAGCCATTTTTGTTCCTTTTATCCATTTAGCAGGTTTTAACAAATAACCGTTAAGTTCTTCAAAAGACCAGACCTTACCATGTGCCACTAGAGCTTTTGAATATTTGTAATCTTCAACTGCACCAGATTGTCTTCCAACGACATTATACAATGCAGGACCAATATTATTTTTTCCACCTTTTACTATTGAATGACAAGCTGCACATTTTTTAAAAATTTTTTCACCGCTTGTAACATCGCCTAAGGCCATTAAGGTTGCAATATCAACTTTCTTTTCGGTGATTTCAGTAGATACGGTTGAAGCTTTTGTAGTTTCCTCTATTTCTACTACATATCCAGGTGTTTTTGGTTTTTCTACATGAAATATTATTTTCGATACTTTCCCTATACCAATTATTAAAAGAGCAACCATTAAAACTGCAGCAATTATCTTATTTAACTCAAAAGAATCCATTTTATAAAAATTTATTTTGAACGTATAACATTATAAATTAAAAATTGCTTATATATAAATGTACAATTTTGCCTCTGTTTATAATCTAGATTTAAAAAAATATGAAAACGATAGTTATAATCCCATCTAGGTTAGCCGCAACAAGATTACCCGGTAAGCCATTGCTAAAAATTAATGGTTTATCAATAATTTCTCATGTTTTTAAGAGAGCTGAAGAAGCAAATATAGGTGAAGTATATGTGGCAGCTGGTGATAAAGAAATAGTTGATGAAGTAGAAAAAAATGGGGGTCAAGCAATTTTGACTGATACTAATCATAAAAGTGGAACAGATAGAATTTATGAAGCAATAAATAAGATCAAAAAAAAAGATATAGAACTTGTCATGAATCTACAAGGTGATGAACCAATTATGAATATTAATGATATAAAAAACTTACAAACAAAAATGATTGAAACAAACTCTGATTTAGGCACTTTGGCTTCAAATATTTCTGACCAAAAAATTTTAAAAAACCAAAATGTCGTTAAAGTAATTACTTCTGAACTTTTAAAAGTTGATAATTTCCCTGAAGCAATTAGTTTTAAGAGAAAGTTTATTGATAAAACAAAAAATGTTTATCACCACTTAGGAATTTATTGCTATAAGCTACGGACACTTAAAAAGTTCGTTTCATTTAAACAGTCTCAGAATGAAATAAATAATAAACTTGAACAATTAAGGGCTTTGGATAATGATATTAAAATTAATGTTGCTTTAGCCGAAAAATCTCCTATTGGGTTAGATACAGAAGAGGATTTTGTAGCCATAAAAAAAATTATGGAATATAAAAACAGATGAGTAAAATTTTTTTTCAAGGAACTTTTGGAGCATATTCCCATTTAGCAGCCTTGTCTATTGAGCCCAAAGCAGAGATAGTACCATGTAAAACTTTTGATGAATGTTTTATTAAAGCATCAAAAGATAGTGATTCAAAAATAATAATTCCTGAGTCAAATAGAATTACAGGAAACATTGGAATTGAGTACTTAGTTTTTGAATATAGGTTGAATATTTATGCTGAGTATTATCAAAGAATTGAGCATAATTTGTTAGCTCTACCAGGCACAAAAATATCTGAAATTAAGGACATTTATTCTCACGCTCAGGCATTATCTCAATGTTCAAAATTTATCAAAAAAAATAATTTAGTAGAACATGTCAGGGCAGATACTGCTGGTTCTGCTGAGATGATTTCATTAAGCAAGGATAAAAGAAAAGCCGCAATTGCATCTGCATTAAGTGCTAAGACATACAATCTAGAAATTGTTAAAAAAAATATTGAAAATGAAAAAGGAAATTTGACAAGATTTTTAGTAATGGGAAAAAATGTTTTTCAACCAGAGTTTGAAGATAAAAAATACATAACATCTTTTTTATTTAAATTAAAAAGTAAACCTGCTGCGCTTTATCAATCACTTGGTGGGTTCGCAATTAATGGTGTAAATTTAACAAAATTACAAAGTTACCCTGAAAAAAATTCATTCGATTCATTCTTTTTTTTATGTGACCTAGATGGACATATTGAGGATCCAAAAGTTCAGAAATCTTTAGAGGAACTTGGATTGCATTGTCAAGATTTTCACGTTCTAGGTGTTTTTGAGGCCGACAAAATTAGAGAAAAATAAGTTTAAACTTTTCTTGTGGATTAGAAATCATTGCTGCTATAATACTTATGGAGGCTAGAGGTGGGTGCTGCTTGAACCCGACCAGATCTTAACGGAAGCAGTCGTAAAGACAGTGATTCAGGTTCTAGTCTCCTAAAAAAAATGAATAAAAACTCTAAAGTGCTGGCACTAAAATATAGGCCTCAAATTTTCGATGACCTGATTGGCCAAGATGTAATCGTTGAAACGATTAAAAACTCAATTAGTTCAGGAAAAATTCCTAACGCTTTTTTATTTACAGGAATTCGAGGGATAGGCAAAACCACTATAGCAAGGGTTCTAGCAAAATCACTTAATTGTTCAAAAGGTCCTAGTAATTCTTGTAAAGAAGATTGCTGTAATAATGGTAAAGAGATTTCAGAGTCAAGACACATTGATGTATTAGAAATAGACGCAGCTAGTAAGACAGGTGTTGATGATGTAAGAGAATTAATAGAATTTTCACGTTACGGACCGACTTCCTCAAAATACAAAATTTTCATAATAGACGAAGTTCATATGTTGAGCAAACAGGCTTTTAATGCACTTTTAAAAACACTAGAAGAGCCACCAGAATATCTGAAATTTATTTTTGCCACAACAGAAATTAAAAAAATTCCAGTAACTGTTGTATCTCGTTGCCAACGATTTGATTTATCAAGGGTTAATTCTTTCGAACTATTTGAATACATAAAAAAAATAAAAGATAAAGAAAAAGGGAAAGTTTCAGATGAAGCAATAAAGCTTATAGTTAAAATATCTGAGGGTTCAGTAAGAGATGCTCTTTCCTTGTTAGATAGAGGTCTATTAAGCCTAGATCAAAATCAAGAACTAGATTTGAAAAACGCACAAAAAATTTTCGGTTATTTTGAAAAATCTCAATTAATAGATCTTTTTAAATTAGTTCTTGAAGGCGATGAAAAGGGGGCAATAGAAGCCTACAGAAAAATTTATAATCAAGGGGTTGAACCAAAAATCTTTATCAATGACTTTTTAGAACTGATCTATTATTTTAAGAATATTGAGTTTTTGACATTAGAAAGTACAAATTTTACATTAAATGATAGTGAATTCAAAAATATAAAACAAATCTCTAAAAATATTGACAATCAGATTTTGATATTATTTTGGCAATTTACACTAAAAACCCTAGAGGAATTGGATATAGTTTCTAACCAAAATTTATCTATAGAAATGTTCTTAACAAGATTGATATACTTAAGTCCTATTGAAAAAAATGAAAATTTTTCAAAAAAAAAAGATATTTCAAATTTGGTGAAAAATAAAACAGAGAATAATAACTCTATTTCAGATTCAAAAAATGAAACTGTCAATCAAATTAAAAATATCATACAAGAAGAAAAGGATAAACCACGGATAAAATCAAAAGTAAACGGTGAAAATGAAATTATCATTAATTCATTTAATGATCTTTTAAAAGTGTGTAATGAAAAAAAAGAAATTAAACTTAAATATGAACTTGAAAAAAATGTCAACCTTGTGAATTTCGAAAAATGTAGATTAGAAATATCTTTTAATGATGATTTAGATAAAAATTTTGTAAAAGATTTATCTACAAAATTATTTGATTGGACAAAAGAAAGATGGATCATAACATTAAGTAAGACAAAAGGAAAAATGAGCATCAGGGAGGAACAACAAAATAAGAAAATTGAGATTGTGAAAAAAGCTCAAGCTTTAAATTCATACAAGCAGGTAATTGATAAATTCCCAGATGCAAATTTAGTTGATGTAAAACCGAAAAATAACCCCGAAGAATAATGACTGATTTTAGTAAAATTTTAGATAAGGCTAAAGAACTTGAGACTAAAATGAAAGAAAGCCAAGAAAAAATAAAAAAAATTAGAGCAGAAGGAAAATCAGGGTCAGATTCTGTAAAAGTCATATTAGATGGAGAAGGAGAAATGCAAAAAATTGAAATTTCCGATGAATTATTAAAAGAGGAAAAATCAATCATTGAGGATTTGATAGTTGCAGCTCATAACAACGCTAAATCTCAACTTAAAACTAAAACTAAAGAGGAAATTTCAAAGGCAACAGGAGGTTTTGGAATACCAGGATTTAAGTGGCCATTATAAAGTTATTATATGCAAAACATCGATGAGATAGCAGGTTTAATAAGATTAATTTCAAAACTACCGGGATTAGGACCTAAATCAGCAAAACGTATTGTTTTAAAGCTTATAAATAATAGAGATGAACTTGTAAAACCAATGGTTAATACCTTAACGCAAATTTATAAAAATGTTACAAGATGTAATTTATGCGGATCTTTAAAATCAAATTCCAATGGTTGTGTAAATTGTGAAAATACTAAAGATAAATTTAATAAAATTTGTGTAGTTGAAGATATAGCTGATCAATGGTCGATCGAAAGTTCAAATATATTTAAAGGATATTTTCATATTTTAGGAGGAACTTTATCCTCTGTAGGACAAAGGAAGGAAGATTTATTAATTAATAGCTTAATTGATAGAGTGAAAAGAGACAAAATTGAAGAGGTAATACTTGCTACAAGTGCAACAGTAGAGGGCCAAACAACTGCTTATTATATTCAAGACAGTCTTAAAGGTTCTGAGGTCAAAATTACAAAATTAGCTCAGGGGCTGCCTGTTGGAGGAGAAATCGAAAGTCTGGATGATGGGACTTTGTTCTCAGCTTTTAAAAATAGATCAAAAATTAATTCAAATACTAATTAGTTTTTTGGCAATCCTATTAGAATGCAAAAGGGGCTCAGTATAACCAGAGGGTTGATCTTTACCTTTAAATATTAAATTACAAGCTGTATTAAAAGCTAAAGATTTTTCAAAATTATCACTCATTTTAATATAATTTTTATCGCCTTCATTTTGTTTATCTACTACTTTCGCCATTTCTTTCATAATCTCTTTAACTTGAATCTTGGTTGTTATCCCATGATGAATCCAATTTGCAATATGTTGAGAAGAAATTCTTAAAGTAGCTCTATCTTCCATAAGACCAACATTATTTATATCAGGAACCTTTGAACAACCTACACCTTGATCAATCCATCTAACTACATAGCCTAGTAAAGTCTGAGCAGAATTACAAATCTCTTTATTTATATCTTCTACAGACCAATTTGGCCTATCTGCTACTGGAATTGTTAAAAGATCATCGAGTTTTGCTTGATCACGATTATATAATTTTTTTTGCTCATCAAATATATTAATTTGATGATAATGAAGTGCATGCAAAGCCGCAGCTGTTGGAGAAGGAACCCAAGCGCAATTAGCTCCAGCTTTCAAATGTCCAGTTTTTTGTTCCATCATATCTTTCATTTTATCAGGCATTGCCCACATTCCTTTTCCAATTTGTGCTTTACCAGAAAAACCACATTTCAAACCAATGTCTACATTGTTATTTTCATAGGCCAAGATCCATGTAGAAGATTTCATGTCTCCTTTTTTAATCATTGGTCCAGCCTCCATTGATGTATGCATTTCATCTCCAGTCCTATCTAAAAAACCTGTGTTAATAAAAAAAACTCTATTTTTAAGTGTTCTAATACATTCCTTAAGGTTGACTGATGTTCTTCTTTCTTCATCCATTATCCCAATTTTACAGGTGTATCTTTTTAATCCTAAAACTTCTTCAACCTTTGAAAAAATTAAATCTGTAAAAGCAGTTTCGTCAGGACCGTGCATTTTTGGTTTAACAATGTATATAGAGCCAGTTCTGGAATTATTTTGTTTTTTTTGGTCATGAAGTGCCGCAGCAGTTGTAAAGAATGCATCCATGATACCTTCAGGTATTTCACTGCCATCACTCAATATGATTGAAGAATTTGTCATCAAATGTCCTACGTTTCTGATAAGTAAAAGACTTCTACCGTGTAACTTTAAACCTTTGCCGTCTTTAGAGATATAACTTCGATTAGGATTTAATTTTCTTTCAAATAATTTACCATCTTTTTCAAACTTTGATTTTAAATTACCTTTCATCAGACCTAACCAATTTCTATAGCAAATAATCTTATCTTGTGAGTCAACTGCGGCAACACTGTCTTCATTATCACAAATAGTTGAAACTGCAGATTCTAATATTATGTCACTTATGCCAGCATAATCTTGTTGTGCAGCAAAAGCTCTAGAATCTTTTAAAATTTCAATGTGTAAGTTATTATTTTTTAAAATAATTGCAGATGGATTATCGCTTTCTCCTCTGTGCCCCACAAACTTATCTTCATTAACTAAATCAAATATATCTGTTCCTTTTAAAGCTTTAAACTTTCCATCTTTTACAGCAAAATTGGTAATTTTTTTCCAACTTAAGTCTGCTAAAGGAAAGTATTTGTCCAAAAATTCTCGTCCATACTTAATAACCATTTCTCCTCTAAGTGGATCATATCTTTCAGAAACACTGTCCTCAGATTGTTCTATTACATCTGTTCCATAAAGACTGTCGTATAAACTCATCCATCTCGCATTTGCTGCATTTAAAGCATATCTTGCGTTCATAACAGGCACTACAAGTTGTGGTCCAGCAATTTTACTGATTTCTTCATCAACATCTTTAGTTTCTATTTTGAAATCAGGACCTTCTTTTTTTAAATAGCCAACCTCTATTAAAAATTTTTTATATTCTTTTAAATCGAATTTTTTATCTTTATTTTTTATATGCCAATTATCAATTTTTTTTTGTAAATCTTCTCTAAATTTGATTAATTCTTTATTTTTAGGTGCAAGCTCATTTAATGTTTTTTCTAAACCCAACCAAAATTTTTCTTTAGATACATTTGTATCCTTAAGTAATTCTTCACTCACAAAATTTGATATGTCTTCAGATACTTTAAGTTTACCGATTTTTACATATTTTTTTTGCATAGCACTTTATAATATCCCCATCTGTATTTTTGCCTGAGAGTTTTGCTCCTTCGGCGGAAATTAATCTCTTTCCAGAGTGTTATGCTTTTTTCGGTCCTTTTGCCTGAGAGTTTCCGGGGTGGTTGCTCCTTCGGCGCTAAACATAGTCTCTCCCGATAGTAGATTTGTATCCAATAAAAAAATTATGTCAATTAATAACAAATACTTCCGAATAAAATATCATTTTATCGCCTTTTTTGTTATTTTACGGTTTATTATAAATTAAATATGAAAAATTACTTAAATTTTGAGACTGAGATTAAAACACTAGAGAAGGAATTAGAGAAATTAAAAGATCCTTATGATCAAAGTGGACTTTCTGAAGTAGACACCAAAAAAATTTCAAAAATGCAAACTGAGTTAGATGAAAAAATTAAATTGATTTATTCAAATCTAGACCCGTGGCAAACCACAATGGTAGCAAGGCACGAAGATAGACCCAAATCAAATTTTTTTATTGAAAATTTATTTGATGATTTTATTCCGTTATCGGGGGACAGACACTATGGTGAGGATAAGTCAGTATTAACTGGATTTGCAAAGTTTAACAATCAGTCAGTATTAGTAATTGGTCAAGAAAAGGGAGACAACTTAGATGATAGAATAAAAAGAAATTTTGGCATGATGAGACCAGAGGGTTACAGAAAAGCCATTCGTTTAATGAAATTGGCTGATAAGTTTAAAATTCCAATAATTTCATTTATTGATACCCCTGGTGCTTACCCTGGTGTAGGAGCAGAGGAAAGAGGTCAAGCAGAGGCGATAGCAAAATCAATTGAATGTTGTATGAGTTTGAAAGTCCCTACTATTGCGATCATTATTGGTGAAGGTGGCTCTGGAGGTGCTATAGCTTTAGCATCTTCTAATAAGGTTATTATGTTAGAAAATGCAATTTATTCTGTCATATCTCCAGAGGGATGTGCAACAATTTTATGGAGAGATCCAAAAAAAATGTTAGACGCAGCTAAAGCAATGAAGCTATCTGCAAAAGATTTGTTGGAACTTGAAGTTATTGATGAGATTATTCCTGAGCCTCTTGGAGGTGCTCATAGAGACAAGGACTTAATTTTGAAAAACGTAAGAGACTCCATCATTAGGAATTTAGATAAATTTAAGAATATGACAGAAGAAGAAATTTTTAATGAAAGAAAAAATAAGTATTTAAAAATTGGAAGAAATAAAGGGTTTATAGAGAATACTAATGAGCTAAGCTCTCTAAAACCTGATAAAAATAAATTATCTCAAATTTTGAGAGAAAAAAAGATTATTATAGTTTCTTCAGTATTAGCTCTAATTGCTTTATTATTATTTACAATTTTATAGAGCACCACAACATTTTT
Organism: uncultured Pelagibacteraceae bacterium; assembly: GCA_902575785.1. Taxonomy (GTDB): domain Bacteria; phylum Pseudomonadota; class Alphaproteobacteria; order Pelagibacterales; family Pelagibacteraceae; genus Pelagibacter. Next base: position 73,909 of record CACGSR010000004.1, read on the forward strand.
TAAATTTTTTTCCTGAGCCACAAAAACATGGTTCATTTCTACTCATTTTTTTTCCAATGTATTTAGGATCTATCTTGGAAGGTTTTTTGATCTCTTTTTCATCATTAGATATCTTTTTAGTCACAATTAGATTCATTAAAATTGTGATAAAATCTAGTTTTAATTTATCAAGTAGATTTTCAAACAACACAAATGCCTCTTTTTTATATTCTATAAGTGGATCTCTTTGACCGTAAGATCTAAGACCAATTACTTGTCTAAGTTGTTCTAAATATTGAATGTGTGATGTCCAATTCATATCAATTGTTTGTAAAAAAATTCTTTTTTCTAATTCTTTAGAGTCGTCTTCTCCTAAAGTTTGATTTCTATCTTTTCTGGCTGTTTCGAATTCCTCAATTATTTTATCTCTTAGATTTTTATCATCTAATGATTTAAGACTTTCTATTTCATCATCTTTTATCCTTTTTCCAAGTATTAGTCTTAGTTTTTTTTCGAAATTGATATTCTTTATATCTTTTGATTTTTGTATCTTAAGATCAATAAGATCATCAATAATATCTCTTAAAAAATTGTTAGAATAATCAAATATTTGATTACTCTTCATAGCATTTTTTCTTTGAGAAAAAATTACATGTCTTTGATCATTTAAAACATTATCGAATTTTATTAATGTTTTTCGAATATCGAAATTTCTTGCTTCAACTTTTTGTTGAGCTCTTTCCAAGGCTTTATTTATCCAAGGATGGTCTATACTTTCTCCATCTTTAAGACCTAATTTCTCAAGAATATTATTCATAGACTCTGATCCAAAAATTCTCATTAAATCATCTTCTAGACTTACATAGAAAATTGACTCTCCCTCATCTCCCTGACGACCAGATCTACCTCTTGCTTGATTATCTACTCTTCTGGACTCCATTCTTTCTGTGCCGATAACAAATAATCCTCCAAGTGATTTGATTTTTTCTTTATTTTTTTTAAGTTCATTTTCTTGTAATGAACCTTTTTTTCCACCAAGTTGAATATCAACACCTCTTCCTGAAATACTGGTAGTTATAATCACTGAATTTTCTTTTCCTGCATTTGCAATTATTTCAGCTTCATTTTCATGGTTTTTAGCATTCAAAACCACATGCTTGATATTTTTATTTTTTAAAAGGGCTGAATATGTTTCTGATTTATTGACACTTGAAGTAAAAACTAAAAGAGGTTGACCTTTATTATGACACTCAATGATTTTTTCTATAATAGAGTTATTTTTTTCTTTTTCAGTTCTAAAAATCTTATCATTAAAATCCTTTCTTATCATTTTTTGATTTGTTGGAATTACTACAACTGGTAATTTATATATTTCAAAAAATTCTTCAGATTCTGTTACTGCAGTACCAGTACAACCAGAAATTTTCTTATAAAGTTTAAAGTAGTTCTGATAAGTAATTGATGCTAAAGTTTGATTTTCAGCTTGTATTTCCAAATTTTCTTTTGCCTCTAATGCTTGGTGTAAGCCATCTCCAAACCTTCTACCCTCAAGAATTCTACCAGTTAGTTCATCTATAATTTTCAAATTATTATCTTGAACAATATAATCTTTACCTTTTTCAAATAGATGATTGGCTCGTAAAGCTTGATTAACATGATGAACAAGACTTAGATTTTCTGGGTCATAAAAATTATTATTTTTCAATATTCCAGCGTTTGAAAATATTTTTTCAACATTGGTTATTCCATCATTTGTGAGAAGCACATTTTTATCTTTTTCATCAATCTCATAATCAGTTTTATTTAAAATTTTGATTAATTTATTAATTGCGAGATATTTATTAGTTTTATCTTCAGCAGCACCAGATATTACCAGAGGTGTTCTTGCTTCGTCTATTAAGCAAGAATCTATCTCATCAACAATAGAAAAAAAATGTTCTCTTTGAACCATTTCATCTTGGGAATATTTCATATTATCTCTTAGATAATCAAACCCTAACTCACTATTCGTAGCATAGGTAATATCACAATTATAATTTTTCTTTCTTTCAAAATCATTTTGATCATTATTTATAAAACCAGATTCAATTCCTAAGAACTTATAAATTTTACCCATTTCTTGCGAGTCCCTTTTTGCCAAATAGTCGTTAACAGTTACTATATGCACACCTCTTCCATGAAGAGAATTTAAATACGCAGCAAGTGTAATCGTTAAAGTTTTACCTTCCCCAGTCTTCATCTCTGCAATTTTAGACTCATGTAAAACTATTCCACCAATTATTTGCACATCAAAATGTCTTTCACCCCTGACTCTTCTAGAGGCCTCTCTCACAAGCGCAAAAGCCTCTGGCATTATATCATCTAAAGTGCTTCCATTCTTTAACCTCTCTTTGAAGATTTGAGTTCTTTTTGGAAAATCAACGTCATCTAACTCTTTAAGAGCTGGCTCTAACGAGTTGATCTTCATCACAATTTTGTCAAGTCTTTCTAATTCTTTTTGGTTGCTTGATTTAATAAGTTTAGAGAAAAAGTTTAATGGATTTAACATTAGTTTTTGATTTATTATTTACTTATATCCTTTAATATAATTATAAAATAAATATTTTAAACAGCATGGGCATTAATTTAACAAATTTTTTATCGTCTAAATCAAAAAACAAGAAAATGAAAGAATTTCAAGATTTAGATCATATTGATGGGGTATCAATATCTTCGATCAACGCTGATTTATATAACACACAAAGAGATGATTTGGTGATGTTTTATTTTAGAGATGGAGCAAATCACGCATCTGTATACACTCAATCAAAAGTCATTTCTGAAAATATAAAATGGAATCTCCAAAAAAAAGTAAAAAAAGTATTTTCTTTATTAGTTAATACAAGAAATGCAAATTGTTTTACTGGTAAACAAGGTTACAAAAGTTTAGAAAAAATAGCCGAGTTAATTGCAGAAAAACTATCAGAAAAACAAAAAAATGATGAAGAGAGTCCAAAGAAAATTAAAACAAATGAAATTATTTTTGGTTGCACTGGAACAATAGGCGAAACGTTTCCCGAGGAAAAAATAAAGATAAAAATTCCTGATTTAATCAACCAATTAAAATACACACAAAATAAATATATATGGATGAAAGCTGCATTAGGTATTATGACAACTGATACACAACCTAAAATGGCCATGGAGGAGTGTTGTATTGGAAACTCTGATGTCAAAATTTTTGGAGTTGCAAAAGGATCTGGGATGATACAACCCAATATGGCAACCACATTAGCATATATCTTTACAGACGCAGATCTTCCAAACGATATATTAAAGAAGCTTTTAAAAAAAAATTTAACATCTACGTTTAATGCAATTAGCTGTGATGGAGACACTAGTACAAATGATATGATTTCAATTTTTTCAACCGGCAAAAGAAAACATCCAAAAATAAAAAATATAAACGATGAAAAGTTGAAAAAATTTGATGAGTCCCTTAATAAGGTATTATTAAATCTAGCAAAACGAGTGGTCGCTGATGGAGAAGGTGCCTCAAAATTTATAACTATAAATATACTTAATTGTAAAACAGAAAGTGATGCAAAAAAAATTGCATTTTCAATTGCAAATTCATCTCTGGTAAAAACTGCGATTGCAGGAGAAGACCCTAACTGGGGGAGAATAATTATGGCCATAGGTAAATCTTATGTCCCCCTAAACTTAGACAAATTATCCATTAAGTTTGGAGATCTTATTGTAGTTCAGAGTGGGAAATTAAGTGTAAATTATAATGAGCAAGATACGTCTGAGTATATGAAAAATTCTGATATAGAAATAATAGTCGATATCTCAAATGGATCAAAAAATTTTACAGCATATACTATGGATTTTACAAAAAAATATATCGAGATTAATGCAGATTACAGAAGTTAAAAGATTGATTTTTTCATTAGAATTACTATTTATTAAATATGATAAAGTATAAATTAATCTGTAAAACTTGTAATATTTCTTTTGATAGTTGGTTTGCCTCATCAGGAGAATTTGAAAGATTAAAAAAAAGAAAGTTTTTAAATTGCCATGTATGTGATTCTACTAAAATTGAAAAAACTTTAATGGCACCAAAATTAAATACTAGATCAGATTCAAATAAAAAAATTTCAAAACATAAGAAAATTAATGATAAGTTGCGAGAATATCAAAAATTTATAAAAAATAACTTTGAGTATGTAGGTAAAAATTTTGCACATGAAGCTAGATCAATTCATTATAGAAATAAAGAAAATGAAAAAGGTATTTATGGAATTGCTTCAAAAGAGGAAATAAAGGAGCTAAGAGATGAAGGTATCGATACCGAAACAATACCTTGGGTGCAAGATAAAATTAATTAATCTTAATAAATTTTCCAATATAATTTACTGACTTGTCTGAAGATATTTTCCATTGATCGTTGAGTATATCTAGCTTCATTCCATCAAGACAATCTAATTTAAGATTATATTTTTTTAAAATACCAATTAGTTCCTCAGGTTTTACAAATTTTTCCCATTCGTGAGTTCCAATAGGAAGCCACTTCAAAATGTATTCAGCTCCTACAATTGCAAATAAGTATGATTTAAGTGTTTTGTTTAAAGTTGCTACAAACATTATCCCACCTTTTTTTAAAAGTTTAGATGAGGATTTTAAAAAAAAATCTATATCTTCAACATGTTCCACTATTTCCATATTTAGTATTACATCAAATTTTTCTTTTGTAATGAAGTCTTCAGGTGAGACACATAGATATTTAATATTTAAATTATTTTTTTTTGAATGTAATTTAGCGATCTTTATATTTTTTTCCGAGGCATCAATTCCGACTACATCTGCTCCTAATTTTTTCATCGGTTCAGTGAGCAAGCCGCCACCACATCCAATATCTAAAATTTTCACTTTTTTTAGGGGTTTTTCATTATTATTTAGTTTTAGGCTCCTGATGATATTATTTTTAATATATGAAATTCTTATGGGGTTGAATTTGTGTAACGGTTTGAATTTACCAGTTGGATCCCACCATTCCTCAGCAATACTAGAAAATTTTTCTATTTCTTTTTTATTTATTGTGTTATTTTTCATTCATAATTGACTTTATATTCAACATGTATTTTATCAATATAATTTAATTTAGTAGAGATATTTATCATGAAAATTGTAGTTCTTAAATTTGGTGGATCGTCTGTAGGATCAATTAAAAAGATTATAAAGGTTGCCGAAATAATTAAGTCATATAAAAAAAAAAAGTATAATGTCATTGTTGTTTCTTCTGCAATGAGTGGTGTGACAAATGAACTTGTAAAGAAGTCAAAAGGAATAAGTGAAAATTTTCCAGATCAGGAATATGATGTTCTTGTTTCTTCAGGAGAACAGGTCGCCTGTTCATTAATAGCTGGAAGATTAATCCATGATGGTTTAAAATCAAGGTCATGGTTAGCGTGGCAAATTCCAATAGTCACAAAAGGTTCACACAAAAATTCTAGGATAAGTTTTATTAATAAAAAGAAAATTTTGAAATATATTGGTGAAGGGGGGATTCCAATTATTGCTGGATTTCAAGGAATAGATAATCATCAGAAAATAACAACAGTTGGGAGAGGAGGTTCTGATGCAACAGCTATTATGTTGGCTAAGTTCTTAAATGCAGAAAAATGTATAATTTATACAGACGTTGAGGGCATATATACAACTGATCCAAATAGATTTAAAAAAGCAAAAAAAATTAAAACTATTTCTTATGAAGAAATGTTAGAGATGGCTTCACTTGGAGCAAAAGTAATGCAACCCGTGTCAATCCAAGATGCTAGATTGAATAGAATTGATATTGAGGTGAAATCGTCCTTTATCAAAAAATCTGGCACATTAATTACCAAAAGATCAAATATAATTAATAATAAAATTATTACTGGTATATCTTCGACCCATAATGATGCAAAGGTTAGTCTAATTGGGGTTAAAGATAAACCAGGTGTTGCTGCATCTATTTTCAAACCTTTATCAAAAAAATCTATAAATGTTGATATGGTTGTTCAGAACGTTTCGCCAAACGGTAGAGAGACAGATTTAACTTTTACTATTAAAAAAGATGATTTAAATAAAACAAAAAAAATCATTTTAGATAATAAAAATATAAGATTTAGGAATTTGATATTTAAAAAAGGCGTAAGTAAGATTTCTATAATTGGTGTTGGTATGGTAACTACCCCCGGTGTAACATTTAGGATGTTCCAAGCATTAGCTTCTCAAAAAATAAATATTCAAGTAATTTCCACTTCAGAAATTAAAATTTCTGTTTTAATTGACCAAAGAGATGCAAAAAAAGCATTGACAGTTTTGCATAAAGAGTTTGAACTAGATAAATAATAATGAGTTTACGCCCATTTAGAGATATTAAAAGAAAAAGTACAAAAGTTATTAGTGTCGGAAAAGTAAAAGTTGGAGGAGACAATCCAATATCAGTTCAATCAATGACTAATACTTTGACGACAGATGTGAAAGCTACTATTAATCAGATAAACGCAATTCATGCAGAGGGTGCTGATTTAGTAAGAATCTCTTGTCCTGACGAATCTTCCTCTAAGGCTTTAAAAGAAATTGTTAAACACGTAGATATACCTATAATCGCAGATATTCATTTTCATCACAAGCGAGCAATAGAGGCCGCAGAACATGGTGCTAGTTGTTTGAGAATTAATCCGGGAAATATTGGCGATGTTAAAAAAGTAAAAGATGTACTTAGAGCAGCGAAAGACAATAATTGTTCGGTAAGAATTGGTGTTAATGCAGGTTCATTGGAAAAAGATATTCTCGAAAAATTTAAAGAGCCTTGCCCAGAGGCTTTGGTTGAAAGTGCTCTTAGAAATATAAAGATTTTGGAGGATCAGGAATTTTTTAATTTTAAGATAAGTGTAAAATCATCAGATGTTTTTTTATCAATAGCAGCTTATCGACAATTATCAAACTTAACTAATTATCCTCTTCATTTAGGTATTACTGAGGCTGGTGGTTTTATTTCTGGAAGTATAAAGTCATCCATTGGAATAGGGTCTCTCCTTCTTGACGGAATAGGAGATACAATAAGAATTTCTTTATCAGATGATCCAATAAAGGAAGTAAAAATTGGAAATGAGATATTAAAATCTCTTGGACTTAGGAATAGGGGTGTTAAAATAATTTCATGTCCCTCTTGTGCAAGACAAGGTTTTGAGGTTATAGAAACGGTAAAGACTTTAGAGGAAAGATTATCCCATATCAAAACCCCAATCACCTTATCAATTATAGGATGTGTAGTTAATGGTCCAGGTGAAGCAGCAATGACTGATGTTGGTATTACAGGAGGTAAAAAGGGCAATAATATGTTGTACATATCCGGAGTTCAAAAAGAAAAAATTTTTACTGAAGATATGATTGCCAAAGTGATTGACGAAGTCGAAAAAAAAGCAGCAGAATTAGAAAACAATTGATATGATTCCAGAGAAAACTATTAAAGATTTACTAAAAAAACACACTTCATTAGAAAAAGATTTATCAACTGGAAATATTGACAAAAAAAATTTTGCTGAAAAATCTAAAGAGTATTCAGATTTAAATGAAATAATAGAGGATGCTAAAAACTACATTTCATTTGAAAAAAATAGGCTTGATTTAGAAAAAATTTTATCAGATCAAAAATCAGATGAAGATTTAAAAAATATGGCAGAACTAGAATTAAATGATCTAAAAATTAATCATGAAAAAAATGAAAAAAAACTAAAATTATTTTTAATCCCAAAAGATGAGGCAGATAAAAAAAATGCAATTATAGAAATAAGAGCTGGAACTGGTGGTTTAGAAGCAAGTTTATTTGCGGCTGATTTATTTAAGATGTATGAGAAGGTTAGTAATAAAAAAAAATGGTTATTAGAATTAATTTCTATCTCTAAAAGCGAAGCTGGAGGACTTAAAGAGGTAATAGCCTCGATCAAAGGTTCCAATATTTACTCAACTTTAAAATATGAAAGTGGAGTTCATCGGGTTCAAAGAGTTCCAGATACTGAGACACAAGGAAGAGTTCATACTTCTGCGGCTACCGTTGCGGTGTTGCCTGAGGTAGAGGAGGTAGATTTACAAATTAAAGAGACTGATTTAAGAATTGATGTTTTTAGAGCTGGAGGGCCTGGAGGGCAGTCGGTAAACACTACAGATAGTGCAGTAAGAATTACTCACATTCCAACCGGGCTTTCAGTTTCTCAACAAGATGAAAAATCTCAACATAAGAACAAGGCAAAAGGAATGAAAATTCTTAGAGCCAGACTTTACGAGTTAGAAAGGTCTAGAATCGATCAAGAAAGATCTAAAGAGAGAAAAAATAAGATTGGAACCGGGGATAGGTCTGAAAGGATAAGAACTTACAACTTTCCACAGGGAAGAGTTACAGATCATAGAATTAACTTAACCTTACACAAACTTGAAGAATTTCTTGAGGGAGAAATTTTTGATGAAATGATAGAGTCTTTAACACTAAAAGCTCAGGAAGAAAGCTTAAGCAATTTATAATTTATGAATATTCGTCAAGCAATTCTTAATGCTAATAAAGTACTTGCAAAAAATCAAATTAAGTCTGCAGTATTAGATTGTGAGATTTTAATGTCATCAGTTTTACAAAAAGACAGAAAATATGTTATTCTGAATTTAGATAAGAAGCTAAATAAAAAAAATATTTCAGATTTTGAGGATTTAATAACAAAAAGATCTCTCAGCAAACCTGTTGCCTACTTGACAAAAAAGAAAGATTTTTGGAAATATAGTTTTTTAGTTTCGGATCAAATATTAATTCCTAGACCTGATACTGAAATATTAATAGAAAATATCCTTAAAATTACAAAGCAGAAATCTAAAATAAACATACTCGATATAGGCACAGGATCTGGGTGTATATTGTTATCTATCTTAAAAGATCGTAGAGATTTTTATGGAACTGGAATAGATATCAGCAAAGATTGCATCGACATAAGTAGAATTAACGCAACAAATCTAGAATTAACTAATAGAACAAAATTCTTAAAAACAGATGTTGACAATTTGATAAACGGCAAATATGATTTAATTGTATCTAATCCTCCTTATATTAAAAAATTAGATTTAAAGTACTTAAATAAGGATGTTATCGATTTTGAGCCAATAAATGCTTTGGATGGAGGCTTAGATGGAATATCAAAAATAAAAAAAATAATAATGAGATCATCAGATCTACTTAAGAATAACGGAAAACTTGTTTTAGAGATAGCTTATGATCAAAAATATAAAGTAAAAAAACTATTAAAAGATGAAGGATATTATATTAATAAAATTATAAAAGATTATTCGAAAAATGATCGATGCATTATTAGCACAAAAATTAGATGATACACTTATATGGTGACCTTTAGAAATAATAACGGAAGAAGAAATAATTTTAGAAGAAATGATAGGAATTATAAAACTAATGGTGAAAGACAAAAATTTGGTTCAAATTTTTCAAACACTGAGAGCTTTCAAAGAAAAAATCCAGGTAGAAATAATCATAACGCACCAAAGTTAATTGAAAAATATAATAATCTAGCAAGAGAAGCATTATCAATTGGAGATAAGATTATGTCCGAAAATTATTTTCAACATGCTGACCATTTTTCAAGAATTCTTAGTGAGCAAGAAAATATTAGGAAGTTAAGATATTCTGAAAAATCCTCTGAGGAAAAAAAAATCTCAGTTAATATTCAAGATAAAAAAAATGACTCTATTGAAGAAAAGGTAGCTAAAATTCAGACAGAGACCAACTAGTTTAAACCAATAATTTTCTCTGATTTTAAAACATCTAGTTTAATTTTAACAGTTTCAAACTTTTTTCTTTCTTCTCCCTTTAAAATTTTTCCTGAAGGTAGCTTAAGTTTTTGCGAATTTATTTTCTTTCCATTCACTATAACTTCATAGTGCAAATGAGGACCCGTAGATTTTCCTGTTGATCCAACGTAGCCAATTATTTGTGCTTGCTTTACTCTTACACCACTTCTAATTCCCTTTGCAAATTTTGACATATGTGCATAAACAGTTTGATAAGTTGAGTTGTGTTTGATGACAATACAGTTTCCACCGCCACCACACCAACCAGCTTTTTTTACAACTCCATCTCCAGATGCCATGATAGGAGTTCCCATGGGTGCTGCGAAGTCTGTTCCTTTATGCATTTTATTATAACCATCGATAGGATGTTTTCTCATTCCAAAAGAAGAGGATAATCTTGCTCCATTAATTGGAGTTTTCATTAAAGCTTTTTTTACACTTCTACCATTTTTATCATAATGACCCTCACTTCCTTCTTTATCAAAAAAATAGAGTGAGTTATCCATTCCACTTAATTTTAAATTTGCAAAAAGAATTTCCCCAGTTTCTATTGTTCTTCCGTTATCATCTTTAAAAACTTCATACATTATCTGAAAAGAATCTCTTTTTCTAATATCTCTCTGAAAATCAACCTGAAAACCATAAATTCTTGCAAACTCAATTATTATATTGGGTGGTATTTTTTGATCGGACGCTGATTTATAAAGACTTTGCAAAATAGAATTTTCTTTATAGAGAGTATTTTTTTTAAGTTTTGTGACCAAAATTTTTTTATTGA
>CACGSR010000005.1:0-54389 GCA_902575785.1 uncultured Pelagibacteraceae bacterium
ATTGGTCAATAGTTGTGTCATATTGCAAAGTGATAATCCAACTTATTAACCAATTGGAAGTTTCACTTACATTAACAACTGCATTTTCAGCAAATTGAAAGTTTGGAATAATTGCTAAGGATTTGTCAAATTTTCTTATAGTAGTAGACCGAAAACCAATTTTTTCAACTATGCCTTCAATTATTCCATCAACTGAAATCCAATCGCCTATTTTAAATCTTTTTTCGACGAGCACTAAGATTCCGGAAATTAAATTTTTAAATAAATCTTGAGCACCTAAAGCAACTGCTACACCAAACAAACCTAGTCCAGCTATAATTGGACCTATTTTTATTCCCCATAATTCCAAAACTGCCGCAAGTCCTAAAATGAATATTAATATCTTTAATGATTTAATGATCCATCCGATTAATTCTTTTGTAAGAACCTTATCAAGGCCACTTAAAATATAAGAAATTGGTTCAATGATTTGATGTATTACCCAAAAAATAAGAATAGTTATTAAAGTTCTATTAATCGTATCAACAACTTCTCTGCCTTCAATTGAGAAAGTCATGTAATAACTTGCAATAAAAAAACCCAACACTATTGGTAAAAATCTTGCTGGTCCAATCAATGCTGATACAAATGTATCATCTAATTTATTGGTTGTTCTTTTTGAAATAATTTCTAACTTTTTTATGATAAGTTTACTAATAAGTCCTCTAAAAATTAGAAAGATAAAAAAAATTCCTAAACCGATTAGAATTTGGAAAATATCTACACCTAAAATTCCTTTATTCCAGACTGATATAAACATTTCAGAAAAATTATTTAACATTTCCATATTTAGATTTTATATAACAAAAATTCTTCCTCTCCAGGATTAAATAGAAAAATTTTTTTCCACTTTATTTCATTCAATATTCTAGAGGTTTTTTCACCCATACACATCAGATTAGTATTCATCCACAAGTTTTCTGATCGATAAACTTTTATAAAATTTAGAAAACTTAAAGCACTATTTTGAGAGTAAATATAGACTATATTGGGTATTTTTTTCTTTAATTCGATAACAAATTTTTCATCAAAATTTTTGATGTGATTAGTTCGGTAGTTGACAACTCTATTAATATCATATCCCTCTTTCAATAATTGCTTATCAAGATCTAAAGAGATTGTTTCACCACTTACATAAAGTAATTTTCCTGATTTTAAATCAAAATTTTGTAAAATTAACTCTTTTAGATTTTCCACATTACCTTCGGCAGAAATAACATTTTGAAAACCAAAGCCTCTAGCCTTTTTTTCTGTAACATTTCCAACACAAAAACAAATAAGTTTTTTATCTATTGGTTTTATATCTAAAAATTTAATAGCATTAGCACTGGTAAAAATTATGCCTTTATAATTTGTAAAAATTATTTCATCATGATTTACTTTGTCTACTGTTAATAGTGGTAGATGTGAAACTTGATGTCCTAAAGATTTAAATTTCATAATCATTTCTGAACAATCTTCAAATGGTCTGGTCAATAAAATATGCATATCATTTTTTATAGGCATTATTTGATTTTGTCTTTAGTATTTTTCCTATTTGTTCACCAAGTTCTTGTGCATTTTGAATTTCTGAAGATTTTTTTTCATAAAATCTTTTTGTACCATCTAGAGAAAAAAGTTCTGCCTCTACAACAATGTTATTTCCTTTTACTACCGCATGAACACCAACTGCTGTTTCACAATCTCCCTCTAGAACTTTTAAGACATTTCTCTCTGCAATAGCTCTTTGGCAAGTTTCTTGATGATTTATCTTGGTTAATAATTTTTTTATTTCACTTTCTTTTTCACGGGTTTGAAGTGAAATTATTCCTTGTCCAGCACTTGGGATTAAATCTTCAACTGAGAATACTTCAGAAACTTGATCACTCATTTTTAAAGAGTTTATACCTGCGTATGACAAGATTACAGCGTCATATAATCCATCTTTAAGTTTTTTAATTCTTGTATCAACATTTCCCCTTATAAGCTTGCAATCAATATCTGGCCTAATGTTTTTAATTTGAAATTCTCTTCTAAATGAAGAAGTTCCAATAATTGAATTGGGTTTCAAATCTCTTAATTTTTTTTTATTTTTTGTTATTAAAATTTCTCTTGGATCATTTCTTTCTAAGAATGTTTCTGTACAAAGACCTTTCGTTTCAATAGTGGGCATATCTTTAAGGGCATGTACCGCTATATCAATTTTTTCATCTAAAAGCTCTTTTTCTATATTTGATGAAAATAAGCCTTTCCCTCCTATTTCTGATAATCTCGTATCTTGAACTTCATCACCTTGGGTTTTTATTTCTTTTATAAAAATATCATCAGAATTTAAGTTGCTATTTTGAACAATCTTTTCTTTTGCAATTTCAGCGTAAATCAAAGCCAACTTACTGCCTCTTGACCCAATAATTATTTTCTTATTCATAAAAAATTTATTTCTTACTTGTATTGAGATTGTACAATTAATAAAACCTATTTGAATGAGTAAAAAACCCTTAATTCTTGGAATAGAAACAAGTTGCGATGAAACAGCTGCATCTATAATAACTGAAAATGAGCAAGGAAATCCTGTAATTTTATCCAATATTGTTTCAAGTCAAGTAGATGTCCATAAGGAATTTGGTGGTGTGGTACCTGAGTTAGCCGCTCGTTCACACGTTGAAAAAATAAATTGGATTGTTCAAAAAGCAATAAATGAAAGTGGAAAGAAAATAACTGAAATTGACGCCGTGGCATCTACAGCTGGACCTGGATTAGTTGTTTGCCTATCTATTGGTTTAAGTTTTGGTAAAGCACTTGCTGCATCAATAAACAAACCTTTCATTGCAATAAATCATTTAGAAGGTCATGCGCTAAGTCCGAGACTAATTTCAAATTTAGATTACCCTTATCTTCTCTTATTAATTTCTGGTGGACACTCTCAATTTTTAAGTGTTGAGGGACTTGGAAAATATAAGAGATTAGGCACAACAATTGATGATGCTTTAGGGGAAGCATTTGATAAAACTGCAAAACTTCTGGGCGTCGCGTTTCCAGGAGGTCCGCAAATTGAAATTTTAGCTAAAAATGGAAACCCTAACAAGTATAATCTGCCAAAACCCATTTTTAACAAAGGAGGTTGTAATTTATCATTCGCTGGACTTAAAACTGCAATTTTAAAGATAGCTAAAAATATAAAAACAGAAAAAGAAAAGTTTGATCTTGCTGCATCATTTCAAAGAATAATTGAAGAAATATTGTACAAAAAAACTAAAATTGCATTCAGAGATTTCGAAAATAGGATTAAACTTAAAGAGAAAATATTTGTAGTAGCAGGAGGTGTGGCCGCAAATAAAAAAATTAGATCGATGTTAATTAATCTCTGTAAAGAAAAAAATTATAGAAGTATATTTCCACCAATTGAATTATGTGGAGATAATGCGGCGATGATAGCGATGGTGGGATTAGAAAAATTTAAGTTAAAACAATTTAGTAATTTAGATTATCCTGCAAAACCTAGATGGCCATTAGATGAAAAAGCTGCTTTTTTGAAAGGTGCAGGTGTTCAATTATAATGAGTTACTGGTTACTTAAGTCTGAACCTGATGTGTGGTCAATTGATCAACAAAAAAAAGCTGGTTTAAAAGGAGCACCTTGGGATGGTGTTAGAAATTACCAGGCAGCAAAGAATCTAAAAAATATGAAAAAAGGTGATTTTTGTTTTTTTTATCATTCTAATATAGGAAAGGAGATTGTTGGAATTGTTGAAGTGATTAAAGAATACTACCCAGATAAAACAGACCAATCTGGACGATTTGTTGCTGTTACCGTTAAGTTTCTAAAAAAACTTAAAAAACCCATTAAATTAGAGGAAATCAAAAAAAATAAGGAATTAAGGCACTTATCCCTCATAAAACAAAGCAGATTATCAGTAATGCCAATCGATTCTAAAAGCTGGAAAATTTTAAACAACATGGGTAAAATTTAATATAAAAAAAATGCCAAAAAAAAGAAAAAAAACCAAAAACAAAAAAAAACTTCCTAAAAAAAAAAGAAGCTTAAAAAAAAAGAGAAATAAAGTCAAAAAATCATCCGCAGCAAGAAGGAAAAATTATAAAAAAAAAGTTAGCAAAATAAAACAAGACAACTCTGGTCCTAAAGAGTTAATTTTCAAAACAAAGCAGGAATGGATAAAAAGCAGTCTTGCAAATAAAACTCAGTATCAAAAAAAATATAAAGAATCGATTAAGAACAACAATTTATTTTGGAAAAAAGAAGGTAAAAGAATTTCATGGATTAAACCTTACAAAAAGATAAAGGATGTTAAATATAGTCAAAGTGAAGTGAGAATTAAATGGTTTGAAGATGGAACACTCAACGCTTCAGCAAACTGTATAGATAGGCACTTAAAGGACAAAAAAGATAAAACAGCAATTATTTGGGTTGGAGACGATCCAAAAGATAATCAAAAAATTTCTTATAAACAATTACATCAAAAAGTTTCTAAAGCAGCTAATGGTCTAAAAAAATTAGGTATAAAAAAAGGAGATAGGGTCACAATATATTTAACTATGATCCCAGAGTTAGCAGTTTTAATGTTAGCCTGTGCAAGGATAGGAGCTATTCACTCAATCATATTCGGTGGTTTCTCTGCAGAGTCTATTTCTGGTAGAGTAAATGATTGCAAGTCTGAGTACATCATTACTGCAGATGAGGGAGTACGTGGAGGCAAAACAATTCCTCTTAAGGCAACAACCGATGAGGCTTTAACTAGTTGTCCTAATGTTAAAAAATGCATAGTTGTCAAAAGAACTGGTAATTATGTATTTTGGGATAATGATAGGGATGTTTGGTACCATGAATTAATCAAAGATGTATCTAGTCACTGTGAACCCGAAGAAATGAACGCTGAAGATCCTTTATTTATTCTTTATACATCAGGATCAACTGGAAAACCTAAAGGAGTTCTACACACTACAGGTGGCTACATGGTTTATGCTTCTATGACACATCAGTATATTTTTAATTACAAACCGAAAGATATTTATTGGTGTACTGCTGATATTGGATGGGTAACTGGTCATAGTTATATAATTTATGGACCACTTTCTAATGGTGCAACAACTATTATGTTTGAAGGTGTGCCTAATTATCCTGATAGTTCAAGATGGTGGCAGATAGTAGATAAATATAAAGTCAATACATTTTACACAGCACCTACAGCAATAAGAGCTCTAATGAGAGAAGGAGATGAACCAGTAAACAAAACTTCTAGAAAATCCCTAAAATTATTAGGAACTGTCGGAGAACCTATCAACCCAGAAGCATGGATGTGGTATTATAAAACAGTAGGAAATTCAAAATGTCCAATTGTTGATACATGGTGGCAAACAGAAACGGGAGGAATTTTAATATCTCCACAAACTGGAGCAATTCCATTAAAGCCTGGTTCAGCCACTAAACCTTTTTATGGTATCAAACCAGTGATAGTTGACAAGGATGGAAAAGAAATTAAGGGTGCTGGTGAAGGACGACTTTGTATTGCGCATTCATGGCCAGGACAAATGAGAACTGTTTACGGGGACCATCAAAGATTTATTGACACATACTTCTCTCAGTTTGATGGCAAATACTTTACTGGTGATGGATGTAGAAGAGATAAAGATGGTTATTACTGGATTACAGGAAGAGTAGATGATGTAATAATTGTCTCTGGTCATAACTTAGGTACAGCTGAAATAGAAAGTGCTTTTGTTGCACATCCAAAAGTTGCTGAGGCAGCTGTTGTTGGATATCCGCATGATATTAAAGGTAATGGTCTCTACTGTTACGTAACGTTAAATGCTGGTGAAAATGAAACTGGCGATCTTGAGAGAGATCTTAAGTTATGGGTTAGAAAGCAGATCGGCCCTTTAGCAACACCAGATCTTATACATTTTAGTCCTGGATTACCAAAAACTAGATCTGGGAAAATAATGAGACGAATTTTAAGAAAAATTGCAGCAAATGAGCACGATCAATTAGGTGATACCACTACCCTTGCAGATCCAACTGTGGTTGAAAGTTTGGTCGAGAATAGAAAAAATATTTAGAACTGGACTCTCTCAACAAACTCTTTTTTAACAACTCCCCATTTTAAAATAACAGAGTTTAAAACAATTTTTCTATCTAAAGTTTTTAATTCATCAGCTATGGGCGCCCATTCATATAAAGATAATGCACTTGAATTAAAGGGAAGATCATTACAGTGAGAATCCCAATTAATTTTTTGTAATCTTTCATCAAAATTTATTTTAGCTTTTTCAATTATTTCTAGTGGCATTTTATTTGAAATTTCATCATCTAAAATCTTTAAGAAAATTTCTTTAGCCTTATTAACTTCTTGATAATTTAGATGAAGTTTTAAATAGGAAAATGTAAAAAATGTTAAATCCTGAAGAGCAACAGAATAAATATTCCATTTTGCTGCGTTAACTGATGACATAAATTTGTCATTTTCAAAATGAAGAACATATCTAGTTCCCATACGTGTCTTTAAATACCCGTAAAGTGTTACTTGAGCTACCCAGGCTGATTTTGTTTGAATGAAATTTTCTAACTCATCTAGGCTCTTAATTTTCTTTTTTGGAATAAAGGCCTTGAAAAGTGCAAATAGGTAGATTTTAAAATCTCTTAAAGTTAGATCTCTCCAAGTTAGTTTATATTTTCCCATAAAATACCTATTTTTATGATATATACCTTAAAAATACCCCAAATTTGAACAATTTTAACACTTTAAATCTCTTTCATAATCGGTATGGTTTTGCCCAGTTATAACTAAATGAGAGAGGTATATAATGTCAAAACAAGCACAACACTGGGAAAAATCGAAAGGCTTGCTAATGATGACTTTAGCAATCTGGTTTGTTTTCTCAATTGGCATCTTTCTTTTCGGAGCTGAAATGAACGAGGTTACGGGACCGTTTGGTTATCCGTTGACTTATTGGTTCACTTGTCAAGGTTCTCTTGGAATTTTCGTAATCCTTATTTTTTGGTTTGCGAATAGACAAGAAAAAATTGATGAAGAGTTTGGCTTTTCAGAAAGAGGAGATGACTAATGATTAAAGGTAATTTTATAGACAATTTACCTAAGGTTTATGGAATCTATACGGGAGGTTTCCTTGGTTTCATAATAATTATGTCAATTGCAGAGCAGATGGGTATGACAGCGAAAACAATCGGTATTTGTTTCGTTGCCTTCACAGTAGCCATCTATGCTATAATTGGTTATCTATCACGAACAGCACAAGCTGATGCGTATTACGTAGCTGGAAGACAAGTTCCAACTGTATTCAACGGAATGGCGACTGCAGCAGACTGGATGTCTGGTGCATCATTTGTTGCAATGGCGGGTGGTATTTACTTTAAAGGTTACGGATATATGGCACTACTTGTAGGTTGGACTGGTGGATATGTATTAGTCGCATCTTTATTAGCACCATACTTAAGAAAATTTGGCTGTTACACAGTTCCAGATTTTATTGGTACAAGATACGGTGGTAATTTATCTAGGTTTATGGCGGTAGTCGTTCTAACGGTTGCGTCGTTTACTTATGTGACTGCTCAGATAAACGCTACAGGTACAATTGCTTCTGTTGCTCTTGATATACCATTTCAATACGCTGTATATGTTGGATTAATAAGTATCTTATTATGTTCAATGTTAGGTGGTATGAGAGGGGTAACATGGACACAGGTTGCGCAATATATTGTACTAATCATAGCTTACTTACTTCCAGTATTCTGGATCAGTAACAAGATGGGTGCGGGTTTCTTCCCTCACTTCATGTTAGCTGATGAAGTAGCTAGAATCGGTGAATTAGAACAACAGTTCGGTTTTGTAAAAAATGCGGCTGCTGATCTAAAAACTGTACCGAAAGGGTTAGCTGGAATTACTAAAGCTCACTCTGCGGTAAACGCAACACCGTGGGCATTTATTTCACTAGCACTAGCAATGATGATGGGAACAGCTTCATTGCCTCATGTGATGATGAGATATTTCACTACTCCAAGTGTAAAAGCAGCAAGAAAATCAGTAGGTTGGTCGTTATTCTTTATCTTCTTACTTTACTCTTCTGCTCCAATGTTAGCGACGCTATCTAAGCTGTCATTGATTGATCCGACATTATCGACTGGTATTATCGGTAAATCAATTGCAGAAGTTCAAGCGATCGATTGGTATCAAAACTGGAACCAAGCAAACTTAATGTTTGTAAGCGACTTTAACGGAAATGGAACTCTCGAATTAAATGAGTTTTTCATGGGTGGTAAAGCCGTAGTGTTAGCAACTCCAGAAATAGCTGGATTACCATATGTAATCTCAGGTCTGGTTGCTGCTGGAGGTATGGCAGCTGCCATGTCAACAGCTGATGGTTTGATTCTAGCAATTGCGAATGCAATCTCACACGATGTTTATTATAAGATCATCGATCCAAAAGCTGAGACTGCAAAGAGACTTGTTGTTGCAAGGGTATTACTTGTAGTAATTGGTTTTGCTGGAGCAACAATCGCAGCGCTTGAGATCCAAGGTATTTTAGGTTCAGTAATCTGGGCTTTTGACTTTGCGATGTCAGGATTATTCTTCCCACTTGTACTTGGTGTATGGTGGAAGAGAGCTAACAGAGAAGGTGCTATAGCTGGTATGGCTTTAGGATTAATTTCTGGTGCTGCTTACCTAATTTGGGTAAGAACAGGCGGAAGTGGATTCTTAGGTATTACACAGTTAACGTTTGGTATCTTCGGTTCAGCTGTAAGTTTAGTGGCAATGGTGGTTGTAAGTTTAATGACTTCAGAGCCAAGTGCTGCTACGCAGAGAATGGTTGATGAGGTTCGAGTACCTGCAGGTAAATCGATCCTTGGCAAACAACACTAAATAATATTATTAAAGGGGCGATTAATTTCGCCCCTTTTAATTCAATAAATTTTCCAATATAATTTTCTAAAATGTCGGCCAACTTTCATCCTCTTGTTTATATAATTGATTATATATTGGGCATAGTTATGTGGACTTTAATAGGTAGAGTGGCAATGAATATTTTCCAAAGAGAGGATTCTCACTTCTTTTTTATGAGGGTATTTGTGAAATTTACAAACCCTTTAATCAACATGTTTAAAATTGTTACGCCTCAATTTATAATTCAACCACTTGTACCTTTATATGTGGCTTGGTTTTTCTTCATGATTAGATTTTACTTAATGCCTTGGATTTTAGGCTATTCGGTGATGGGGATGTTATCTTTTCCTCTAGAAAGTGAAATTTCGAGACAAATCTATCAATTTTTTAATTAAATAAAATTTTAAAAATTGATACAACTTACTTTTAACATCAATGAAAAAAATAAAAATATCTCCTTCAATTCTTTCTGCAGACTTTAGTCAATTGGGAAACGAAATTAAAAGACTGGAAAAAGCTGGAGCAGATATGATTCATGTAGACGTTATGGATGGTCATTTTGTACCTAACTTAACTATTGGACCACCAGTGATAAAGGCTTTAAAAAAACATTCCACAATTATATTTGATGTTCATTTAATGATCTCTCCTGTACATGACTATATAGAAGCTTATGCGGAAGCTGGTGCAGATATTATCACGATCCATCCAGAGGCAACTGATGACCTCAACTCTTCGATTTTAAAAGTAAAAAAGTTGAAGAAAAAAGTTGGTATTTCTCTTAACCCAGAAACTAAAACTAATATAATCTACAATTTTTTAGATAAAATTGACCTAGTTCTTGTTATGAGTGTTAATCCTGGTTTTGGAGGGCAAAAATTTATGCCTGAGGTCTTAGATAAAGTAAAAGATTTAAAGAGAATTCAAAAAGAAAAAAATCTAGATTTTGATATTGAGATTGATGGTGGAATTAATTTTGATAATTCTAAATCAGCAATCCAGGCTGGAGTTAATATTTTGGTGTCAGGGACGACAATCTTTAAAAGTAATAATGGAGATATAAAAAAAAATATTGAATTACTAAAATCAAAATAATTTAATGATTAATTTTAGTCGGATTTTTTTTAGTATCTTAAATCAAATTAGAAAATTTTACCTTAATTCAAATATTTATGATAAAAAAATTTCAAAAACATACAATAATGAATTATTGTATAAACCTAGTCCACATTTGCTCTCCTCACTTATTAAATATCAAAAAAAAAAATTTAAAATTGAGGATTTTGCACTAGAAAATATTTGGAGCCATAAAAACAAAGATTTTAAAAAATATAGAACACTCAATAATTTTTATTGGTTTTTTAGCTTAGATCTAAAGTCATCAAAACAAACAACACAAAAAATAATTACTAATTGGATTGACAACAATCAAAAATATAATGAAAAAAGTTGGAATTTCGATTTAACTGCAAAAAGAATTATTGCATGGCTTTCCTGTCATAATCTTTGTTTTGATGACAGTAACGAAGAATATAAATATAATTTTAATAAGATAATTCAAAAGCAAGCAAATCATCTAATAAATGAAATTGATAATTCTAAATTTCTAGAAAATAAATTGATAGGATGTGCCTCTATTATTTTAGTTGGACTTTGTTATCAAAATGAAAAAAACTATCTATCTTTTGGTCTGACTTTGCTTAAAAAGATATCAAAAAATAATTTTGACAACTACGGAGTACCAAAGTCAAGGAGTATTAAAGAATTAATCTTATATCTTAAATATTTCATTTTAATACGGGAATGGTTTAAAGAGTCACAAATAACTGTTCCTGAACACGTAGACGAGAGCATTTATTATCTTGGACAAGGATATGCTTTTTTTTGGAAAAATTCAGGATCAGATTTATTATTTAATGGTAACAATCAATCAAATAATAATGAATTTGACAATTATTTGAAAAGACTGGGATATAATTTTAAAAATGATAACCATGAGTTGGGTGGATATATAATACTTAAAAATAAAAAGATTTGCCTCTCGATGGATGCTGGATCTACTCCGAGCTTAAATTACACAAAGGATTATCAATCTGGAGCATTATCCTTTGAGGTAATTTCAAATGGTAAAAAATTAATTTGTAATTGTGGATACTTTAAAAAGAGCAATAGTAAACTTAATCATCTATCAAAATTGTCAGCGGCACAAAGCACTTTGGTAATTGATGATAATTCTTCTTGTAAATTTGTTAATATTGATAAATCTTGGTCTGTTAAAAAAGGTTTAAAAATAATTTATAAAGATGTAATTTTTGACAAAAATTACTGGAAGATTACTGCTTCACATGACGGATATTTAAAGAAATATAGCTCTGTTCATCAAAGAGAGATTGAGTTCTTTCCTGATAAAATGTTATTTGTTGGCTTAGACAAAATAATTAAGAAAAAAACAAATCACCATTATAAATTTGATATTCGATTTCACGTAGAGCCAGATGTTAAATTAATGAAGACACAAGATAATAAAACAATTTTAATAGAATTAGATAATGAAGGATGGAAATTTACATGTGATAATTATGACATAAATATTGATAATGGTTTATATTTCGGTAATAAAAATTTATACATTGATAATCAAAATATATTTATTTCTGGTATTGCTAATAATCAGACTGAAAATATTAAATGGGAATTAAAAAAAATATAATGAAAAAAATTAAATCTGCATTGATATCTTTGTCAGATAAATCAAATTTACAGCCCCTTTTAAAAATATTAAAGAAAAATAATGTAAAATTAATCAGTTCTGGAGGAACATTTAGAAAAATTCGTAAACTCGGATTTAATTGTACAGAAGTCTCAAAGTTTACAGGTTCTGATGAAATTCTTGATGGGAGGGTCAAAACTTTACACCCTAAAATACATGCAGGTATCCTTAATAAGAGAAAAAATAAGTTACATAAAAAAGATCTTAAAAAGAATAATTTTGAGAATATAGATCTGGTAGTAGTAAATTTTTACCCATTTGAAGAAACACTACAACAAACAAAAGCCCATGAAAAGATCATAGAAAATATTGATATTGGTGGACCTACAATGGTAAGAGCCGCAGCGAAAAATTATAATGATGTCGTTGTGATTACGTCAACTGATCAATATTCAGAACTTATCAATCAACTAAAAGTTTATAAAGGCTCAACTTCTTTGATTTTTAGAAAAAAAATGTCTCAATTGGCTTTTAATCAAACAGCATATTATGACGCGGTTATATCAAATTATTTCAATAAAATTTCCAATATCAATTTTCCTAAAAAAAAAGTCCTTTATGGTAATTTGATTGAGAATTTAAGATACGGTGAAAATCCTCATCAAAAAAGTGCTATTTATTCAAGTGATCCAAACAATAAATTAGATAAACTCCATGGAAAACAACTTAGTTATAATAATTATAATGATATTTTTTCTGCTCTAAAAATTTCAAGATCTTTTCCAAAAAATAGGGGAACTGTTATTGTAAAACATGCAAACCCCTGTGGTGTTTCTCTACTTCAAAATAATTTAGATAGCTATAAATCAGCCCTAGCATGTGACCCTATCAGTGCTTTTGGTGGTATTGTTTCTTGCAATTTTAAGATTACAAAATCTATTGCAATTGAGTTAAATAAGATTTTTCTTGAAGTGGTTATTGGAAATGGTTTTGATAAAGAATCTCTAAATTTACTTAAATCAAAAAGAAATATAAGAGTGATAGATGCTTCGAATTATTTAATGGATGAAAATTTTAAAATAAATTCTATAAATGATTCATTTTTGGTTCAGTCGGAAGATAAATCACTTTTTTCAAAAAAAAATTTTAAAGTTGTTTCAAAAAAAAAACCAAGTAAATCCCAATTAGATAATTTGATATTTGCATTCAATATATGCCGTTACGTAAAATCTAATGCGATAGTAATCGCTAGTAACAAATCAACATTAGGAATAGGATCTGGACAACCAAGTAGGCTCGATAGTTGTAAAATTGCTATAGATAAAATGAATAAATTTAATCTGAATAATGGTAATGATATTGTTGCGGCATCAGATGCATTTTTCCCATTTATTGACGGGATCGAAAAATTAGTGCAATCAGGAGTAACTGCAGTTATCCAACCAGCGGGATCAATAAGAGATGGAGAAATAATTAAATTCGCTAATTCAACTGAAACAGTGCTTGTTTTTTCTAATACTAGACATTTTAGACATTAATGCCTCTATCAATTTTTGCAGCCAATATAAAATCGTTCTCAGACAAACCCTCAATAGCATGTGTAGTAATTGTTACCTTAGCATATCCCCATCCAAATAAGATATCTGGATGATGTCCTTCTTCTTCAGAAATTTTACCAACTAGATTGACAAAATTCTGACTTTCTAAAAAATTTTTAAATTTAAATTTTTTTTCTAGAAAAAAAATCCCCTTATTATTTTTTATCACATCCCATCCGTCAACTTTTTTTTGATATTTGTGTATCTCTGAAATGTTAAACGGTACAACACCACCTTCACATGGTACACATTTTTTTTTTAAAAGATCATTCATAAAATTTTATAATTAATTTTAGCTGTGGAGCGGGCAAAGGGGGTCGAACCCTCGACCTTCTCGTTGGCAACGAGACGCTCTACCACTGAGCTATGCCCGCTTAATAATAAATTATTATAGAACATGGTTCCTTTTAAGCAAGAATAATTAAAATAGATTTAATAAATTTATTATATTAATTATTATCATAGTTTTATGGAAAAATCTTTAAACGAACTTATTAGTAATACCAAAAAGAGTTTATCCCAAAAAAATTATGATGATGCTTTAAAAAATCTTTATCTTATTATCAAAAAAGATACTAATAATCTAAGTGCTCTCTCAACTATAGGAGATATTAAAGTCTTTCAGAGAAAGTATGTAGATGCAATAAAAGTTTTTGACAAAATAATTCAGAAAAATCCGAAACTACCATCCATTTATAATAACAAAGGTTTCTGTTTATTAAGGATGAATAAATATTTTGAGTCCGTCCAAGCCTTTCAAAATGCAATTCAAAATAAGAAAGATTTTTCAGAAGCTTATAATAATTTAGGTTTTGCTTTTAAAAAACTTGGAGACTACGCAAAATCTAAAGAAAATTTTTTAAAAGCCATCGAGTATAAAAATAATTATTTTCAAGCATTTAATAATCTTACTGCACTATCTTTAGAAGAAAATAATTTAGAAGATGCATCTAAATTTGCAAAAAAGTCGATTCAAATAAATCAAAAAAATTTTGAAGCTTACAATAATCTAGGATTAATTCTTAAAAAGAACAATGACGTAAAAAATTCATTAATTAATTTTCATAAAGCTTTAGAAATTAACCCTAATTATTTACCGACTTTAATAAATATTGCAAAAAATTATGATGGATTAAACGACTATAACAAAGCTTTTGATTACATAAATAAAGCATTGAAAATTGAGCCTGAAAATATAAACGCCTTATCAATTCTCATTTATTTAAAATTAAAAACATGTGATTGGAATGGTTTAGACACTCTGAAAAATAAATTAATTAATTTAAGTATTGATTTCAAAGATAAGGTAATGCAACCATATTACTCTTTATTGTTGAATGAAGATGTTAAATTTCAAAAAATAATTTCAGATAAATGGTCAAAAAATCATTTAGTTATATCTGGATCTGAAACATTTCAAAGAGAATCAATTAGTAGTACTAATAAAAAAATCAAACTTGGATATTTTTCCTCTGATTTTGAGAACCATGCCGTTGCGTCGTTATTAAAAGATTTATTTAAAAATCATGACAAAAACAAATTTGAATTGTTTGGTTTCAACCTGAGTAAAAATTTCTCTAAAAATGATATCAGTAGAAATATTACTGTCAATTTTAAAGAATTTATTGATTGTAATTCAAAAACGGACTTAGAAATAAGAAATATTTGCAACTCCTTTGCTATTGATATAGCCATAGATTTAAATGGATATACGAAAGATGGAAGATCATCAATTTTCAAAAACAGGTGTGCACCTATTCAAATAAATTATCTAGGTTATGCTGGGACGATGGGAGAAAAGCTACACGATTACATTATTGCAGATAAAGTTGTTATACCAGAAAGAAATTATAAATATTATTCTGAAAAAATAATCTTTATTCCCAATTCATTTTTCCCAAATTCTCTTGGTAACAAAATTTTAGAGAGTAAGTTGACAAAAAAAGAATTTTCACTGCCTGATAATAAATTTATATTTTGTTGCTTTAACAATATTGTCAAAATTAATGAAGGAATTATTGATATATGGTCAAAAATACTACAAAAATCAAATGATTCAATTCTTTGGCTAGCGATACCAAAGCAAGGAATACAGCGTGATAATATTTTAAAGGCCTTTGATAAAAAAAATATCAAATCCTCTAGAATTTTTTTTTCAGAAAAAATCGAGTACCAAAAATATTTAGAAAGATTTCAACTAGCAGATTTGTTCTTAGATACTTATCCTTATGGCGGACATACTACCTCAATTGAGGCTTTATCGTCTGGGTTACCAATTTTAACTATGCAAGGTGAAGGTTTTCAAAGCAGGGTTAGTGCAAGTTTGCTAAAAAGTTTAGAATTAGACGAACTAATTACCACAAATAAAGACGAGTATATTAAATTAGCTCTTGAATTAAATAATAACAAAGAGAAAATGAATTCAATTAAGTTTAGACTTAAAAATCAAAAAAAAATATCAAAAATTTTTGACAGTAAATTATATGCAAATAATTTAGAAAAGGGCTATTGTGAAGCACTAGATAGATTTGTTGATGAAAAAAAAGTGGAAAATATATATATTTATTAATGTATATTAAGTTATGAAAAAAATTGATTTACCAAAAAAAATAGCTGTTTTTCCTTTAAGTAATTTTATTATATTTCCAAAAACAACAGTTCCATTAAATATTTTTGAGCCAAGATACGTCGATATGATAAATGATAGCATGAAATCAAATAAATTAATTGGAATGATTCAACCAAAATCACCTAGAAATGATGATGATGAAAAAATCCCTGAACTACACGAAATCGGTTGTTTAGGTAAGATAACTGGTTTCAAAGAAACAGAGGATAAAAGATACTTAATTGAGCTTAAAGGCATTATTAGGTTTAAAATTACAAAAGAACTTCAAACAAACAAAAAATATAGAGAATGTGAGATTAATTTTGATGACTACTTTGGAGACCTTGAAAATAATAAAGAGGAAATAAAATTTTCCGACTTAGAGTTAATTTTTAAGGATTTAAAAAATCTTTTTGAAAAAAGAGGTTTTGTAATTAATTGGAAAGCACTTGAAAAACAAAGTTTAGATGAAACCATAAATGCACTGGCGATGGCATCACCTTTTACGATTGAGGAAAAACAAGTTTTACTTGAAGCAAAAAGTTTAAATATCAGAAAAGATAAAATTTCTGAAATACTAACTACATATTCATTTGATCAATACAATAACAATACAATTCAATAATCTGAGATTGAAATTCCTTTATCAGCAATTTTAGTAAATATTTTATTTGCAAGATTATTTTTTCCAACTAATTTTACTAATTTACTTAAATTGTTATTATTAAACTTATTTTCAAAATTAAAAAATTCATAGATAAAATCTATACCATTTGAAAAAAGATAATTTTTATCTTTTAAATTTTTTTCAAAATCAAGACCAATAGATTTATCTAATTCTAATCCATGTTTTTTTTTAAATTCAATCAAACTATTGATTTCTTTAATATCTCGAATTGTCATATTAAAACCTTGCCCTGCAAGTGGATGTAATCTATGTAAAATGTCTCCAAAAGCGATAATGTTTTTAAAAGTGTAAGATCTTAGATTAGAAAGTTTAAGTTCAAAATTGTTTACTTTATTGATTTTTAGAATTTCATACTTCAAATTATATTTTTTAATAAGGTTTTCTAAGTTCACATTTTCTTTACCCTTAATTGAAAAAACAACAGAAGTTTCAACAGATGAAATTGGTAAAAATGCAATAGGTCCTCTTTTTGTAAAAATTTGAACGGCAACACAATTATTTGTTAATCTTTTATGTTTAAAGGTAGTTACATATGCAAAGCTATTATAATCTTTCTCAATACGATTATGGAAAAATTTTTTGGTTACTGAATTAGAATGGTCACAATTAAAAATTAAATCATATTTTTTCTCCAATAAATTTTGATAATTAGTTTTTTTACTAAAGCGTATTAATTTATTCTTTTTAAGATTGTAAAAAAGGTGGTTATATAGATTGAAATTTTTAACTATTGAAAAAAGATGATTATGTCTATTTTGAAAATCTAATATTTTCTGATGTTCTAAATTTTCGCTATAAATTTCTATATTCTTTATATTCCATAAAAATTTATTAATATTTAATATCTTTTTATTAAAAAAATCTATATTTGATTTTGAAATTCCTATTGTTTGGTTTTTATTGTATTTTCTCATTTTTTTGTTAGAAAAAATATCCACTTTTATTCCTTGGTTAACCAAGGACTTTGCCAATGATAAACTAGTTAAACTATCGCCCAATATTGAAACTTTCATAATATTTTTAATTTTAACAATAAAAATTAGATGATACAAAGTGATAAATTTGATTCATCAAAATGGATATTAAAAAACTAGGAAACACAATACTAATTTTTACTATTAATAGATTGATAGAAATTCTTGGTATCTTTATTTTTGGTTTGGGAATTTTAGTATTCATTTCTTTAGTTTCATATTCCCCTTTAGATCCAAACTTTATTTTTCCTGAAAATACAGAAATAAAGAACATATTGGGCGTTCAAGGAAGTTATATAGCAGATTTTTTTATACAATCTTCTGGTTTAATTTCTTTTTTAATACCTATTACTATTTTGATTACTGGAATTAATATTTTTAAAAACAAAGAGATATTTTTAATTATAGAAAATTTGTTCTTTGCTTCAACATATACATTATTTGGATCGTTTTTCTTTAGTCTTTATCATAAAGATTCCTTTACTTATTATATTAATGGTAATGGCGGTTTCATAGGTAATTATCTTAATGAAACTTTTCTTTCTGATTTAGCTAAATCTAATGAAACTATTTTTTATTATATTCTATTGTTTGTCATAATTCTTTTATTTTTAATAAGTATGAACTTAACTTATAAAAGTTTTGCAAATTTTATAAAAACAATTTTTAATTTTTTTACAAAACAAGAAAACAAAAATTACACTAATAAAAATGAAATTATAAATGAATATATTCCTCAAGACGAAATCAAAAATTTAATACAAGAAGATTTACCTTTTATTAAGGCTGACGAGAATATTTCTCGTAAAAAAGAAAAGTTTGTTCTTCCTTCAATAGATTTACTTAAAACTCTTTCAAAAAAAGAAAAATTTATTTCCAATAAAAATGAAAATATCGATCCAGAATTCTTAGAAAAAATACTTCTAGATTTTGGTGTAAATGGAAATATCAAAAAAGTAAGTCAAGGGCCTGTTGTAACCTTAAATGAATTTGAACCAGCTGCTGGAGTTAAAGTCTCTAAAATAATTAATCTTTCTGACGACATTGCTCGAAATACAAGCTCGGAGTCAGCCCGGATAGCAACTATTCCTGGAAGCAACACCGTTGGTATTGAATTACCTAATTCTTCTAGAGAAGATGTCTTTTTAAGCGAAATATTAAATAATGTTGATTTTAAAAAAAAAGAAATAAAATTACCTATAGCTTTAGGAAAAAATATTTCAGGTACATCTATAGTCAGCGATTTAGCTTCAATGCCACATTTATTGATTGCTGGAACTACTGGTTCTGGAAAATCAGTTTGTATTAATACTATTATCTTATCACTACTTTACCGTCACACTCCTGATAAGTGTAAATTTATTTTAATTGATCCAAAAATGTTAGAGCTATCTACTTATGAGGGTGTTCCACATCTTCTTTGCCCAGTTATTACTGAAGCTAAAAAAGCAGCCTCTGTTTTGGGGTGGGTGGTTAAGGAAATGGAGAGTAGATATAGGTTAATGACTAAAGAAGGAGTAAGAAATATTGATGGTTACAACTCTAAGCATAAACTGCCAATGCCGTACATAGTAGTTGTTGTTGATGAAATGTCTGATCTTATGCTCGTTGCTGGTAAAGAAATAGAAAATTATATTCAAAAATTGTCTCAAATGGCAAGAGCAGCAGGAATACATATTATAATGGCTACTCAGAGACCAAGCGTAGATGTTATCACAGGAACAATAAAAGCAAATTTTCCAACGCGTATCTCGTTTCAAGTTACATCAAAAATAGATAGTAGAACTATTTTAGGAGAACAGGGTGCTGAACAATTATTGGGAAAGGGCGATATGTTATATATGTCGTCAGCTAATAAAATTGTTAGAATTCATGCACCATTTGTGTCAGACAATGAGATTGAAAAAATAAATAATTTTTTAAGATCACAGGCCGAACCAGATTATGTTGATGAAATCTTAAATTTTGTGGATGAAAAAGAGATAAATGAAAATTCTAAAAATCAAAGTGATAAAGACGAGCTCTATGAAACAGCTGTTGATATAATAAAAACTGAAGGCAAAGCTTCGACTTCTTTTTTACAGAGAAGGCTTCAAATTGGTTATAATAGAGCTGCAAGAATAATCGATATGATGGAGGCAGAGGGATTAGTAAGTAAAGCAAATCATGTTGGAAAACGTGATGTACTATAATGAAAAAATATTTTCTAATATTTTTAATTTTTTTTATCAATGAAAGTGTAGAAGCATCGATTAAAGAAAATATTATCGATAACTTAAAAAAAACGAATAATTTATCTTTTAGTTTCGAACAGAACATCAATGAAAAAATAGAGAAAGGCACATGTACAATCGAATATCCTAAAAAAATGTTTTGCAAATATAATACAGAAGACAATAAAATATTAGTATCAAATGGTAGATACTTAGTGATTAAAACAAACAAAAGTCATTATATTTACCCAATTAAAAAAACAGCTTTAAATTATATTTTAGATAAAAATTATCTATTGGAAAAAATCAATATAGCAGAATTAAAAAATATTAATGACCAATTTATTAATTTTAGAATTATACAAGATGATAATGAAATTGATTTATTTTTTAATAAAAACAGTCATAATTTAGTTGGCTGGCAATCTTTAGATATCTATCAAAACGTAAGTATTACTTATATTTCTGAAATTATGCGAAATCAAAAATTAAAAAAAGGACTATTTGTCCTTCCGAAACAAAACTGATCTAGAGTAAAATAGTTTCAGTCTTAAATATTTTCATTCCTCTTGATTTATAATTATTTAATGCGTTTTTGTGATCTAAAGAACATGTATGAACCCAAACTCTTTTTGGCTTATTTATAAAAGAATTTTTTATAGCTGATGACAACAAGTGTGAACCTAACTTTTTATTCTGATATTCCTCTAAAAGACCTAAGTAGGCAATTTCAACTTCTTCTTTCTCTGGATGCAAAATTAACTCAAAATAACCTGCTAAATCTTCTTTAAATTTCAAAACATATGTCATCACTTTTTTATCAGAAACATAATCAATCCATTGCTTGTCACTCCAAGATAATCGATCTACCCAATGATGTTTTTTTCCAATTCTTTTGTAAAAAAATTTATTTAATTGAAAATTTTCTGGATCAACAATCTGAATGTTATAGTCATTTGAAAATTGACCTGAATCTCTCAAATCTTCCAAAAGGTTTATTTCTAGATAATTTCTCTCAACTTTTTTATTCACTCAACCATTTTACCAACTCTTTCACCTCCAAATAAATGAAAGTGTAAATGAGGGACTTCTTGGCCTCCATATTCACTTATATTTGCTAATGCCCTATATCCTTTGCCAGTATCAACTGAAATACCTAATTTTTTTGCAACAATATTAATTCCTTTCAAGAGTCCAACCATTTCTTCTGATGAAGCTTTCTCACTAAAATCGTCAAGATCAGTGTATTCACCTTTTGGAATTACCAAGGCATGTATTTTTTTTTGAGGGTTTATATCATAAAAGGATAAAACATAATCATCTTCATAAATTTTTTTACAAGGAATTTCTCCTCTTAATATTTTTGCAAAAATATTTTTATTATCGTAACTCATTTTTTTCTGTTATTTAGTTCTTTCATTACCTCTTCAATTTTTATATCATTTGCCTCAAGATACATTATTAAATGATAAAAAACGTCTGCAGCCTCGTGTACTTTATTTGAATTTTTGTCCACTGCTTCTACAAGTTCATTAATTTCCTCCAAAATCTTACTTTTGCTTAAAGATTTATCGCTTAGTAATTTATTGGTATAAGATCCATCAACAGGTGTTTTTTTTCTTTCTCTAGCAAGATTGAACAAATTTTCTAAAGTATTAAGCATGCTAAATTCTAACAGGAATTCCTTTTGAGTCCAAATAATCCTTAGCTTCTTTAATTGAGTATTGTCCATAATGAAATATCGAAGCTGCTAATACGGCGCTAGCTTTGCCCAATTTTATTCCATCCACGAGGTGATCCAAATTTCCGACACCTCCAGATGCAATAACTGGAATATTAACTTTGGATGAAATTTTTGCCATAAGATCAATATCATAACCGACTTGAGTTCCATCTCTGTCCATTGAAGTTACTAATAATTCCCCTGCACCGTTTTTTTCCATTTGTTCAGCATACTCTAAAGCATCAATACCACTATTATTTCTTCCTCCGTGAGTAAACACTTCCCACTTATTTCCATTTTTTTTAGCGTCGATCGCCACTACTATACATTGAGATCCAAATTTTTTTGAACTGTCTAAGACAACTTTTGAATTTTCAACTGCTGCAGTGTTTATAGAAACTTTATCAGCTCCACAGTTTAATAATTTGTTGATATCCTCAACACTTCTAACCCCACCTCCTACTGTTAACGGTACAAAACATTTCTTTGAAGTTTTTTTGACAACGTCATAAATAATATCTCTATTTTCATTTGAAGCGGTAATATCTAAAAAACAAATTTCATCTGCCCCACCATCACTATAAATTTTGGCTTGCTCTACAGGATCTCCTGCGTCTTTTAGATCGACAAAGTTTATACCCTTAACAACACGACCATTTTTTACATCTAGACAAGGTATAATTCTATTTTTAAGCATCTTCTTTCACTAATTCTTCTAATTTTATATCACCATCATAAATAGCTTTTCCAACTATTATACCTTCAACATTTTTTAAATTCTTTGCTTTTTTAATGTCCTCTATTGATGAAACACCGCCTGATATAATTACAGGACAATTTGAATTTTCAGCAACTTTCATTGTTTCATCAAAATTTGGACTTTGTTTCGTACCATCGCGATTAATATCTGTAAAAATTAATCTACTGACACCATAATCATTAACTTCTTTTAAATAATCTAAAGTTAACTGATTAGAGTTTTCTTTCCATCCAGATACTGACAAATATCCATCTTTAGCATCCAAACCTAAAGCAATTTTATCAGGAAATTTTTCACACGATTCTTTTAAAAAGTTTTTATCTTTTATTGCAGCACTTCCTAAAATCACTTTCTCAACACCTGCATCAATATATTTTAGAATACTTTCCAGCTTTCTGATGCCGCCACCTATCTCAACCTTTAGATTGAATTTACCAACTATATCTTGGATAATATCTAGGTTAACTGTTTCTCCAGTTAAAGCCCCATCAAGATCAACTATGTGTAAATTTTTAAAACCATGATCCTTAAATTTGCTAGCTTGTTCAACTGGAGACATATTGTACTCAGTTTTGTTATCAAAATTTCCTTTAACTAATCTTACACATTTTTTATCTTTAATATCTATTGCGGGAAATATTTTCATTTAATTAATCCAAATTATATTATTTTTAAATTTTTATAAAATTATCGATCATCTTTAGACCTTCCTTGTCACTTTTTTCAGGATGGAATTGGGTTCCAAAAATATTTTCTTTTTCAACAGAACAAACAATATTTGATGAATAATCTGTAGTTGCTGAAATCACATCTTTATTCTCTGGAATAAATTCGTAGCTGTGAACAAAGTACATATGAGAATTTTTTTTTATATCCTTAAAAATCTTGCTATCTTTAACAATATTTATCTGGTTCCAACCAATATGAGGAAGTTTAAATTTTCCATTTTGATTATCTATTTTTGAAACTTTTCCTGAAATCCATCCTAATCCTTTTGTTTCAGTTTCCTCGTAACCAACATCTGCAAACATTTGTAAACCAACACAAATTCCTAGAAGAGGTTTTTTATTAGTCATTGCAAATTCGTTAAGTGTATCTACAAGACCATCAATTTTATTTAGGGCATCTACACAACTTTTAAATGAACCCTGCCCTGGTAAAACTACTTTATCGCCTGATTTAATCTTTTTAAAATCTGAGGTAACCCCAATATTTACTTTTTCCTGAGCAACTTCTTTAAAAGAGTTTATCACCGAGCTTATATTGCCCGAATTATAGTCAACAATTATAACGTTCATTAAACTTATAAAGAACCCTTAGTAGATGGAATTGTTTCTTTATTCCTTGGATCTATTTCTAATGCAGTTCTTAATGATCTTGCTAATCCCTTAAAGCAAGATTCAATAATGTGGTGACTATTATCACCATAAATATTTTCAACGTGTAAAGTAATTCCAGCTGCTTGAGAAAAGGCTTGAAACCATTCTTTAAAAAGTTCTGTATCCATCTCACCAAGCTTTTCTACTTTTAAATTAACTTTCCAAATTAGATATGGTCTGTTTGAAATATCTATTGCTACACGTGATAAAGTTTCGTCCATGGGTATCATGGCGTGCGCATATCTTCGTATACCAACAGATTTCTTTAAAGCTTTTTTTAATGCCTCACCAATAGCGATCCCTGAGTCCTCAGTTGTGTGATGAAGATCAATATGCGTATCTCCCTTAGCCTTAATGTTTAAATCAATTGAAGAGTGCTTTGATAACTGCTCCAACATATGATTTAGAAATCCAATACCCGTGTCAATTTTAAACTTTCCTTTACCATCAATGTTAAGATCAACACTAATGCTAGTCTCTTTTGTTTTT
This sequence comes from uncultured Pelagibacteraceae bacterium, assembly GCA_902575785.1. Taxonomy (GTDB): domain Bacteria; phylum Pseudomonadota; class Alphaproteobacteria; order Pelagibacterales; family Pelagibacteraceae; genus Pelagibacter. The sequence goes on from CACGSR010000005.1 coordinate 24,075, forward strand.
CTGTTTATTTTTCCTCTACGCGGCATATATCAAAATAGGTATACATATATTATTGAATTATGGCAATAATACTAAACCTGGGCTTGAACTATTTAATTTAATATCCATTTATAAGCTATGACAACAATTGTATTAGTGAGAAAAAATAACGAAGTAGTTGTAGCTGGAGATGGCCAAGTAAGCATGGGTAATACAGTAGTTAAAAGCACTGCTTCTAAGGTAAGAAAAATCGATAAGAGAAATGTGGTTGCTGGCTTTGCTGGATCTACTGCAGATGCTCTAACCTTATTTGAAAGATTAGAAGCAAAGATAGAGAAACATGCGGGCAATTTATCCAGAGCAGCTGTAGAACTAGCAAAAGACTGGAGAACAGACAAGTACTTAAGAAGACTTGAAGCTTTGATGGCAATCGGAGACAAAGAAAACAGCTATATAATATCAGGAACAGGTGATGTCTTAGAGCCAGAGGGTGATGTGATTGGCATTGGTTCTGGTGGAAATTATGCTTTAGCTGCAGGTAAAGTATTAATGAGCACAGAGATGAATGCAGAGCAAGTAGCAAAAAAAGCTATAGAAGTTGCATCTGAAATTTGTGTATTTACAAATAATAATATTAAAGTTGAGAAAATTTAATGGAAAAATCTAACGTTACACCTCTTGTCCCAAAAGATAAAAATTCTAGAGAGAATGATACACTAGTAAGTTCACTGTCTCCTAGAGAAATTGTTTCTGAATTAGATAGATTTGTTGTTGGTCAAAATAAAGCTAAAAAAGCTGTAGCAGTTGCCTTGAGAAACAGATGGAGACGACAAGCTCTTGAGGGTGAAATGAGAAATGAGGTTTTGCCTAAAAATATTCTTATGATTGGTCCAACAGGTGTAGGTAAGACTGAAATATCAAGAAGGCTCTCAAAGCTGGCTGAAGCACCATTTGTTAAAGTTGAAGCAACGAGATTTACTGAAGTTGGTTATGTTGGCAGAGATGTAGAGCAAATAGTAAGAGACTTAATCGAAATTGCTATTTCAATGGAAAAAGTAAAGAAAAGAAAAGAAGTGTACGCACAAGCTCAAAAATTAGCTGAAGAAAAAGTTTTAGACGCGTTGGTTGGTAAAAAAGCAAGTTTAGCAACTAGAGAAAGCTTTAGGAAAAGACTTAGAAATGGTGATCTAGACGATAATGAAATCGAAATTGCAGTTAGTGAATCTGGTAGAAGCAATACTTCATTTGAAATCCCAGGTATGCCAGGTGCTAATATAGGTATGATTAACATTGGTGAAATGCTTGGAAAATCTATGGGCGCAAAAGAAAAAAAGAAAAAAATGTCAGTAAAAGAGTCCCATGAAATTTTAATTAATGATGAGTCAGACAAACTAATAGAACAAGACAAAATAATCAAAGCAGCAAAAATTTCTACGGAAAATAATGGTATAGTTTTTTTAGATGAGATTGATAAAATATCTGGAAGAGCAGACAGAGTTGGTGGAGACGTTTCAAGAGAAGGTGTTCAAAGAGACTTGCTGCCATTAATTGAAGGAACTACAGTAAATACAAAATATGGTCCAATTAAAACTGATCACATATTATTTATAGCATCTGGAGCGTTTCAATTAGCTAAACCTTCTGATCTATTACCAGAATTACAAGGCAGACTTCCAATTAGAGTAGAATTAGAAGCATTAACAAGCGAGGATTTTAAAAGAATTCTTAAAGAGCCAGATTTCAGTTTAATCAAACAATATATTGCTTTACTTAAAACTGAAAAAGTAGATCTAGAGTTTTCTGAAGATGGAATAAATGCAATTGCAAAAATTGCATCTGAAGTTAATGCAACTGTTGAAAATATCGGTGCTAGAAGATTGCATACTATTATTGAAAAAATTTTAGATGAAATAAGTTTCACCGCAACTGACAGATCAGGAGAAAAAATTGTTATTAATAAAGATTATATTGATAAAAACTTGGATAACTTGATCAAAGACACAGATTTATCCAAATTCATACTGTAAAAAAAATTAAAAAATTATTTTTTTTTTCGTAAAAAAACATAAAATGCTCCATCTCCACCATCATGTATTGATGCAGGGGACAAACTTTTAATTAACACAGATAATTCAACGTTCTTTTTAATAAAGTCTGGTACTGAATATTTTAAAATACCTAGTTTCTTTGAAATAAAAGGGTCTTTTTCATTTTTTGAATGAATTCCTTTTCCCGTAATTATGACAAGCTTTTCAACTCCATCATCATATGCTTTTTCAATAAAGTTTTTTATCTTAATATTTGCTTCATCAAGAGAATGGCCGTGTAAATCTATCGATCTACTTTTAAAAATTTTTTTTGTTTCAAAATTAAGATCTTTATCAGATAATTTCACATTTTTTGATAAAAACTCTTCCCAATCTTTTTTGTCTTTATCTGAAATTTTTTTATTCAATTATGTTAGTGTATCTACTAATTGCCAATTTGGATTTCTAGAATTGATATCTCTCGAGAATACCCACGTATCGTAGATTTTCTTAATTTTTTCTGGATCACCAGATACAATGTTTTTTTCTTTATCTCTTATACATGTAATTATTTCAGCCACAAAATCTACTGTAACTTGAAGCACTTTGTTTATTTTTTTATGTTCTTTAATTTTTGCAGAATTAATACCTATAAATGTAATCTCTGCATAATGACCACTTTTGTTTCTTTCTTGAAGAGCACTATTGAATTGATCATATATCTTGTTACTTAGTAGTGGTTTACTAGAAGTGATTTTATTATCATTATCGCTAAAATCTGTTATAATTGTCTCATAGGCAATTTTTGCACCTTTTAAAAAATTTTTTTGTGCTGTTTCGTTAAAATCATTTTCTTGGGTAACATTTTTTTCTAAATTTAATTCTTTAACAATATCTTGAAATTGTTTTGGACCTTTACCTTCAAATCCAGATCTCTTTCCAAGTATTCCTCTTAATCTCAAGAAAATAAAGCCTGCTATCATTGCAAGTAATATAATATCAATGTATTCGAAACTATAATTCATATACTTATAGTAATTACTCTGTTGATTAATTTCAACCAACAATTACATTAAAGACAAATGAACACACTTTTAATATCAATAATATTAGTACCAATTATTGAAATTTATCTCTTTATAAAGATTGGTTCTCAAATAGGAGCCTTTAGTACAATTTTTTTAATTTTTTTAACAGCTGTTGTGGGCATTGTATACGCTAGGTACGAAGGATTGAACACTTTAAGATCTGGCTTTACCCAACTAGTTAAAAATGAATTGCCCGCCTATGAAATAATTTCAGGTGCGGCTATCGCTTTTTCAGCCTTACTATTAATTATTCCTGGTTTTGCAACAGATGCATTAGGTTTTTTAATACTTTTTCCAATTACAAGAAAGTTTTTGTTTAAAAAGTTTTCAAAAAATATAAGTAAAAGTTCAACTAAAAAAGAAAACTTTATTGATGGTGAATTCCAAGACATAGAGGATGATAATGACAAAAAAATTTAAAATTCTAACTAAATATGTAAAAGACATTTCGGCTGAAACACCAGACGTAGAGACTTATCTTTTTGTAAAAGAAAATATATCTCAATATAAATTAAATATTGATATAAAATCAAAACCTCTAAAAAATAAGTTAATTGAAATACAAATTACCTTTATTTTTGAAGACAAAGAAGCTAATGAAAAAAAGTCATATTTTGAGATTGTTTATGCAGTTGTTGTAAAGATAGACGATGATGTAAAGGATAAGAAAGATCTTGAAAAAATTATTTTATGTGAAGTGCCAGATATGGTTTATCCTGAATTAGAAAAAGTTTTCTTAAACTTAGTGCATGACTCAGGGTTTCCTGGTCTTAAATTTGAAAAAAAAGTTGATTTTAATAAATTATTTAGTGAAAGATTTAATTAGAAAAAATTTTTTTTAAGGCTCGATTTAATGTATTTTTGATGATTTATTAATTCCTCTTTTGTAGGTTTTATGACCTTTTTAAAATAAGAAACATTTGTATGAAGATTCTCTGTTTTAACATTATCAGACTTTTTAAAGTCCAAAGTTGGCTCTTTTTGGTCTAAAAGATTTATGTAAACTTTTACTAACAAATCACAATCAACTAAAGCTGAATGTTGTTCACGATTGGAGTTATCTATTCTATATTTTTTACATAATGCATCTAAACTTGTAGAAGAGCCAGGAAACTTATTTCTCGCTAAAACCAAAGTATCTACAACTTCATTTTTAATACCTTCTCTGCCAATTATTTTTAATTCATTGTTTAGATGTGAAAGATCAAACTCAGCATTATGTATAATTAGTCTTTTGCCCTCAATAAATTTCAAAAAGTCATCTACAATTTCTTTAAATTTTTTTTTATTCGATAAAAAATCATCACTATATCCATGCACCGCTAGAGCTTTTTCAGACACTTTTCTCTCTGGATTTAGATAACAATGAAAACTTTTTTTAGTTGGAATTAAGTTTTCTATCTCAACACATCCTATTTCAACTATACGATGACCATCTTTAACTGATAAACCCGTTGTTTCAGTGTCCAATATAATTTCTTTCATCTATAAAATTTTTTTTAGTATTACTTTCACTTGTTTTTTAACAGTTTTTTCAGTGAAATCATTCTTAATAATAAAGTTGGACATTCTTTTTTTGTGAGCAAGTGGTAGTTGTAATTTTCTAAATTTATCTACAAGTCCTTTGTTAAAGTTAATTCTTTTTTTCAATTTTTTAGCAATATCTACTTTTTTAGATTGAACAAAAACTAAAAAATCTTTTTTTTTTGAAATTTTATTTTCTAGTAATAAAGGTATATCTAATACAACAATCTTTTTCTTATTGTTCTTCTTTAAAAATAAATTCATTTTCTTTCTCACTTCGACGTGAACAACTTTGACTATTTTTCTTAAATTGCTGGAATTCGCTAACACAGCTTTTACAACGATTTCTTTTTTTATTGGGTAAGATCGAAAATATTTTGGTAAGATTTTTTTAAGTTTTAGAAAAGTTTTTTTATCCTTTTTATAAAGGTCTCCGACCACTTTATCTGCATTAAAAACTGGATATCCAAAACTTTTTGCAACATAACTTTTACCAGTTCCTATGTCGCCCAAAATCCCTATTCTAATCATTGATCTAAAATTTTGTTTATTTCCTCATTTATCTCTGGTTCAACTTTGTGCCAAATCTTAAAAGCCTCCGCAGCTTGATAAATAAACATTTTTTTTCCATTTTCAGTCTGATTTCCAAGCTGCTTTCCAGCTTTCAAAAAATTTGTCTCTTTTGGATTATAAATTACATCGTAAAAAAATTTACCTTTTTCAATTTTAGAAAAATCTAAATCTAATGTTTGATCTCTCTTTAATCCAACGCTAGTTGCATTAATTATGACATCAAAGTTTGGCAACTTTCCCCAGTCAACGACTGTTATAATATTTTCATTAAAATTTTTTTTTTTAAAATAATTGCTTAATTCTTCAGCCTTTAACTTAGTTCTATTTGATAACATTATATGTTTTACACCCATTCTTTGTAATGCAAATATAATTGATGGGACTACTCCGCCAGCCCCTAGAATTAAAACTTTTTTTTTTACAAAATTATAATTTGTTTCTTTAATAGCTTTTTCAAATCCAATTATATCAGTGTTGTACCCAACAGTTTCTCCTTTATTAAACAAAATCGTGTTAACTGAATCTGTTCCTTCAGACTCAGGAGTAAGTTTATCAATAAAGGGGATTATTTCTTTTTTGAAAGGAACGGTAATATTTGCACCAGCTATTTCTTCGCTCTTAATTTTTAATACAAAATCTTTTAGATCATTAATATCTAATCTTTGTTTATCATAGATCCCATTGATATTATTTTTTTTGAGCCAGTAATTTTGTAATTCTGGGGATAATGAATGATTAATAGGGTTTCCTATTACAAAAAATTTTTTAATTTTGTTCATAATTATTCAGATATTCCTTAATCTTTTTAATTGGCAGCCCCATAACTGTATCTTCATCTCCTTCGATTTTTAAAAATAAATTTCGCCCTTCTCCCTCAATTTGATAAACATTATAAGAATACAAAGCCTCATCAGATATCTTAGATAAATAATTTTCTAGATCTTCATTATTAAAATCTTTCATAGTAAGAGTTGCTTTGTCGGTGTAATTCCAAATCATAGAACCATTTTTTGAAATACAAACAGAGCTTATTAAATTATGTTCTTTTCCATTTAATTTTTTTAAGATACTTAAAGCTTCTTCCCTGTTTTCTGGTTTGGATATGAGTTCACCATTTAAATCTATAACACTATCAGCTCCTAAAACTAATTTATTAAAATTTTTTTGACTAACTCTAGATGCTTTTAATTCTGCTAAATTTTTTGAAATTAATTCCGGTGTAGCTCTTTCTTTTAATAAACTTTGTTTAATTGGTTCTTCATCAACAGTTGATGGTTGAACAGTGGTTAAGATGTCGTTTTTATCTAATATTTGTTTTCTAACTTTACTCTTAGACGCAAGAATTAAATCAATCATTTTGTTTATATATTTCGTAAATTTTAATCACTGAAGCGGCAGTTTCTTCTACGGATTTTCTTGTTACATCGATCATTGGCCACTGATATTTTTTGAAAGTATTTTTAGCATCTAATACTTCTTTTTTTATTTTTTCTATATCTGTATAAGATTTATTTTCAGCTTCTTTTAAAGAACTCATTCTATTTTTTCTAATATCAGCTAGCCTTTCTGGTTCCGTGCTAAGCCCTACTACGCATGTTATTTTTGGATTTTCTTTTAAAGTTTCTGGTATTGAACTTTCGTTAACCAAGGGAATATTAGATGTTTTAAAGCCTTTGTTTGCTAAATAAATTGCTGTTGGTGTTTTGCTTGTTCTACTAACCCCAAGTAAAATAATGTCAGATTTTTTTATTTCTTTTACTAAATTTCCATCATCATGGTTCATTGTAAATTGTATTGCTTCTATTCTTTTATAATACTCATCATTTAATGCGTGTTGACCACTTGGTTCATGAGAGGCTTTTTGATTTAGTAGCTTTGAGAAGCTTAAAATAAGGTCTCCTAGAACGCCAAAACACGGGATCTTTTTATCGTCGCTCTTTCTCGCTAAAAATTTTGCAAGACTACTATCAACAATAGAATATAATATAATTGTATTAATTTCCTTCTCAGCATCTATTAAAATTTTAGATATTTGATTTTCTGTTCGCGTAAATGAATATGTGTGTATTTTATAATTAATATTTTTAAATTGTGCTTTTAGCGCTGTGAAAATTCTATCTAAAGTTTCTCCTGTAGAGTCAGATATAAGATAAATTTGATATGTATTAGTCATGTAATAAATGTTAATAACTCTTTATTATTTAAATCATATTAATAGATTTTAATATTTTTAAAATTTCGTTGTAAAACAAGGGTTTTTTTCACATTATTAGATATATGTATAATATTTTTAAGAATTTTTAAAATTTCTGAATAAGCTTCAATTTTTATTATATAATTTTATAAATTTTATGCTCTAATTGTTAATAATCTGTATATAAAATGTTAATTAATTTTAATCACCATTATTCACACACAATACTAATATTACTATCTAATATATATAACTATTTATATGACACCAATTAACAAAGTTATTATTAATAAATCAACTTCTATTAAGCCTATATGGATAATGAGACAAGCAGGAAGATATTTACCCGAATTTAGAGAGATTAGAAAAAAAAATACTGATTTTGTAAAGTTATGTTTAAATTCGGAACTATCTTGTGAAATAACACTACAACCTCTTAAAAGGTTTGATTTAGATGCAGCTATAATTTTTTCTGATATTTTGATGTTACCCTACGGTCTTAATCAAAGAGTTGAATTTAAAAAAAATCTTGGTCCAATACTTGAAGAATTCAATCTAAAAACAATTTTAGATTTGAATGAAGTTAATTTTGTTGAAAAAATGAATCCCATTTATGAAGCAATTAAAAGAGTAAGTACTAATGATTTAACAAAAAACAAAAGCACAATAGGTTTTGTTGGGGCACCTTGGACATTATTAGTTTATATGATTAATAAAAAATCTCCAAAATTGAAATTAATTGATAGTTTTTATAATGATACAAACTTACTAAATGAAATTTTAATTGTTATAGAAAAATTTTTAAAAATTCATATAAAAAACCAAATAAAAAATGGCGCAGAAATAATACAAATTTTTGATAGTTGGGCGGGATTAGTCAATGAAAAAGATATATCTAAATATATTTATGATCCAACTTCGTCAATAGTAGAATATGTTAAATCTTTAAATATACCTGTTATTTGTTTTCCTCGAAATATAAAAGACTATAAAAAATATTGCGAATTAGTAAAACCAGATGCGGTTTGTATAGATTATGAGGTAAGTCCTATGAAAATAATAAAAGAAATTAAAATTCCTGTTCAAGGCGGAATGGACCCTAGAATTTTATTAACCGACACGCAAACTCTTAAAAAAGAAGTTAAAAAATATTTAGATATTTTTAAAGATCATCCTTATATATTTAATTTAGGTCATGGAATTTTACCTGAGACCAACCCAAATATGATGGATTATCTTGTTAAAACAGTAAAAGATTATTAAATGAAAAATAAAAACGATCATCCAGCAGTCAATTTTGGAAAAACAGGAGTTTTAGTTATCAACCTAGGAACTCCAGACTCCACTAGTTGGTTTGACATTAGGAAATATTTAAGAGAATTCTTATCTGACAGGAGAGTGATTGAAGTTAATCCTATAGTTTGGCAAATAATATTAAATGTTTTCATATTAAACTTAAGACCATCAAAAACTGCCAAAGCTTATAAAGAAATTTGGATGAAAGATGAAAACATTTCTCCTTTACTTTATTATACTCGACAGCAAGCCAGAAAGTTGTCGAACTCAATAACTGAAAAAAATATAATTATTGATTATGCTATGAGATATGGAAATCCAAGTATCAAAAGCAAGATAAGATATTTACATGATCAAGGTTGTGAGAATCTAATAATTCTTCCATTATATCCTCAATATGCTGCTGCGACTACAGCCACTGTTTGTGATGAAGTTTATAGAACATTAATGAAAATGAGGTGGCAACCTTCAATAAAAATAATTCCGCATTATGAATCTCATCCCTTATATATAGATGCCTTAGTAAATTCATTAAAAAAAAAAATAAAAGAAATAAATTGGAAACCAGATTTAATACTCGCATCTTATCACGGTATACCTCAAAAATATTTTGATAAGGGAGATCCGTATCATTGTTATTGCCAAAAAACCACAAGACTAATTTCAGAAAAGTTTAACTTAATAGAAATCAAAACAACTTTTCAGTCTAGATTTGGACCACAAAAATGGCTTGAGCCCTATACAGACAAAACTTTAGAAAAATTGCCAGGTGAAGGCAAAAAAAATGTTCTTGCAATATGTCCTGGTTTCTCTTCAGATTGTGTTGAGACTTTGGAAGAAATTCTTATTCAAGGAAAAGAAAGCTTTTTAGAATCGGGTGGTGAAAACTTTGATATGGTGCCATGTTTAAATGACAGTGATGACCATATAGCCTTATTAAAATCATTAATCTCTAAAAGTTTATAATTTATGAATACTTATTTGCTTTTTAAATCCCTCCATTTAATAGCAGTAATTTCTTGGATGGCTGGTCTTTTATACCTTCCAAGAATTTTTGTTTATCATTCACAAAATAGTGACAAACAATTGGTATCAGATGTTTTTAAAGTCATGGAGAAAAAGCTTTTTTTCTACATAATGACTCCTGCAATGACTTTATCATGGATATTTGGATTGATACTTATTCATGAAATAGGTTTTGAGCAGTTGTCACAAAAATGGATGATTTTGAAATTAATTTTTGTAATAATTTTAACTTTATATCATTTTTACCTTGGAAGAATTTTGAGGTATTTCAAACTAGATTTGAACAGACACTCTCACAATTATTATCGTTACATTAATGAAATACCAACATTATTGCTGATTTTGATCATTTTTGTTGTTATTTTCAAGCCTATCTAGGGTTGAATAATTAAAAATAGTATATATATTTAGCTCATTATTAAGTCCTTAATAATTTACTCATGAACATACAAGAATTAAAACTAAAATCTTCAGAACAACTTATAACCCAAGCCGAAGAGCTAGGCATTGAAAATGCAAGCACTTTAAGAAAACAAGAAATACTTTTTGCTATTTTAAAAAAAGTAGCAGAAAAAGAGGAGATTACCGGAGCGGGTGTTCTTCAATTACTTCAAGATGGCTTTGGTTTTTTAAGAGCGATGGAGTCAAATTACTTACCTGGCCCAGATGATATTTATGTAAGTCCTAGCCAAATTAGAAAATTTGGTCTAAGAACCGGTGATACAGTTGAGGGTCCAGTAAGAGCACCAAAAGAAGGTGAAAGATATTTTGCACTACTTCAAGTAAGTAAAATAAATTTTGAGGAGCCTGACAAATCAAGACATAAAATTGCTTTCGATAATTTAACCCCACTTTATCCAGATAAACAACTTGTCATGGAGGTTGAAATAAATAAAACAGAAAAAAAACCAGACCTTACCCCTAGATTAATTGACCTTGTGAGTCCAATAGGAAAAGGTCAAAGATCTATAATTATATCTCCACCAAAAGCAGGAAAAACTATGATCCTTCAAAGTATCGCAAACTCAATAGCAAAAAACTATCCTGAATGTTACCTAATTGTTTTATTAATTGATGAGAGACCAGAGGAAGTAACAGATATGCAGAGGACAGTTAAAGGCGAGGTGATTAGTTCTACTTTTGACGAACCAGCACAAAGACACGTGGCAGTTGCTGAAATGGTTATAGAAAAAGCAAAAAGATTAACTGAGCATAAAAAAGATGTAGTTATTCTTTTAGATTCAATTACGAGACTTGGCAGAGCTTATAATGCGGTAATACCAAGCTCAGGAAAGGTCTTAACAGGTGGTGTAGATGCCAATGCTCTACAAAGGCCCAAAAGATTCTTTGGAGCTGCACGAAATATAGAGGAAGGTGGTTCATTAACCATTATTTCAACAGCATTAATTGATACCGGCAGCAGAATGGACGAAGTTATTTTTGAAGAATTCAAGGGAACAGGTAATAGTGAAACTGTGTTAGATCGAAAAATAGCAGATAAAAGGATTTATCCTGCTATTGATATAACTAAATCTGGAACTAGAAGAGAAGAACTATTGTTTGATAAAAATGACCTACAAAAAATGAATGTTTTAAGAAGAATAATTGCTCCTATGGGAACTATGGATGCAATTGAATTTATAAACTCAAAATTAAAAGATACCAAAAATAATGCAGAATTTTTCAACTCTATGAACAAACCTGCTTAGACTAATTAATAATTTTTTTTAAATCTACTAACTGATTTTCAACATTCTTCCATTTATTTATTGAAGATTTATAAACAGGAGATCTTACTTGAGCCAAACTTGCTGTCGCTACGACTTTTTTATTTTCGTGATGATTAAGACAATTTTCGTCCCATTCTAAATCACAAAAATCTAGTAACTTTTTTATCTCTTCCTTATTATCATTTATTAATTTTTCGTAAGATAAATCATATATTTCGTCTTTAAATTTTTCTTTCCAAAAAGACATTAAATCTTTGTAAAAATTATAATAATTTCCTAACTTATCTAGATTATAACAAAAACCCAAAGATCTTCCTGAAAATGCATTTTTAAAGTTGGAGTAGCAAGTATCCATCCCATCACGATTACAGTGAATAATCTTTGAATTTGAAAAAATTGATTTAATAAAACCTATCCACCTAAAATTTAAAGGAGCTTTGTCAGTTATTACTTCTTCTTTGTAATTATGAGCATTGAGTTTATCGATATATTCAGATTGTAATAATTTTAATTTATCATAATTAAATTCATTAAAATCTGTTAGTTTTTTCCAAAATTTTTCACTTTTATTTGGTTGGAAATTTATTAAATTTTTAATACTATCCTCAAGATAACTTAGTTCTCCCGCTCCACAAACATCTTTATGTGAAGATATAATTTGTTCAATTAATGTAGTCCCTGATCTTGGCATGCCTAAAATGAATATTATTTTTTTTTTAGGGTTATCAATTTTATCAAAGATCTTTTTTTGAAATTTTTTTTTTAGTTCTGAGAACAAATTTTTATCGTCTTGAATGTTGTACTTAATTTGTTCATCAGCAATATCGTTACCTAATTTTAAAAATTTAAAAGATTTCTCATAATCCTCTATGTCTTCATAAGCTTTACCTATTGAAAAATATAACAATTTTAAATTTTCTTTATCTTTTATTTTATTAATTTTTTCAGTCATAGATAAAAGGTGAGGATCATTTTGGCTCAGATATTTATGCATTATGCTAATAGATTTATCAGCAGCTGCATTAAGTGGATTAATTTTATTTACAATTTTGTAGTTTTCCATTGCTTTTTCAAATTCTCCCATTTGCTGATGCAAATTCCCAAGAGCAATATTGATTGTGACGTCAGTTTCTGGTGATTTGCTTAATTTTAGAGCATTAAATAAATGTTTTTTTGCATCCTCAGTCTTACCTTCTTTAAGATCTAAATTACCCAAATTAAGCAATGCATCCATAAAATTTGGATTTATTGAAATCGCCTTTTCAAGATATTCTCTAGATTGTTTATTTTGGTTTGTATTTGATTTAATTAAACCTAAATTATTTAGAACAAAAATATCATTTGGTTTTAGATTAAGTGCGCTCTTTAATATTTTTAATGCTTCTTCATTCTTACCCAAAGCAGATAAAGCTAATGCCGTAGCATTATAAAAAATTAGTTGATTTGGAAACTTTTTAATTAAAATTTTACCTTTTTGAATTGTATCCTCAAATCTTCTAGAGTTAAAAAGATTAATTAAAATTGTTGCTTGTGTTTCTAGATCTTTTTTGTCCATAGATTTAATATATCCATTAAAAAAATTCAGGATATAATAAATTCATGACAATATATGCTCTTTCAACTGGACCTGGTGTTTCAGGTATTGCCGTAATTAGAATATCAGGATTAGAAACAGCAAATGTACTAAAATCAATAACAAACAAAGAACTACCTCAACCAAGAGTAGCCACTTTGAGAAAAATCAAAAATATCAATACTCATGAGTTAATTGATGAAGGGATAATACTATGGTTTCCTGGCCCAGAGAGCTACACAGGTGAGGATATGGCTGAAATTCATGTCCATGGAGGCAAAGCGGTAATATTAGCTGTTCAAAAAGAGATATCAAAAATTAAAAATTGTAGATTAGCCGAGCCAGGTGAATTTACAAAGCTTGCTTTTCAAAGTGGAAAAATAAATTTATTAAAGGCTGAAAGTATTGCTGACTTGATATCTGCTGAAACCGAAATTCAGAGACTTCAGGCTGTAAAAATCATGGAAGGCAAGTCCTCTAAAAAATTCACAGACTTGAGAGAAAAATTATTAAAAATTTTGTCTTTCGTCGAAGCCAAAATAGATTTTCCTGAGGAAGATATTCCAGAAGAAAATTTGAAAAAAATCAAAAAAGACTCCTCAGAAGTATTTAATGAAATTAAAAAAATTTTAAATGATCAAAAGGTTGGAGAAGTAATTCGTGAGGGTTTTAAGATTGCTATAGTAGGACCAGCAAATGCTGGCAAATCAAGTTTATTGAATAATTTATCTAATAGGGAGGTTGCAATAGTTTCAGAGATCGCTGGTACTACGAGGGATGTAGTAGAGGCGCATTTAAATATTGATGGCTATCCGGTAATTATCTCAGATACTGCAGGTATTAGAGACTCAAAAAATGAAATTGAAAAGAAGGGAATTAAATTATCGCTTAAAAAAGCTGAGAATGCTGACCTGAAATTAGTAGTAGTAGATGCAAAAACTATTGATTTAAGCCCTTTTTTGAATGATTTATTAAAAGATAATGCCATATTAGTATTGAATAAATCAGACCTTTTAAAAAAAGAACCAAACTCCAAAATTTTAAGATTTAATCATGTATTGATTTCATTAAAGGACAATCACAATATAGATAAGTTGATTTTAAAAATAAAAAATAATTTAAAAGATAAATTTATAACAGAAGAAGAAATTTTAATAACCAGGGAAAGACACAGACAACATTTGGTACAATGTGCAGATCATTTAAAAAATTTTATAAATAAAAATGATAAAGAAGATTTTGATAAAGCGGCTGAGGATTTACGTTTAGCAACAAGACATTTAGGTATGATTGTTGGTAAAGTTGATGTCGAAGAGATATTAGGCAGTATTTTTAATGATTTTTGTATTGGTAAATAATATTTTTTTTAATTCACTAATTTGGGTATTTTAGTGAATTTCCGTTGTTATATAATGCTAATTTATGATCAAAACTGAAATCTTGTAAATTTTTAATTCGAATATAAATTTATATTATGAAAAAAGATTTAACATTTGAAGTAGTGGTAATTGGCGGAGGTCACGCGGGTTGTGAGGCTGCTGCAGCATCTGCACGGTTGGGAGTCAATACAGCTTTATTTACCTACAATAAAGACACTATAGGAGAGATGTCATGTAATCCAGCTATCGGTGGTTTAGGCAAAGGTCACTTAGTTAGAGAAATCGATGCTTTAGATGGCGTCATGGGAGAAGTAGCAGATAAGTCTGGAATACAATTTAGATTACTAAATAGAAGTAGAGGACCTGCAGTTAGAGGACCCCGAACTCAATCTGATAGATTTTTATATCGTAAATATATGCAAGAAAAACTTGTAAACTACTGTAATTTAAGCATTTTTTCTGATCCTGTAATAAAGTTTATTTTTGTAAATAATCAAATAAGTGGGTTTATAACACGTAAAGGTAACAAAGTGAGTTGTAATAAGTTAATCTTAACAACAGGCACTTTTTTGAATGGTTTGATACATATAGGTGATGAAAGAACTCCTGCTGGACGATTTAATGAAAAACCTAGTACAGGTTTAAGTGAACAATTAGAAAAGTATAATTTCAAAATTGGAAGATTAAAAACAGGCACACCTCCTAGATTAGATTCTAGAACAATTAATTTTGAAAATTTGGAAAAACAGTTTGCTGATGAAGATCCATTTTTTTTTTCTTTTCTAACCAAAAAAAATTTAAACAAGCAGGTCTCTTGTTCGATGACTTATACAAACGAAAAGGTTCATAAAATAATAGAAAAGAATCTATCTAAAAGTGCAATGTATTCCGGAAGTATACAAGGTGTTGGTCCTAGATATTGTCCGTCTATTGAGGACAAAATAGTAAAATTTGCTGATAAGACAAGACATCAAATATTTCTAGAGCCAGAGGGTCTAAATGATCATACTATTTATCCTAATGGTATATCTACATCTTTACCTGAGGTTGTGCAACATGAAATACTCAACAATATCAATGGTTTAGAGAATGTAAAAGTAATTAGACCAGGATATGCTATTGAATATGATTATATTGACCCGAGAGAGCTCTTTTTAACATTGGAGACAAAAAAAATAAAAAATCTTTATCTCGCTGGCCAAATAAATGGAACTACAGGTTACGAAGAAGCAGCTGCTCAAGGTCTTATAGCGGGAATTAATGCTGCTCTATCTTTAAAGAACGTGGAACCTTTTATTTTAGATAGATCAGACGCATACATTGGTGTTATGATAGATGACTTAGTCACTAAAGGTGTTGCAGAGCCATATAGAATGTTTACATCTAGAGCAGAATATAGACTTAGTCTTAGATCAGATAATGCAGACTTAAGGCTTACCCACAAGGGAATAAAAATTGGTTTAGTAGCAGAAAATAGAAAACAACTATTTGAAGATAAATTTAATAAATTAAGCAAAATATCTCTTCAAATGTCTAATTTAAACATTTCACCCACTAAGGCAGATAAATTTGGAATAAAAATAGCGAAAGACGGTGTTTTTAGATCAGCAGAAGAAATTCTTACTCAAAAAAGTGTTGATATGACAAAAATAAGGAATATTTGGCCTGAAATCGCTGATTATGGGAATGAAATAGATGAGCAGATTGAGATTAACTCTCATTATAGAGGATATTTAAAGAAACAAAAGGCCGATATTTTAGCTTTTAAACGAGATGAGAATTTAATAATACCAGATAACATTGATTATGATCAATTTTCAGGCCTTTCTAATGAAGTAAAAGCTAAATTTAAAGAAATAAAGCCTAAAACCATGGGTCAGGCCTTAAGAATAGATGGAATCACTCCTGCAGCCGTATATATTTTGTTGTCACATGTTAAAAGAAAGTCTATTAAGCATATAGCTTAATGGATAACTTAATTTTAAATTCTTATTCTAAAATTTCCGATTTGAATGTTTCACGTGAAACTTGTAATGAGCTTGAGAGCTTAATTTCGATGATACAAGAAAAAAATAAAGAAATTAACATTATTAGTAAAAAAACCTACGAAAAAGCAGCTATAAGAGAGCGTCATATTATAGATTCTGCGCAAATCATTGATTTTGTTGATTTAAATTGTGATACAACCTCTGATTTAGGAACAGGGGGTGGAATGCCTGGATTAATAGTAGCTATAGTGATGAAAAAAATTAAAAATAATATGAAAGTTCATCTTTATGAAAAGAGCTTCCATAAATGTGTTTTTTTAAAAGAGGTCTCAAAAAAATTAAATTTAAATACTGAAATAATTCAGAAAGATATTTTTTCACTTAAAAATATTGAAACAGGAACAATTATGTCTAGGGCCTTTAAGCCAATGCCAGTCATTTTAAACTTGGTTAATGAAAATTTTAAAAAATATAAAAATATTATTTTTTTTATGGGTAATACTGGAAGAAAAATTCTTAACGAAACACTTCAAGAATGGGATTTGGATTATGAAGAAAAAAAAAGTTTAACAAGCGACGACTCATTTATACTAAATATCAAAAAAATTAAAAAAAAAATTTCATGAAAATTATTTCAATTATAAATCAAAAGGGTGGGGTTGGGAAAACAACAACAGTAATTAATTTAGCATCGGCGTTATCTCAACTTGGAAAAAAAATTTTAGTAATTGATCTAGATCCTCAAGGTAATGCTACAACAGGATTAGGATTATCCAACACCTCACAATCTGATCAGACAATTTATGGGATTCTTAATGGTACGATGTCAATTTCAACCGTAATTAAAAAAACGGACTTTCAAAATCTTGATTTAATATCATCCAATGTAGATTTATCCGGTTTAGAGGTTGAGACAGCTGGTGACAGTGATAGAGCCTTTATCTTAAAGGCCAAATTAACCGCATATTTAAACGATTCTAGAGGATTATATGATTATATTCTTATAGACTGTCCTCCTTCTTTGAGTCTTTTAACAGTAATGGCCTTAGTATCATCTAATTCATTGCTTGTGCCACTACAAACTGAATTTTTTGCTTTAGAGGGATTAACTCAACTTATGAAGACTATTGAAAGAATAAAAACTAACTTAAATCCTGAATTAGTGATTCAAGGCATACTTTTAACTATGTATGATCGAAGAAACAAACTTTCATCGCAGGTTGAACAAGAAGCAAGAAATTATTTTAAAGAAAAAGTTTATAAAACTGTTATTCCTAGAAATGTAAGATTATCAGAAGCCCCCTCCCATGGAGTACCAGTGCTTATTTATGACAAAAATTGTCCAGGCAGTAAATCTTATTATAGTTTTACAGATGAATTTATAGCTCGTGAAAATAAAATTGGGAGTGCCGCATAATGAACTCAAAAATAAAAAAAGGTTTAGGAAGAGGTTTATCATCTCTAATTGGTGAAACGAAAGTTGAGTCTAAAACAAACAAATTACCTTTGAGCGAAATTTCACCAAATAAATTTCAGCCAAGAAAAAACTTTGATGAAGAAAATTTAGAGGATTTAAAAAATTCTATTAAAGAAAGAGGTGTGATCCAACCAATTATTGTAAGAAAATCAAATGAAGAAAATTCAAAATATCAGATTATTGCTGGTGAGAGAAGATGGTTAGCAGCGAGAAGAGCGGGTCTGCATGATATCCCTGTAGTTGTTACAGAAGCTGATGATTTAAAATCTCTAGAGTTTGCTATTGTAGAAAATGTCCAAAGACATGATTTAAATCCATTAGAGGAAGCCCAAGGATACAAAAGATTGATTGATGAATTTTCTTATGACCAAGAAAAAGTCTCAAAATTCATAGGAAAAAGCAGAAGTTACATTACTAATTCATTGAGGCTTCTGAATCTTCCAGACGATGTTCTAAAGCAAATAGAACAAAAAAAAATATCTGCAGGTCATGCAAAAATTTTGGTTGGTCTTGATAATGCAAGTTTTGTTGCAGCGAAGATTATAGAAAAAAAGCTTTCGGTTAGACA
This sequence comes from uncultured Pelagibacteraceae bacterium, assembly GCA_902575785.1. GTDB lineage: Bacteria > Pseudomonadota > Alphaproteobacteria > Pelagibacterales > Pelagibacteraceae > Pelagibacter. The sequence goes on from CACGSR010000005.1 coordinate 42,497, forward strand.
AGCTGAAAATTTTGTTAAAATTTTTAAAAAGAAAAGATTTTCTAAGGGTTCTGTTAAGGACCCTAATATAAAAAATTTAGAGCAGTCAATTCAAGATAAAATTGGGCTCATTGTGAATGTTAAGACTAATAAGAGAAACAAAGGATCAATAACCTTTAACTTTAATGATTTGGATCAATTAAATAAGATAATATCTATTATAAAATCTAATTATTGATTATCTTAGAATTTTTAAAAATAAAGTTTAACAAGATATTAAGGGACAAGTTAATATTTTTCTTAATTTGTAACTCAGTTAAATTAACATCATAAATAAGTTTTTTTAAACTATCTTTTTTCCATAATTTTAATTGTTGTTTTACAATTTCTTTGTCTTTCCAAAAAATAGGAGGTTTGTAGCTCGAGATTACCGTTTCTAGGCTTTTTTCTTTTTCCAAATTTCTACTGAGTTTTAAAAGCCTTTTAGCTTTTAATAAAAAAGTTCTAATTATTAGTATTGTATCATCGTTCGAGAAATTATTTTCATTAATTATTTTTGTTAGTTTATTATGGTTTTTTACCAAACACATTTCAACAAGCTCCGATATATTATAATTTTTGCCTAAATTGGTTAATTTAAGAATTTCAGAAAATCCGATTTCTTTTTTATTTAAAGCATAAGTATAAATTTTTTCTAATTCTTTTTTAAGATGATTACGACTACCATTCGATCTTTCAATAATTAAGTTAATTGATTCTTGTGAGATTTTTAAATTTTTATTTTTTAAAAAATTTTGCGCGATATAATTTAAATTTCTAAATTCATCAGGATAAAATGGCGCACAAATTAAATCTTTTTCCTTTTCAAACAAATTTCTTATTTTAGATTTTTTTTCTAAAACATTAGTCTCTAAAATTAATATTACTCCCTCTAGACCTTTTTTTTTGATATCATTAATAATATCAAACATTTTATCTGACACATCTTTAACTAAAACAATTTTATCTGTTTCAAAGAAAGATTTAGAGAACAGAAGATTAAAAAAATTTTCTTTATCATTAAGTATATCTTTTTCGAAGTAAGTAAATTTTTTAAATTGGAATTTTTGACGAATACTATTTATAATTTCATCTTTATAACCTTCATTATCTCCATATAATAAGTAAATACTTTGATCTAATCTTTTTTTTTCCAATTCATAACTTTTTATAATCATAATTTAAATTGCTCTTAATCTCATGATTAGATCTTGGTGAATTTTTTCAACTAAGGTTAATTGAATTCTTTTTTTATATTGATTGAGTTCAAATTTATTTGATTGGTTATTAAAAGTAAATTTTTCTGAAAAGTTGAAATTTATCCGATCATTGTTTTCAAGTGAAGTTTTTACTTCAAGAACAATTTCCATTTCTTCGCTCACAGTATTGCCTTTTGCATCTTTTAGTGTGATTGCTTCCTTAATATTAAGATTGAGTTCTAAGGTTATTCTCTGTTTGTCGTTTTGAATGGTATACGGTTTTAAATTTTTAACAATGTTTCGTATTAATTTGTTATCTTCTTTAATGATAATTTCACCTATATAAAAATTAACATCTTTTGATGAAAATATTGGTTTATAACCAGCGCAATTATTGAGTATTAATAAAATTATGACAATAAATATTTTTTTCATTTCAAAATAAAGTTGACGATTTTATTTTTTACATAAATTTTTTTGATAATTTGTTTACCTTTAAAATATTTTCTCAATCCTTCTTTCGCCTTTATTTTCTCAAATAATTCCTCTTCAGAAATATTTTTATCACAATTAATCAAGTCTCTCTTTTTTCCATTTATTTGTATTACAATATTAACAGATTTTTCCTCTAAGTATTTTGAATTTATTTCAGGCCAAAACGAGGTGTTTTTAACCTCAAGCTCAGATAAACACTCGCTTATCAAGTGCGGTAATACTGGGCTCATGACAACTAGTATATTAATATAGTTTTGCTTAAAGTCTTCAATGTTTGAAATCTCATGCTGCTTTAACTTATTTAAAAAATTATAAATTTCATGAAAATTAGCGACGATAACGTTATAGTGAAAATTTTCTAAGTTATATGTGATCTTTTTAATTATTTGATTTGTAAAAGTCGACATTTCAACATTGGTTTTATTTTCCTTTGAATTTTTTTTATTATTTCTGTTTATTATTTCCTTTATTTCTGTGTTTAAATTCCAAAATTTTTGAGTAAATTTATAAGAAGCCTGCATTCCTTGATCTGACCATTGCACATCTTTTTCTGGTGGACTATCAGATAAAATAAAGAAACGTACGGCATCTGCTCCATAACTTTCAACCATTGTCTCTGGATCAATTGTATTTTTTTTTGATTTTGACATAGACTCTGAAGGACCAACTACTACTTTTTTTTTTGGGTCCTTTTTAAGATAATAATCCTTGCCGTTATTAGAGGACACTTCATCTGGATTAAGCCACTGATTTTCAATCTTATAAGTCTCATGACACACCATGCCCTGAGTAAACAATCCTTGAAATGGTTCAGAAATTTTAAATTCATTATTTTGATAAGATAGAGCTTTTGTAAAAAATCTTGAGTACAAAAGATGAAGTATTGCATGTTCGACACCACCAATATACTGATCGACTGGCATCCAATAATTTACATCATCTATATTAAACCCTTCTTTTTCGTTTTTAGGAGAACAAAAACGTAGAAAATACCAAGATGAATCAACAAAAGTATCTAGAGTATCTGTTTCTAAAGTGCATTCTTCTCCATCTATAATTATTTTTTTCCAGTCTTCTTGATGATCTAATGGGTTACCGCTAACATTTAATTTAATATTTTCTGGAAGCTTTATTGGCAGTTGTTTTATAGGAACTTTTTTAATTTCTTTTTTTCTAGTATACGCTATTGGAATGGGACATCCCCAATATCTTTGTCTTGAAACACCCCAATCTTTCAATCTAAAATTTATCTTTTTTTTTCCTATTTTATCTTTTTCTAATATTTCAATTGTGCTTAAAATAGATTCTTCTGGAACTTTTAAGTTATCAAGAAACTTTGAATTAAATATCACACCAGGCCCTGTGTATGCGATTTTATCCACATTAAAGTTGTTGTCTTCCTCAGCTGGTTTAACTACTGGATTTATTTCAAGCTTATATTTTAAAGCGAAATCCAAATCTCTCTGGTCATGAGCTGGACAGCCAAAAACTGCACCGAAACCGTAATCCATTAAAACAAAGTTTGCAAAATACACAGGAACCTCTTTAGATTTATCCAGTGGATTAATTGCAGTTAAATTTGTTTTAAAACCTAGTTTTTCAGCTTGCGCTATAGATTCTTCAGTAGTTCCAGTCTTTGAACATTCTTTTCTAAAACTCTCAAAATCTTGGTCATCTTTGTAAAATTTTGCAATAGGATGATCAATTGAAACAGCAAGAAATGACATTCCAAATAAGGTATCGGGTCTTGTTGTAAAGCATTTAATCTTATTAACTTTAGAATTTCCCTTAATTTCAAAGTCCAATTCACAACCGAAAGATTTACCAATCCAATTTTTTTGCATTGTCTTTACTTTAGACGGCCAGTTTTCTAAGCTTTCAAGATCATTCAGAAGATCATCGGAAAATTTATTAATATTAAAAAACCATTGATTGAGTTTTTTTCTTTCAACCGTAGCGCCTGATCTCCAACCTTTACCATTAATAACTTGTTCATTTGCCAAAACAGTTTTGTCAACTGGATCCCAATTTACATAATTTTCTTTTCTATAAACTAACCCTTTATCATAAAGATCTAAAAAAAATTTTTGTTGATGTTTATAATATTTAGGAGAACAAGTAGAAATTTCTCTGTCCCAATCTATTGAGAGACCTAATTTTTCAAGTTGGGATTTCATTACAGAAATATTTTCCTCTGTCCAAATTTTAGGATCTAAATTATTAGATTTTGCAGCATTTTCTGCTGGCATACCAAAAGAGTCCCAACCCATAGGATGGAGCACATTAAAACCTTTTTGAATTTTGTAACGAGATAGAACATCCCCAATTGTATAATTTCTTACATGCCCCATATGAATTTTTCCAGATGGATAAGGAAACATTTCAAGGCAATAAAATTTTTTTTTGTTTTTGTCTGTTTTAGTTGAAAAAGTTTTATTTTTCTTCCAAAAGTTTTGCCATTTTTTCTCTGTTAATTTAAAATTATATCTATTCACAAAATCTTATTAGTAAAAAAAAATTAGAATTTCTCAGAGCCGGTTACTACGTTTTTAATTCCTTTTGATTTTGCTTTTTCTTTATCAGTTTTAACGTATAATGCTGCTCTCTTTAAAACTTTATCTTTAATGTCAAAAGCTAAATCACTTTCAATTTGTTTGATTTGACAGTTATTATTTTTGCATGTCTTTTTATGTATCAAAACTTTAATTGCATCAACTCTTACTTGGTTATCTAAAAATCTTAATGTAATTTTAATTGACTCATCAGGGTTATTGTCAGAATACCAATCAGAGATTATTAATCCCCCAGCATAATCAACAGTTGCTAAGACCATAAAATCTAATGTATCTAAAGATGCTCTCCAAAGAGGATTGGAACTTGCAAATTCATAGTTGGTACCGCCTCCACGTTTGTTCCCACCAAATATTATTCCCCTACCTTCTTCCGCATTTTTTCTTGCTCGTTTTCGAGCGTCAGGATCTATTGGCTCTTTAGGGTTTGTAATGCTTCCCACATTACCGCAACTTGTTAAAAAAATTGCTATTAACAGCAAAAATGCTGTGTTTTTGAGAAATTTATATATCTTTGAAAATGCCATAAAAGACGACTTATATTGCTAAAATATATAAATAAAACAATAAAATTGTGTTGTTTTTTTGCAACACTATAGAAAAAAAATAAGGATTAAGTTGTAAATTCAAGCTTTTTTAAATCAAAAAGGTTATTTATCCATCATTCATATGAATATTTAACGAAGAAAGGATAACTATGAATAATTTCAAAAAAATAGGTCTTTCTGCCTTAGCTGGTTCTATGGCTGCAACATCTGCATATGCTGCTGATGCTTCAGTAACGATGGAATCACAAGCGGTTTACTCAACTGCTCAAGGTAACGAGGCTGCAACTGAATCTTCAAACGGTAAAGGTATCGGTGTTGACACTGACTTACATTTTAAAGCTTCAGGTGAGTTAGACATGGGATGGACAGTAAGTGTATCACATGTTCTAGATACAAATAACGATGTAACTAACTCTTCTACACAAATGGCTGTAGGTATGGGATCATTAGGTACATTCCAATTCAACCATGATGGTGGAGCATCTTCAAATAGTATCGATGATGTATTACCATTTGCTTATGAAGAGCCATGGGATGGTACTCCTGGTACAAACGAAGGTAACATTTTTGGATCTGCTGTAAACGTAGGTTCAGTTACTTACAAAACTCCTTCATTTGAATTACCAATGGGTGTTACTGCACAACTTACTGCAGATTACGATCCAAATGCTAACGTTGCTCAAGTATCAGCAGGTAGTGTTGGTGGTGATGCTGCATCAGGTGAAGCATACACAATCAAATTAGCACACGAAAGTGGTTTAACACTTGGTGGTGGTAATATGAAAGTTGGTAACACAGCTGCTAGAGTTGGTGAGTCAGCTGCGACTGGTTACGCTAAGTACTCTAACGGTGGACTAACTGTTGGTTACCAAGAGTTCTATTACAATGCTCCATCAGAAGGTGCTGACACAGATGGTGATGGTATGGCAATAGCTTACACAGCTGGTGACGTAACTATCTCATACTCTCAGATGACTGAGCAAACAAACGCACATGGTGCTACTTCTGCGAAAGAAGAAGAAGAAATTTCTGCTTTCCAAGCTGCTTACACTATGGGTGGTATGACTTTAGCTGCTTCAATGTATGAAACAGATAACACAGAAGGTGTTGCTGGACAAAAATACGAAGAAACAGAATTGTCTGTATCTTTTGCGTTTTAATATAGCTTAAGTAAAATATTTAAACCGGCCTAATTAATTTTAGGCCGGTTTTTTTTTATCCAAGAGATTCCTGCAAACCCAATTACTTTTGTAGATCTTAATTTTCTTAAATTTTTTTCATTGACTCCACCTAAAGCAATAGTATTAATTTTTGTTGCTAAATTCAGACTATTAAATTTCACTATTTCTAAAAAATAATCATTTTTAGGATTATAAAAAATTGGTGAAATAAAAATTTCCTTACAGCCCTGTTTTTCTTTAATCTTTATTTCTTCAAGGTTGTGAGCTGATCCAATAATTTTAAAATTTTTTTTTAAATTTTTATTATGAAAATTAAGATTTTTATTAAAAGAAGGAATATACAACCCATCAAGGTTATACCTTTGGGCAATTTTGATATTATTGGATAAATAGAGCTTTCTTCCTAAAAGTTTACAATAAATAGCCAGCTCCCTAATGATCTTTTCTATCCTTTTTTCCTCATAATTTCTGTAAATGATGTTGATTTTTTTGTCTAAACTTAAGATTTCGTTTTTATCAAATTTGTCTATAAAATAGTAAATATTATTCATGGATCACAAAACTATTAAAAATTTAAACATAATAAGTAGCGAGATAGATTTAAAGAAAAAAAAGTCTGAAATAATAGCTGTTTCAAAAACTTTTCCAATTAATTCAATACTTCCTTTAATTAAGTATGGACACATCCACTATGGCGAAAATAAAGTTCAAGAAGCAAAAGAAAAATGGGCTTCTATAAAGAATGATTACAAACATGTTAAACTTCATTTGATAGGGAAATTACAAACTAATAAAGTTAAATATGTTCTGCCTTTGTTTGATTATATTCATTCGCTTGATAGTTTAAAATTGGCAGAAAAAATTTCTGTGGAACAAGAAAAGAAAAAATTCAAACCACAAATATTTGTTCAGGTAAATATTGGAAAGGAAGAACAAAAAAATGGTGTACTTGTTGAAGATTTAGAGGAATTTTTAAATTCTTGTAAACAAAACTATGATCTGAATATTATAGGTTTAATGTGTTTACCACCAAATGATGGAAATTCTTACCAATACTTTAGTGAGATGAAAAAATTAAATGAAAAAAATGGTTTAAAAGAATTGAGTATGGGCATGTCTGAAGATTATATTGCGGCTATAGAAAATGGATCCACTTTTATAAGAGTCGGCTCAAAGATATTTGGTGAAAGAACTAAGTAATTTTAATTTTTGTTTTTTTATCAATTAATCTTAATAGTATTAAAAAATCATTTTTACTGATTGCTATACACCCTTTTGTAGGTCTATAATTTTTTGTAACATGTAAAAATATTGCACTTCCCTTACCAATTTTGGGTCTAGTAAAGTTATATTTTATAGGTATTAAAAGATCATAAATTGTGTCTTTACGATACATTCTTTCATGCCTAATATTTTTTGGAATTTTTATTTTTTTATTATAATACTTTTTGCTTTTAGTATCATCACACCAACCCATATCTTTTGAAATTGGTATACATTTAATTCTTGTATCAATATTTCTTACTCGGTCTTTTCGATAGTATAATTTTTCAATTCCAAATTCACCTTTAGGAGTTTTTTGATCACCTTCTTTCTTATTAGATGTCAGACCTCTTTTACCTATGCAACATTTGAAGTAAAAATTTTTATATTGAAGAGTTTCTTTATTTTTAAGAATAATTGACATAACTTACATTATATGAGTTCTAAAAAATTAATCATATACGAATATGATACTTTATTTAATATTTTAAATGAAATTAAAGAAAACTGTAACTTTGAAATTATTAAAGCAGACAAAAAAAACTTTGATAATTTAAAAAAAGGCTTAAATTTAGATTTCTTGGTAATATCAAAAAATAAAAGAGACAGTTCAACTAATTACTTAGATTTAGATGACACTCCCATAAAAATTAATAAGTTACTCGAATTAATAAATATAAAATTCTTAAGAAATAAATTTAATTTACAATCAGAGGTAAAAATTGGTTTATATAATTTAAATTTGAATTCGAGACAGATTTCAAAAAAAGAAAAAAAATTAAATTTAACTGAACGAGAGGCGAATTTAATAGTCTACTTAAATAGGTCTAGTTTGCCAGTTAAAATAGAAGAGTTGCAAAAAGAGGTTTGGGGATACAATGATAAATTAGAAACCCATACTGTTGAAACTCATATCTATAGATTAAGAAAAAAGATTAAGGAAAATTTTAACGATGAAAATTTTATTATAAATCTAAAAGATGGATATAAGATAAATTGAAAAAAAAAAATAAAATTGCAAAAGAGCTTTATACTAAAAGATATAAACAAAGAATTGTAAAGCCCAAAAAGGGCAAGGGTAGTTTTAAGAGAAAAAAATTTACTATTTAGCTGCAGTCGGAATAATACTTACATTGAAGCTTATAACTATTCGATCTTCATCTGATAAATTTTTTCCAACATCGTGATAAAGATACGATGGAAAAAGTAATAGATTTCCTTCCTCAGGTTTAATACTAAATCCACTGGTGCTAAGATCAGTTGGATTTTCAATTGGAGGACTATTAAACTTTTTTATCTCATTTGGATCAAAGAAATGGATATTGCCACATTCATTGGGAGCTTTCACATAATATGCTGCACTAAGATATGATCCTGGATGATTATGAGAGGTGTTAAAAGTCCCTTTCTTGTTAATAATAGACCATATTTCAGTTATTCCAACTTTTTCAGGAATATATTTCCAGCCAAAACCATCCACAATAACTTCTTTAATATGACCATGAATAGATTTAATAAAATTGTAAGGAACATTATCCTTTTCAATTTTAAAATTTTTTGAATGCCAACCATTTACATTTGATTTTTTGATACCTTGGTCGTCTTCTTTTTTTAATCCATAAATATATTCAATAAGTTGTTTATTTATTTCCTCATGATTTTCGATTTTGAATTGAAATACCGGTGAAGGAAATAGCTTGTGAATTATTTTATTTGCCATTTTTTAAAGTCTAGCTCCAATTTTTTGAATAATCTTTGATGACAATTCAGTACCTTTTTTTAAACTTTCTTCATTATTAAGTCTATTAGTATATCCGTGCAAAAAGCCAGCTGCAAATAAATCTCCTGCTCCTGTTAAATCAACAATTTTCAAGTTTTTATCAGCCTTAAACTCTTTTACAGAATCTTTATCAATACTGACTGAGCCTTTTTCTCCCCTTGTGATCACTAGCAGTTTCTTTAGAGATTTACCAAATTCTATAACTTGATTAAAGTTTTGAGCATCTATTAATGACATAATTTCACTCTCATTTGCAAAAACTATGTCCAATTTATTCTTAACTAACTCTAAAAAATGAGGTTTATGTCTATCAACACAAAATTTATCAGATAAAGACATTGCAGTTTTTTTAGAATTTTCGATGCATATATCAAAAGCACCTTTTGGATCTCCTTCATCCCAAAGATATCCCTCTAAAAAAATTAGTTCACTTTCTCTGATAGCTTTTAGATCTATATCAGTTTTATTAATTTTACCGGCTGTGCCAAGATAGGTATACATGGTCCTTTCAGAGTCAGGTGTTATTAGGATCAAACAAGTTCCTGTTGGCAATTCCTCATGTTTTTTTTTATAATAATATTTTACATTTTCCTTCTTTAAACCCTCCTCATACTTTAACCCTAATTTATCATCAGATATTTTTCCAATAAAACCCACATCATTTTTGAGTTGTGATAAACCAACGATCGAATTTGCGACAGATCCTCCAGAAACTGTTTTTTTTATCTCAAGACCGGATAACATTTTTTCAAATTCTCTCTTATCAAAAGCCAATTTCATCGTTCCTTTAGTTAAGTCATTTGCGTTTAAAAAATTGTCATTCACATTACAAATCACATCAACTATAGCATTGCCAACACCGATAATTTTCATCTTAAGCTTTTTTGGTTATTAAAGGTTTTTTTCTGTTAGGATAGCAAGTGGTACATATTTTACAAGATATTCCATAGCAATCCCTAGCTTTACAATATTCTCTTCCATAATAAATAATTTGAAGATGAAGCTTGTTCCAATGTTTCTTAGGGAACAATCTTTTTAAATCTTTTTCGGTTTGAATTACATTTTTACCATTAGTTAATCCCCATCTTTGAGCCAACCTATGAATGTGAGTATCTATAGGAAATGCAGGAAAGCCAAACCCTTGGGACATTACCACACTTGCAGTTTTATGACCTACTCCGGGGAGACTCTCTAACTCATCAAATGTTTTTGGTACTTGATGATTATATTTTTCAATTAAAATTTTTGATAAGTTATAAATACTTTTCGCTTTGATTCTAAAAATACCAATTTTTTTTATTAATTTTTCAATTTTTTTTCTCCCTAATTTAACAAAATGTTTTGGTTTGTAATATTTGGGGTAAATATTTTTTGTAACATTATTGACATTTACATCTGTACATTGAGCAGAAAGTAAAACTGATACAAGTAAAGTAAAAACGTTTCTACTCTTTAGAGGGACAGTTATTTTAGGGTATGTTTGATTTAATATTCTGTAAACTATCTTGGCTCTTTGGATTTCATTCATTATTAGAAATTCAAAAGATCCCTCATTGAATAAAGTCCTGGTTTTTTTTTCATCAACCATTTAGCAGCAATCAATGCACCTTCTGAGTAAAGCGCTCTATCAAATGCTTCATGATTTAAGGTAATAATTTCTTTGCCACTAGAGAATTTGACCTCATGTTCTCCGATTACCTCACCAGTTCGAATAGAATTGAAGTTTATTTTTTTGCTAAATGGAAAGCTTTTTTTATTAAGATATTTTTTTCCAATTAAACTGTAGAAATTTTTATTTTTTCCTTTTGCAATCCCTCTTCCTAACATCAAAGCAGTCCCAGAAGGATAATCTTTTTTGTGCTTATGGTGAACTTCGTAAATTTGACTTAAAAAATTTTTTCCAAGTGATTTAGAGCTAATTTCAGTTAAATACATAAGAAGGTTTATGCCAAGGCTCATATTACCTGCTTTTAAAATAGGAATTTTATTGGAATATCTTTTAATAAGCTCCTCTTCTTTTTTAGAAAAACCTGTTGTACCAATAACTACTCTTTTTTTTAATTTTGATGCAATTTTTAAAATTTGAAAAGTGCACTTAGGAATTGTGAAATCGACGATTACATTTGTTTTTTTAAATGCCGCTTCAGTATTTGAACCAATCTTTATTCCACCAATCTTTTTATTAACCTTTTTCACCTCAGTAAGAGAAACTATTTTTCTGATATTTTTGAGGATTTTTTTGGAGACTTTGGCGGTGGTAGAAGAAGCTCTGGACGGAGAAATTCAAGTAACAGGGGTTCAGACTTAAGATATGATTTAACTATTTCTTTGGAAGAAGCATATTCAGGGAAAAAACAAAATATACAATTCTCAACTTCAGAAAAATGTAATACTTGCAAAGGAAATGGTTCAAAACCTGGAACAAGCCCAGATAGATGCACTTATTGTGGTGGAAGTGGAAGAGTACGTTCTAATCAAGGATTTTTTACAGTACAACAGACGTGTCCACAATGTGCAGGAAACGGTGAGGAGATAACTAATCCATGTAATGATTGTAGTGGCCAAGGAAATAAACAAGTATCAAAAAAAATTTCGGTTACTATTCCAAAGGGTGTAGATGATGGTACAAGAATAAGACTTGCAGGAAAAGGAGAAGCTGGAACAAGAGGTGGGGCCACAGGGGACTTATATCTATTTATAAATGTAAAATCGCATGAACTTTTTAAAAGATCTGATGTAAATCTTTTTTTTGAATTTCCAATATCAATTGCTGATGCAGCATTGGGAACTACTGTTGAGATCCCAACTATTGATGGAAAAAAAGCTAAGATTAAAATAC
>CACGSR010000006.1:0-43226 GCA_902575785.1 uncultured Pelagibacteraceae bacterium
AAATCTAAAAAAAAATTACAAAAAGCTTTTGAATTTTTTGCTGATCCAGGTAGAGGAAATAGAAAATGTTTTTGTTATTATACAAATAATTTATCCAAAATTTCTAAACCAGAGAAAAATATTCAGGTATTTTTAAAGACAACTAAAGAGATAATAAAAATGATTAATATAAGAAAATTTAATAATTCTGCACATATAGCAGCTTTCTTTTTTTGTATAAATAAATTTTAATTTTCAATCTTGGGAGTTGGAAGTGGTATTATAAATTTTCCTTTAAATCCTTTTTTCTTTAAATTTCTTTTTAATTCATTCTTAATATGCCATGAAAATAGTAAAAGATAATCTGGCTTATTTTGTTTTAATATATTTTCATTTAAAATTGGTATTTTAGTTCCAGGAATATAATTTCCAATTTTGTAAGAGCCGTTAATTTCAAGGACACAATTGATAATCTCTTGGTCTAAACCAATGTAATTTATTAGTGTGGATGCTCTCGATGGAGCTCCAACTCCAAAAATAGTTTTTTTTTCTTTTTTTAATTTATTAATTATATTAAATAATTTTATTTTTGAATTGACTACATTTTTTTTAAATTGAATAAAACTTTTTTTATTTAGACCTTTATTTTCTTTTTTTAGTTGCAGTTTAACACTTTTAGAAATTTTATATTTACCTTTTCTTGCAGCGTAAACTCTAATTGAACCTCCATGCGTAGATATCTCTTTGGTGTGAATTATTTCCAAATTATGTTTTTTAAATAAATAGTTTAAACTTTGAACAGAATAATATCTTAAATGTTCATGGTAAATAGTGTCGTATTGTACAGTTTTTATTAATGGCAAAAGATAATGAGACTCAGTAATAAAGATCCCATCATTATCTAAAGTTCTCAAAACATTTTTTACTATTTGATTAATATTATCAATGTGAGCAAATACATTAGTTGCAGTAATTATTTTAGCTCTTCCATGTTTACTTAATATTTTTTTTACTGTCTTGTTATCAAAATAATCAATTATAGTTGGTATGCCTTTTTTAATCGCTAGTTTTCCAATTTTTTCAGGAGTAACGCCCAAAACTTTATGGGAGTCTTTAAAATTACTAAGCAAGTTTCCATCATTTGAACCAATATCAATCACTAAGTCTTTCGACCTTAAATAAATAATTTTTTTAGTTTCTTTGTATAAATCTGCAAAATTTTCTCTTAAAATTTTAGTTGTGCTACTTGTGTATGGATAAGAATAGGGAAACAATATTTCTTTATCAACAATACAACCAAGTTGAGCTAATTTTGATTTCTTGCAGTATAATAACTCAGCAGGAAATGAAATTTCTTCTTCAAATGCACTTCCAATTTTTCTTAAAGTATTAACTGGTGGTAGGTAACCTAGAAAAATTAAAGACTCTAATTTTTTAGAATTTGAAATTTGACATTTTGTTACAACTTTTGAAAATTTTTTAATCATTAAAAATTACTTTTTTAAGACCATTTCTTAAACTAATCTTTTGCTTAAATCCAAGCTTTTTTATTTTTCCAATATCTGGACATCGTTTACTTGGACTTCCTTTAGGCAATTTAGATCTTATAATTTTAATTTTTTTTTTGTAAATTTTTGAAATTAAATAGGCTAAACGAGAAATTTTTACCTTTTCTGTTGTTCCAATGTTATAAATTTCAGTGTTCTTTCCTCTTTGAAAAACTTTATCAAAGCCGTTTATAAAATCATCTATATGAATAAATGATCTTACTTCATTACCTGTTCCATGAATTAAAAAATTTTTTTTTTTTCCAATTTTTTTAAACCGTATAATAAATTCGGGTATGACGTGATCATTTCCCATATCTGCTCCATAAACATTGTGAGGTCTGAAAATGATGAATTTTTTTAAATATTTTTTAGCGAAATAAAGTCCATATAATTCTGAAAAAATTTTCCCCCCTCCATATGAATATCTAGGATTATGAATATCAGGAATTTTGAGCATTTCATTTTCATCCGTTGGAATTTTAATTGGGTTTTGATAAACTTCGGAACTAGATGCTAAGAAAAGATTTTGAACTTTTTTAATTTTACAAAATTCTAAAATATTTAAATATCCATTAACTGCTATGTCTAGTATTTCAAAAGGTTTTTTGTAGAAAAATTTTGTTCCATTGATATATGCCAAATGAATTATAGTATCAATTTTTTTATTTATAGATAAAAGCTTCTTTTTATCTCTAATATCTCCTTTTATAAAAGAAATCTTTTTATTTACATCTTTAATTCTTCTAGATCTTCCCCGCGAGTTATTATCGAAGACAACCACATTATATTTTTTTTTTACAAGATATTTAACTATAGCTGAACCAATAAAACCGCTTCCACCTGTAACTAAGATATTTCTTTTCAAGTTAACAATTTATTTTATTTTAAATTTATTCATACTATTTTTTATATAAAATTAAATCTACCAAATAATATTCATAATTTTGCATTCTTTTATATTCAGGTTTACTGTCAAAAAAATTACAATTAAAATTGTTCAGAGGATGATAACAAATTACCCAAAAATCAATTTTATCAGTAGTTTTCTCTTTATTTACAAAGTTTAAACTTTGAAATTTTTCATGATCAATTTTTTCTAGATAATTTTTAAGCCAAATATAACTATCAACATTTTGAGATAAAACTACAACATCTTGAACACTGTTTTGATTGATATATTCAAGAGGTTCTTTAAAAACTGGTTTAGTGTTTTCCCTTTTAAAAATTTCTAAGTAATTATTAAAAAAAGTAAAAACACATAAGACAACTATTAATGTTTTTTTAAATTTTTTAAGTCTAAATAATAATGAGGACAATAAAATAATAATCGGTATTAGAACAAATATAATATACCTATCTGTTAGAATTGGTATTTTAATATAACCGTAGACTATAGGTATCATGTAACTGACAAAAAATATTAAGAATAATAATTGAAAATAAGATTTTTTTTTAAATATCTCGTTTCTTGAATAGATTATTAAGAAAACAAATATAATTAAATACAGGTAACCCATTATTTTCGATCCGAAAAACCTTGGAAAAAAATACTCTATATAAAATTTAGGACTCAATTGTTGTAACCAAAAAACTTCATTAGTTAAATTTTTAATTAAAAAAGGGTACATTAAAAAAAGGTAAGCAAGAAAAGTTATTAAAAAACTTATTAATAAAAATTTAAATTTTTCTTTTTCTTTTAAAAAATTGAGTAAAAATAATGATTGGGCAAAAACTAATAAACCAAAAAAAATATGATTAATTAATCCACATAAATTAACAACAATATAAAAAAATCCAAAAAAAATTTTGTTTTTTGGTTTACTAAAATTTAAGATCTTAATAAAAAGTATCAGACTTAATAGTGCTAAAAAAAAACCAAAACTATATCCACGCAACTCTTGAGAATAACTTATTAAATGCCAGCAGTGACTAGCAAGAAAAGCGACTAATATGAAGCTTCTAGATTTGTCAATTTGATAGGATAAGTAGGTTATTAGAATTATATTTAGTGATCCAATAAAAGAAATAAAAAATCTTCCTAGTTCTGGTGAATATCCAAAAAAATAAAAAAAATATTTAAGAACAAAATCAAAAAACATATTTTGTCCCCAACCAGGACCTAGACTTCTTTGGTACGTTTCATAAAAATCTAATTTAGGATCAGACATCCAAAAACCAAAAAATTCATCAAGCCAAAGATCATCAAAATTTGATTGATAAAATCTATAAAAAATCCCAAGTGATAAAATGACTAATAAAATTATATTATTCTTTTTAAAAAGATTATTTTGAAAAGTCATTTATCTAATAAATAATTAAATGATTATTTAAATTTATTCGTCATCTTAATTCCCCAAAAAAACCACTTTAAATATTCTTTTGTCCAAGAACCTAATTTAAATGTAGAAGATCCTCCAAATAACCTATCAACAGATTTAATAGGGTATTCAGATAATTTATATTCTTTAAGATATGACTTAATCGAAATTTCAAAAGCAAAAGCCCAACCGATAGGATTTGATTGAAAATCAATACTATTCCAAACTTTTTTTCTCATCATTTTTATTCCTGTCGTACAGTCGGTCAATGGAACTTTAGAGATTAAATTGAAAACTTTATTTGCTGTCCTAGATAGAACTGATCCAATAAAAGAACCACCCAAGCGAGCTCCTCCCTTGCTGTAGCGGGTGCCACTTATAAAATCATACCCTTCTTGTAATTTTTCATACATTTTTTCAATTGAAATAATTGGAAAAATTTCATCCACGGCAGTAATTAATATAATTTCATTAGATGAGTTTTGAACTCCTGTTTCAACAGCATTTCTTACTCCAGGACCAATTTTATTATGAATAATTTTAACATTATCAAATTCGTTTTTAAGTATTTTTGCAGACTCCAAGGAATTATCTGTATGGTTGTCATGAACAATAATTATTTCAGAACTAATTTTTAGAGAGGAATTCAATAATCTAACCATTATCAATAAGCTTTCTTTTTCATTATAAACTGGAAGAATTATTGAAATTTTTTCACTCATGATAAATGTTCTTTAGTAAAATTGTTTATTAGGCTACATATTTTATTTAAATCTTTCTTAGTTAAATCTAAGGTTGAGGGTAGCCATAAAAGTTTTTCATTATACATTTTTGAAATTTCCAAGTTTTTGAAAGTTTGTTTGTACGGTTTACAGTAATTTATTGGGTGCCAGAAAAGTCTACTTTCTACTTTATTTTTGAGAAGGTAATTATGAAGCTGATCTCTTTTTGAGCAATATAAATCAGTCCATAAAGGTACTTCACCGTTTTTGATGTCAAATTCAAATAATTTTATTTTCTTATTTTGAATTAAATTTTTTTTATAAAATAAATAATTTTCAGTTAGTTTTTTTTTTCTGTATTTTATTGTTTTTAATTGTGAAATTCCTAATGCACTTTGTAAATTAGTATATTTGAAATTATATCCAATACTCTCATATCTGTCTTGGCCACCATTAGAAAATCCAACCCTTCCCTGGTTTTTTAATTGTAACAATTTTTTGTAAAGAGATGAATTATTTGTAACCACAACACCACCTTGACCAGTTGTAATTATTTTTGGGGGAGAAAATGAAAAACATCCTAAATCTCCAAAAGTACCCAAGTATTTATTTTTTTTTTTAGAAATAAATGCCTCAGCGGCGTCTTCAACTAAATTCAATTTGTATTTTTTAGAAATTTTTTTTAATTCTAGAATATTTGATCCTCTACCTGACACATGTACTGTTACTATCGCTTTTGTTTTTTTATTTATCTTTTTTTTTAATTTATTTGTGTCGATTAAAAGATTTGTTTTATCTACATCTACAAGCACTGGTTTTGCTCCTGTTAGACTTACGGCATTCACAGTAGCTGCAAAGGTTATGTTAGGAACAATTACTTCGTCTCCATTTTTAATATTCAATGATTTTAAGGCTAAATAAATAGCGATTGTTCCACTAGTTGTTGCCATTACATATTTAGTTTTTAAAATTTTAGCAATTTTATCCTCGAATTTCTTAGTGTATTTTCCCTCATTAGGGATTTCTTGCTTAAGGATATTATTTAAAAGAAAATTTATGTCACCTCTATCTAATTTAGGAGAAACAAACCTGAGATCAATTTTATTTTTTTTCATAGTGAAAATTAATTTACATGTTATTACTATAATATTTAGATGATTAAAAATAAATTTTGTATTGTTGGAATCGACCGTGATTTTGAGGAGTTTATCATTGAAAATAAAGGTAATTATCTTGGTTTAATATCGGACTATAAAAAAAATTATAAAATGACTAAAAGAGCAGGCAAAGAAAAAATCACTGACTGGTTAAAGATAAAAAAAAAATACAATCCAAATGTTTATATTGTTATTGATAAAGGAAAAGAAAGGAAGTCATTGACTGATAAGATATTTAAAAAAAATGTTAAAAATTTAATAATGAATAAAACATATGTAGATAAATCTGTCATAAAAGATTTATTAAAAAAAAAAGGTATTTTAATTCAAAAACTTTGCTTTATATCCTCTAGAGTAAATATAAATAACGGTGTTAAAATAAATATTGGATCACAAATCCATCACGATGTTTTAATTGGAGAGTATGCTACAATTGCTCCAAGAGCAGTAGTATTAGGATCTGTTAAAATTGGTAAATTTTCTTACATAGGTGCGAATTCAACTATAAAACAAGGTGTAAAAATTGGTAATAATGCAGTTGTAGGAGCTGGGGCTGTTGTTATAAAAGATGTTAAAGAGAATGATGTAGTCGCAGGAAATCCTGCTAAATCAATTAAATAATATCCCAAATATCTATCAGTTTTTTCTTTTTTTTATTAATTTTCAATTTTTTATAAGCTCTATGAGGAGCTCCTATTATGATAATATCTGATCTTTTGATTAATTCTTTTTTAGATATTCCATTTTTAGCTTTGTAGTATTCATCTGATTGTAAAATTTTTAAATTTAATTTTTTTAATTTTTTTAATAATACGATTGATAAGGAGTCTCTAATGTCATCTGTTTCGCCTTTAAAAGATAAACCTAATAAGCCAATTTTTTTTGATTTATAATTCTTAAACATTTTTAATTTATCAATTATTAAACTTGGAATATTCTCGTTCACTTTCATTGCTGCGGAACCTAAGGGAAAAGAATTCCTTGTAAAATATTTTAATTGCATAGTATCTTTTACAAGACACGGCCCAGCTGTAAAACCTGCATTAGCTAAATTTAAATTTCTTGCATAACCATCCTGCATTATATTTCTTACTCTTTTAAAATTTAAATTATTTAAATGACAAATTGTATACAGTTGATTTGCTATGGCAAAATTAATATAGCGATTTGCATTAGAATATAGTTTGATTAATTCAGCCTCTAGGATTGAAGTTCTTATAATCTTTTTTGAAATTTTTAAAAATAGTTTTTTTGAACTCTTAAATACATTATCTTTTTCACAAGCTAAAATTTGTGGTAACTTCGGCAGTTCAATAAGAGATTTACTTTGGACTATGCGCTCTGGTCCATAAACAATATTATTATTTTTATTTTTTAAAATTTCTTTTATTTTTTGATTTGTTCCTGGTAATACAGAGCTTCTAATTACTAGAATTTGTTTTTTGTTAATTCTATTTTTGAGTTTTTTTATTAATCCATAGAAACTAATAAGATCAGGTTTTAGTTTTTTATCTATTGGTGTGCCTATACAAATTATTATATATTTGCTTTTTGATACATTGCTTAAGTCATTTTCATAAAAAAATAATTTTTTTTTATTAGCTTTTTGTAATAATTTTTTTGCTCCGATTTCTAAAAAAGGCATCTTATTTTGTTTAATACTTTTTAGAGCTTTTTTATTTTTATCAATGAGATGAATTTTGAAATTTTTTGACGCAAAGGCAAGTCCTAAAGGCAAACCAACATGACCCGCTCCTCCAATTATACTAATATGATTAATTGTTTGATTATTCATTAATATCTTAATTATAGTAGATATATTTTGATACAATATAAGAAAAAAAATGTAAAATGTATTTTATCAGATGATTAAAAATGTATTTTATACTCTATTAATTTTTCTAATCATAATTTTATCATTATATAACTGGGATTTAGTTAGCTTAACTTACGAGGAAACAACTATAATAGGTGAATACTTTAACAACAAATATAATCATAAAAATGATTTATTAAGATATCTAGTATTTGTATCATTACCTTTACTATCTTACATTTTAATTAAATCGTTAAATTTTTCCCATAACTATCAAGTTTTAAAAAATCGAATATTGGACAGAGATATAAAATTTATTAATACCAATTATTTTTTAGATATTTTAACAATTTTTTTTCTATTATTAACAATACTAGAATTTTTGTCGATAAATTTTCCAATAAATAAGATTGATACTTTTCATGAGGGTCAACAAATGAGCTCAGCTTTTAAATATTCAATAGATCAAAGTTTATGGTCAGGTTCTTACGTAACTGTTGGAATATTTTATGAAACGATATCTTCAAATTTAATATGGAAATTTTTTGATCAATTAAGCATTGGATCAACAAGATATTTAAATTTAATTTATATTTTAATCTTAAAATTAATCTTAGTTGTAATTTTTTATCAAATTACAATCTTATCAAAATTAAAAGATTCGCTTCAACTTCTTTTTAATTTTTTACTGAACTTAAGTGGTCTTCAATTGATAAATTATACTGGTGGCGTAGATAACTTTGTTTGGAGAGAAATCTTTCCACTTTTAACTTTACTAATTTTCCTTCAGATATTTCTCAAACCCAATCTAAAAAATTATCTAGTTATTTTTGCAGGTCCAATAAGCGTTCTATCTATTTTCTGGAGCGTGGATAGAGGAATTGTTTGTAATTTGGTGTTGATTGTTCTTTTTGTTTATTTACTTATAAAAAAGGATTTTAAACCTTTTCTAAATTTGATATTTTCAATAATTATCACTTGGCTATTAACCTATTTTTATTTAGGGAATGAATTTCAATATTTTATTGAAAATACCACTTCAATATTAAATGAGATGAATATAATAGGAGGCATAATACATCCTTTACCTTTTTCTGATGATCCAAATTCAGCTAGGGCAGCTAAGACCTTAGCTCTTATATCGATATCAATTATTTTATCATTGGAACTGATTTATTTTCAGAAAATAAAAATAGAAAATAAATTTATTTTTGTATTGATATTAATTTCTCTGTTTTCATTTTTAAGTTATGGATATGCTATTGGGAGAAGCGATGGTCCTCATATCAAGTCCTCTTTTGGTTTTGTGCAGATTTTTTATTCAATAATTATTCTGTACTTTTCTTTAATTTATCTCGAAAAATTAGGATTTTTTTCAAAAATTTTAAATCAAAAAAAAAAGATATTTTTGTCAATAATAATTTTATCAATATTAAGTTTTAATTTTAATATTCAAAATATTTTCAAATTTAGTGAACGTCTTAATAAATATACAAAATTAGAAGATAATTTTTTTTTAAATGATAAACAAAAAAGCTTTATAGGCAATGCAAAAAAAATAGTTGAAAACTATGAATGTATTCAACTTTTTACGAATGATGTAATGCTATTATATTTATTACGAAAACCAAGCTGTTCAATTTTTTATTTTACAATTACTGTAGGGTCGAGGGAAAATCAAATGAGACTTAATAAATCAATCTCTAATACTCAAATAGTAATTTCAGATACTAATAAAAATAAATTCTCTCCAAGTTATAGGTTGGAATATACAGATAGATACATCCTGGATAATTATGAAAATATTTATAAAGAGGGTATTTGGATTATAAAAAAAAGAATTAAATGAACCTAATCCAGAAGTTCTTTAATTTCAAATTTAATTTGATTTGAAATTTTAATTCCTTTTTTACTGTTAGCTTTATTTCTCGCGTACTTATTTTGTCCAGGATACATGATTTCCTTAACTCCCTTAATCTTTGGAAGTTTCTTAATTTTTTTGATATTATGTTTAATTCTATTATTAAAATTTTTCACAAATAAATTACTTTTGAATGTAATAAACAAATGTCCAACGTTTTGTGGACCAGAAAAATCATCAAAAGGGTCTTTGACTTCACCTGCATGACTACTTCCTGTTAAAACTCCACTCAAAATATCAACCATCCATGCCAATCCAGATCCTCTATATCCTGCGATTGGTAATTGAACACCCTTTAGGGCTTTATTTGCGTTAGTTGTAGGCTTTCCAAATCTATCTAACGCAACTCCTATTGGAATTTTTTTATTAATTTTGGATGCAAATCTAATCTTTCCTCTATTGATCATTGACATTGATGTATCTAAAATAAATGGCACTTTTGAACCAGATGGACTACCAAAGCATATTGGGTTTGTTCCAAATAAACTTTTTCGTGCTCCATGCGGTGCAATAGCGGGTGGTGCATTTGTATATATCATTGTTATCAAGTTTTTTTTAATAGCCTGTTCTGCGTAATACCCTGACAAACCATAATGGCCACTATTTTTTACTGCTACCATTCCAATTCCAGATTTTTTTGCATTATCTATAGCTTTTTTAATTGCTAAATCTGCAGCAACAAAACCTATACTATTATCAGCATCTATATGAGAAATTGATTTTGAATAATTTATAATCTTTATTTTTGGTCTCGGATTGATAACTTTCTTTTTTATTCTTTTGCAATACATTTTTATTCTTGAAAGACCATGTCCATATGCACCAACTAACTCTGCATTTATAATCGCGTCAGCACTAATTTTAGAGTGAGATTTACTTAATCCGTGTTTTCTAAATATTTTACTTAAAACATTTGATAGCTTATTTTTTTTCATTCTATTAAAGTATATTTAGTTTAAATGATAAATTTATTTAAAAAATTTAACACAAAAAATATATTATTTTTCATTATTATAACAGTATGTTTATCTCAACTTTCAAAATTTTATAGTTTTTATGTTGAGTATTCTGAGTGGCAATACTCTGATTGGTTGATAAATTACCAAGCTGGATTTGTAAGAAGAGGATTTATTGGTGAGATATTATTTCAAATTTATTCTAATCTTAATATCCGTTTAGATATTTTAGTTTTAATTTTTATATTTATTCTAATAATCTTTTTTACCTTTTTACTCTTTAAATCTATTGAAATTGTGTATGAAAATCATTTAAATATTTTGATTTTTCTTTCCCCAGGATTTTTTTTATATCCCCTTATGAATTCTGAAATTGTTGGTCGAAAAGATATACTAATGATTTCAGTAGTGGGATTTTTTTGTTTTTTTGGAAATAGATTTAAAAAGAATTATCTATTGATGATTTTAATTTCATGTCTTGTTTTAACAATTTTATCTCATTCAGCATTTATATTTTATTCACCATATTTAATATTTTTATATTTTTTAATATTAGAACAAAAAAAAATTTCATTTAATCTTATTGATAAATCTATAATATTCTTAGTTATAATTTTTTTATTTCTATTGATTTATTTTAATCAAGGAGATTTAAATCAGGTTGTTCAAATTTGTAATTCCATAAAATTATATGTAACAGAAAAGTGCTCTAAAGTTGGACAAATAGCATGGTTAGCAAGCGATATGGATAATTATATTTCTGAAAAAATAGAAATTGGATTTAATTTTAAAAAAAGTTTAATTATTTATTTCTTATCTTTTTTACTAGTAAATTTTTTTTTAGGTTTAAAACTTCTGAATTCTAAATTTACATTAGTTCAAAATAAATATCTTTTAAGATACAATCCTTTATTAATTTTTGGATTATTATTTCTATTCACAATACCAGTTTATATACTTGCTCTTGATTGGGGCAGATATATATATGTTTCGTATTCTTGTAGTTTTTTTATTGCAATTTTTTGTTATAAATCAAAAATATTACTTTCAACTTATAATTTAAGATTTAATAGATACATATTTATTTTGATAATCATTTTATATAGTTTTACTTTGACTTTCCCTTTTTACAATGCAACGAATTTTAAACTTGTTCTTGAAAAACCAATAAAAAAAATATTAAAAATTTTATAAAAAATTTATCCTTTACCCCTCCATGGAATAGTTTTGTCAATTATCTTTCTTAAGGTAATATCAAATAAAAGACCCAACATACCCATAATAAAAATTGTTATCCATATAACTTCATATTGAAAATATTTTTTTGCTACATTTTCCACAAATCCGATTCCTGTCGTTCCTGCTAAAAATTCTGCTGCAACCAAAGTCCCCCAACACATACCTACAGCCACTCTAATACCGGTTAGGATTTCAGGTAGTGAATTTGGAAAAATAACATATCTTAATATTTGTTTCTTAGATGCACCTAAAGAATGGGCCGCATGAATTTTTGATAATTGAGTTCCTGAGGCTCCAGCTCTGGCAGAAATAATCATTATAGAAAGTGAGACCATGAAAAGCAAAAATACTTTACCAGTATTATCAATACCTAAAACAGAAATTATTAAAGGCGCCCATGCAAGTGGAGGCACTGGTCTATACAGTTCAATTAATGGATCAAAAAAACCTTTTGCAAATCTATTTAATCCCATAAAAAGTCCTAGTGGCACTCCAATTAGTATTCCAAAAATTAGACCGAGAAAGACTCTTAAAAATGAATCCCAGATATGACCATAAGGAACAGGAATTTTAAATAATTTGAAGTCACCTGTAACAACTTTAAGAACCCCTCCTTTAAAATTTTGTTTTACAATTCCGTCCTTAGTATGAACTGGATACTCACCTGGCAAAATATCGGCTATCCAATCTGGCAAAATAAAACCAATCATTTTACTTACATCAACCATTTTTACCCATAAAAGTGGGATATCTTTATAGCCAACACTAGGTTTTGACATGAGTATGAATTTATTAAAAGTATCAGATGGCTTAGGTAACCATCTGCCCGAACCTTGTTCTGAACAACTTGGACCACTGGCAACTATTGTTCCTGCTGGGAATAAAAATATATCAATATATCTAAGACCTCCTTGAGCATCTTTTTGCGCATTATCAAATTTGATAATTGCCGATTGCATTTTATTTAATGCGTTGGGAGGATAAATACTTGCAAATTCAATTCTTCTTGCAATCTTAACAATATTTTTGGCATAATTAGATGCTATTTCTTCATCATCTCTTAAATCATTTCTATAAACTTTAATCTGATCCTTGAGCTCTTTGATTTTAGTTTTAAATTGTGGGTTATGATTTCTTAATTTAAAGAATTCATCACTTATTAGGTTTAGTTCTTTTGCTGCAGTATGGAACTTTAACCCTCTATTTGTTGCAGGTATCAAAGGTACCTCTAAAGTATTTTCGATTGACCCTGAACCTGCATCTACTTTAGTAATACCCCATCCACCTTCATCGTTGACAGCTTTTAGCCTGTCTCTCAGTTCTTGCTCAGTTTCAAATGGATAACCGGTTTTTTGAAAATTTTCAGTTAAAAGATTAATTTTTCCTGTGATATCACTTATTTTTTGTTTAGTCTCATTCTCAAGTAAATCTTCATTTGTAAGTAATGGTATAAGTTGATTAGTTTTAGTAATAAAACTAATTAATACTGTTTTTTGCTGATTATTTAATTCTTTAGAATTTTGAATTTCATTTTGAATAACTTTTAAATTTTTATTTTCTTTTTTAATTTGTGAAGTACTTTTGAACTCTCTTTCTTCTATTGGAAATTGATATTTTAACCCAAGTAAAGAGTCATTAACCTTTGCAACTTGACATAATTCATTTGCGGATTTTGGATAAAATCCTTTTGCTATATCCCATGAATAGTAAAGCCAAATTAGAAGAAGAAAGCTACTTCCAACAATTACCCAATGAGTACCTCCTAATGCTCTTTCAGGATTTCCAAAAACTGCATCGACTTTCTCAGTTTTGATTAGGCGTCTCCCGTAAAGGATACAGCCGATAACAGCAAAAAATATTAAAAAGGTTACTATTTGTGTTAACATCTAATTTTCTTTCCCCATAATTTCCTCTTCCATATTCCAAATCATTTCTAAAATTTCTTCTCTCTTTGTAGAAAAATCTTTATCTTTTTTAATTTCTCTTAAATCTTGTTTAAGACCCATTGAAGCAAATGGAAGACTATATTCTTTATGTATACGGCCAGGTCGAGGTGCCATTACATACAATCTTTCGCCAAGTAATAAAGCTTCTTCAACCGAATGAGTAATTAAGATAATTGTCTTTCCAGTCTCTTTCCAAATTTTTAATACTAGTGACTGCATCTTTTCTCTTGTTAAAGCATCAAGAGCCCCTAAAGGTTCGTCCATAAGAATTAAATCTGGATCATTAATTAAACATCTTGCAAGAGCAACTCTTTGTTGCATTCCTCCAGAGAGTTGATATGTTGGTGTATTTCCAAATCCTTTTAACCCTACAATTTCTAACCACTCATCAACTTTTTTTTGAGTTTCAATTGGATCATTTTTTTTCATTCTTAATCCAAAATTTACATTTTCAGCAACTGTTAACCATTCGAATAGAGCTCCTTGCTGAAAAACCATTCCCCTTTCAACACCTGGACCGTCAATTTCTTTATTATTTAAAGTGATGCTTCCTGATGTTGGTCTTATAAAACCTGCGGTAATATTTAATAATGTTGTTTTACCGCAACCTGATGGACCAAGAACTGTGAGAAGTTCTCCTTTTTTTAGAGTAAAATTTAAATCTTTTAATGCGTGAACAGTTTCCCCTTTAGGAGTTTTAAAAATCATATTAAGATTTTGTGAGATAAGATCACTCATAAAAGCTTTATATTAGAATTTTTATTAAAAAAATAGGCACCAATTTAAAAAATTGGCGCCTATTAAATTTTTCTTTCTCGATAAGACTATAGAGGTAAGAAACTAGTGTCTACGTTTCCTCTTGGTGTACCCATTCCTTTTAAGAATGCATCAAGATTTCCCTTTGTCATAGATTTTTTAGTTTCTTCTGGTGTTAAGAATTTGAAACCACTTAGAGTTTCCTTCATATCACCAACTTTCATTTCAGAAGCTTTTGACATTGCGTTCATGTCAGATTTACCAGCTTTATATCTAGCATTCGCTTCATGAGTTACCTCTATGAAAGTTCTGAGCATTCCAGGATTTTCCTTCATAAACTTTGTAGTTACTGAAGTGATATCGATACCTAGGATACCAGCATCTCTTGCTTCTTGGACTGTAAGTAATCTTGATCCAACAGCAGTTGCAGCTTTTATAGAGTTACCACCAAACAAACATGCCATTACTACATCACCACTAACTAATGCAGCAGCTCCTTCTTCTGGGTCCATTTGAATAATATCCATTTTTTTTCTGTCAGCTCCAACAACTTTCATACTTTCATCGAAAACATACTCAGCCATTGTTCCTAGCGGAACAGCAACTTTTTTACCTTCTAACTCAGTAGCATTCGCTTTTGTAATTCCAGATGCATTAGATGTAACACAAGTAGTTCCACCCATCCCATATTCCATAGCAATATCAACTAACTTGATAGGTGCTTTAGATTTTACAGCATTTATAAATGGTACTAATCCTTGTGAGTAAGATATATCAATATCTCCTGCTAACATTGCATCAGTCATAGCTCCACCATTAGTGAAATTTGTCCACTTAACTGGAACTCCAAGAGCTTTTGCAAAATTTTTCTTTTGCATGTCCTCTAAGTTCGGACTTGGCCATTCTAGAAAGTATGCAACTCTTACTTCGTTTGCTGCTGCATTTGCAGTTGCGATTGATAAATTAAGAGCTACAAAACATCCAAGAATAAAACTAATTATTTTTTTCATTTAATCCTCTTAGTTAATTATTTATATGTTCTAAGTTTAAGATTAAATTAGCATGGTTGTAAAACAAAAAAGTGTCATGTTTGATACACAACTTACAGTTGCGTCAATTATTTTGGTGGTTAATTACCCTTATATAGTCTAAAGAATCTTTAAATTGTAAATTAATAAATTTTATAAAAAATTATGAGCTCGGAAAATCGCACTTTAGTACCAAATTCATTAAATGAACATTGGATGCCATTTACATCTAATAAGGATTTTAAAGAAAATCCAAAACTAATAGTGGAGGCAAAAGGTGTTTACTTAAAAAACCATCAAGGTAAAACGCAAATTGATGCAAGCTCTGGACTATTTTGTAATCCTTTAGGACATGGAAGAAAAGAAATAATAGAAGCAATTACAAATCAATTAAACACTTTAGACTACTGTCAACCATTTCAACAAGGTTTTGGAGGATCATTTGAATTAGCAACAAGAATTTCAAAACATACTCCAGGAAACTTAAATAAAATTTTTTATACAATTTGTGGATCAACTGCAGTTGAAACTGCAATAAAAATTAGTATTGCATATCACAAAGCAAGAGGTGAAGGACAAAGATTTAGATTTGTCGGAAGAGAGCGTGCATATCACGGTATGAATATTGGAGCAACTTCAGTTGGAGGCATGATTAATAATGTTAAAGCTTATGCGAGTGTTTTAATGCCAGGTGTGGTTCATATGAGACATACACATTTAGATGAACATAAATTTGTTTCAGGACAACCTGAGACAGGAGCAGAAATTGCAAATGATTTAGAAAGAATTTGTACTAATTTCGGTTCAGAAAATATTGCAGCATGTATAGTTGAGCCTATCGCCGGATCTACTGGAACATTAGTTCCTCCAGTTGGATATTTACAAAGACTTAGAGAGCTGTGCGATAAACATAAAATACTTTTGATTTTTGATGAAGTAATTACAGGCTGGGGGAGAACTGGCTCAGCATTTGGAGCACAAGAATTTGGAGTAACTCCCGATATAATGACTATGGCAAAAGCTACCACAAACGGTATAGTTCCATTTGGTGTTGTTGCATGTAAAGAAGAAATTTACGATGCAGTAATGGATAATTCTCCAAAAGGAGCAATCGAACTTTTCCATGGTTACACTTACTCTGGAATACCTGTTTCTGTTGCAGCAGCTTTAGCAGTGCAAGACATTTTTGAAAAAGATGATATTTTCAATAGAGCAAAAGATTTAGCTCCTTATTTTCAAGAAGGCTTATTTTCTCTAAAAGATATTGATGTAGTTGATAATATAAGAGGTTACGGAATGATGGGTGGTATTGATATTAAAACTGATGGCAGACCAGGTAAAGCAGGTTTAGCAACTTTTAAACATTGCTATGATGCAGGAGTAAATTTCAAAGCCACTGGCGATTGTTTAATTATTGCACCAATGTTTATTTGTGAAAAAAAACATATTGATGAAATTATTGAAAAACTGAGAACAGGAATTACAAATTACGCCAAAAGCAAAAAAAATTAAATTTCACTAATGAGAATTGGTGTTCCAAAAGAAATAAAACCACAAGAAAATCGAATTGGTTTAACACCCGATAGTGTGAAAACACTTGTATCGGAAGGTCATGAAGTTTTGGTTGAATATAATGGTGGTTTCGAAGCAGGTTTTGAAAACGATCAATTTGTAAAAGCTGGTGCTAAAATTGCTAAAAGTGCAGCGGATATTTTTAACGACTCTGATATAATTGTTAAGGTTAAAGAACCTCAAAAAGTTGAGGTAGATATGATTAGAGAAAATCAAATTATATATACCTACCTTCACTTGGCAGCTGCAAAAGAATTAACTGAGGGATTAATTAAATCAAAAAGTATAAATATTGCGTATGAAACTGTAACGGACAATAATGGAAGACTTCCATTACTTGCACCAATGAGTGCAGTAGCGGGTCGTATGTCAGTTCAAGCTGGAGCTCATTGTTTAGAAAAAAATCAAAAAGGAAGAGGAGTTTTATTAGGTGGAGCACCAGGTGGTGAACCAGCAAATGTTTTAATTCTTGGTGGTGGAGTAGTAGGAGAAAATGCTGCTATTATAGCTACTGGTATGAGAGCCAAAGTTCATATTGTAGATAAATCTGAAGTAAGATTAAAACAGTTAATTGAAATATTCGGGGAAAAAATTATTCCTGAGCAAATTGATAAAATAGATTTAAATAAATTAGTGGCTGAAGCAGATTTAATAGTGGGTGGAGTTTTAATTCCAGGAGCTGAAGCACCTAAATTAGTGACTAAAGATATGTTGAAATTTATGAAAAGAGGATCAGTAATAGTAGATGTTGCTATTGATCAAGGTGGATGTGTTGAAACAAGCAAACCAACAACTCATGGAAATCCAACATATATTGTTGATGACGTTGTTCATTATTGTGTTGCAAATATGCCTGGTGGAGTTCCTAGAACTTCTACTTTAGCTTTAAATCAAGCTACCCTTCCTTATTTAGTAAAACTTGCAAACAAAGGTTATCAAAAAGCATTAAAAGAGGATAAAAACTTTTTAGCAGGACTTAATGTTTGTAAAGGACAAATAACTTACAAAGCTGTTGCAGATGTTTTTGGTTATGATTATGTTGACCCTACATTGGCACTTTAACTGTAATAATCTAAATACCAATTTAAAAACTTTTTTATACCATCTTTATATTTAGTTTTAGGATTATAACCAGTAATTCTTCTTAAAAGACTACTATCTGACAAAGTCGAATAAACATCACCTTTTTGCATTGGTAAAAATCTTTTAACTGCTTTTTTATTTAAATTTTTTTCAATAGCACTTATAAAATCTGAAAGAAGAACTTTTTTTGTGTTTCCTATGTTCAAAGTTCTAATTGGGGCAACATGTGAGATACTATCATTCTTGTATTTCTTAGACGAATTTAATTTTGGAATTTTATTTGTCAATTTTACTATTCCATCAACTATGTCATCGATGTAAGTATAATCTCTATACATTTTACCTTTATTATAAACATCAATTTTTTTCCCCCTTAAAATATTTTTTGTAAATTTAAAGTATGCCATATCAGGTCGACCCCAAGGACCATAAACAGTAAAAAACCTTAATACCGTAATTGGTATTTTCCACAAACTTGAGTAAGAATGCGCTATGTTTTCTGTAGATTTTTTTGTAGCTGCATAGAAGCTTATCTGCCTATCTGTTTTGTCAATTTCTTGAAATGGAAATTTCTTATTTGCACCATAAACTGATGAACTTGATCCAATGATAAGGTGCTTGATCTTTAATTTTTTTGCACACTCAATAACATTAAAAGTTCCTATGAAATTTGAATTTAAGTAAATTTTTGGGTTTTCTATACTATATCTTACACCTGCTTGAGCAGCTAAATGGATTATAATTGAAGGTTTAAATTTATTAATTGAACTATTTAATTTCTTTTGGTTTTCCAAATTTCCTTTAGTGAATGAAAAATTTTTATATTTTTTTAAAATGTTTAATCTAGATCTCTTTAATTTGACGTCATAATAATTATTCATTGAGTCAAATCCGTATACCTTAAAGCCTTTATCTAAATATTTTTTTGCAACATGAAAACCTATAAAACCTGATGAGCCTGTTATAAATAATTTTGTTTTCATTTTTTTCTAATATTTAATATAACACTTAAGTGAATAAAGAAATTCCTAAAACAACAAAAGTAATAGTTATCGGCGGTGGGGTCGTTGGGTGCTCTGTTGCTTACCATTTAGCTAAATTTGGTTGGAAAGATACAGTTCTTCTAGAGAGAGATCAATTAACTTCAGGGACAACCTGGCATGCAGCAGGTCTTGTGAGTCAACTAGGGCCTTCCGCAGCAATTACAAAGATAAGAAAATATACTTTAGATTTATACAAGGAGCTTGAAAAGAAAGTTGAGCATTCAGCGGGATTAAGATTAAACGGCGCACTATCAATTGCTGAAACTAAAGGAAGATGGCAAGAATTAAAAAGACAAGCAACAACAGCACAGCTTTATGATGTTGACGTTAAAATTTTAGATAAAAATCAGATAAAAAATGATTATCCAATAATAAATACTGATAATGTTATTGGCGGTATATTGATGCCAGGTGATGGTGCTGCTGATCCCTCAGGAGTAACACATATGTTAGCAAAAGCAGCAAGAATGGAGGGAGCGAAAATTTTTGAAAAATCTCCAGTCCAAGAAATTTTAACTAAGAATGGAAAAATTTCTGGAGTTAAAGTTAATGGACAAGAAATCGAATGTGAGTATATAGTTTTAGCTTCGGGAATGTGGTCCAGACAAATAGGTGAAAAAAGTGGCGTGAGCATTCCGCTTTATCCTGCTGAACATTTTTACATTATCACTGAACCAATAAATGATTTATCTAAAACATTACCAGTTGTTAGAGATTTTGATAATCGTACTTATATTAAAGAGGATGCAGGCAAAATTTTAGTTGGAATTTTTGAGGGTAATTCTATACCCGCATGGAATAAAACAAACAAAGTGCCTGAGGATTTTTCTTTTGGTGAGTTTCAAGAAAACTTTGAGCATTTTGAACCTTACTTAGCTTCAGCAATAAAAAGATTTCCAGTCTTGGAGACCGCAGGTATTAGAAAATTTTTTTCAGGTCCTGAGTCTTTTACTCCAGATACTAATGCTTTGTTAGGTGAAGTTCCTGAAATTAAGAATTTTTTTGTGTGTTGTGGTTTAAACAGTGTTGGAATCGGAACAGGCGGAGGTGTTGGTAAGATTACGGCTGAGTGGCTAATGACTGGTCATATTAATGAAGATATCTTTAGTTATGATATAAAAAGATTTCAAAAATTTCACTCCGAATTAGGTTTTATTAAAAAAAGAATAACCGAGTCGTTAGGTGATTTGTATGGGATGCATTGGCCATTTAAACAACATAAAACTTCTAGAAATATTAAAACTCTTCCACATCATGATAATCTTAAAAGCTTTGGTGCGTGTTTTGGTGTATCTGGAGGATACGAAAGACCTATGTGGTTTGCTTTGGATGGTGAAAGAACTGAGTATGAGTATAGTTATAATTATCAAAATTGGTATCCCTCAGCAGAGTATGAAACCAATAACACCATTAAAAATGTTGGTTTATTTGATTTAACCCCTTTTTCAAAGTTCGAAATTAAATCAAATAAAGCATACGAAGAACTTCAAAAAATTTGTACTGCTAATGTTAAAAATGAGCCTGGAAAATGCGTCTATACACAAATGCTCAATATAGATGGTGGAATTGAAACAGATTTAACTGTTGTTTGTATTGAGAAAGATTATTTTAGAATAATTAGTTCCGCGACAACTCGAGAAAGAGATAAATTTCATATAAGAAAACATCTATCTAAAGATATAGAGATAAGTGATGTTACAGATGAGTTATGTGTATTTGGGGTATTTGGACCAAAAAGTAGAGAATTGCTACAAAGTATTAGTGAAAGTAGTTATGACAATGATAATTTTAAATTTGGGACTGCAAAATATATTATTTTAAATGGAATTAAGATTTGGGCTCAAAGATTATCCTATGTGGGTGAATTAGGTTATGAATTATATGTGGATATTAAAGATGCAAAAAGAATATATGAACTTTTAATCGAAAAGGGTAGGGATTTTAATCTTTCAAATTGTGGAATGCATGCAATGGATATTATGCGAATGGAAAGTGGTTTTTTACATTGGGGACATGATATCTCCCCTGAGGAAAATCAATATCAAGCAGGCTTATCTTTCACAATAAGTTATAAGAAAGACGTAGATTTTATCGGTAAACAGGCATTAGAAAAAATAAGAAAAAATAAAATTGAAAGTAGATTTGCTATGTTTGTATTGCAGGATAGTAAACCAGGAGAGCCGTTATTACTACATGATGAACCTATCTATATTGAAAATAGAATAATTGGAAGATCTACATCTGGTAATTATTCATTTAATTTTAAAAAAAACTTAGTCTTTGGTTATATAAAAAGTGATCTTTCCCTAAAAGAACTTCAAACAAAGAGACTATTTATTGAAATTGAGAAAAATAAATATCCTCTAAAAGTTCAAGTTGAGCCCTTAAAACGAACTAATTACAAGAATATTTAGACTTTACTCCTTAGAAAAAAAACAAAAATAAGACCTGTAATATACATTATCAAAGCATAAGCTGCTGTAGGGATAACGTACAATATATCAGTGCCAAATATTTGAGTAGATACAAATATTGCAAGAGCGCCATTTTGTAATCCGCATTCGATAGCAATACATTTTTGTTGGCTTATTCCAGATGCAAAAACTCTAGAGAGATAATATGCAATAATCATCATTGTTACATTTAAAGTAAGGGCAATAGGACCTGCTTGAGCGAAAATATCAAAAATATTTTCCCTCTCTTCATAAAATGCTGCAAAGAAAAAAATTACAAATAATACAATATTAAGTTTATCAAAAAATTTAATTTTATTTACCACAAATTTTTCTGCAAATCTTCTAATAATCATACCTAAAATAACTGGTACGGTTACCACTGAAAACATTTTAAGAGTGATATTTATCATTGATATATTTTCTTCAATATTTGTTATTCCTAATAGGTCAGCAGAAGTAAAAATTATAAACGGAACAGAAACAATACTTATTAAACTAATTATAGCTGTTAGCGATATTGATAATGCGACATCTCCATTTGCAAATTTAGTTAAAATATTTGAAGTAACTCCTCCAGGAGCAGAAGCGATGATCATAATTCCAATTGCTATCTCAGAGGGTATTCTAAAGATTGCAATTAATAAAAAAGCAATTAAAGGAAGAATGATTAATTGAGAAATAAAACCAACAATAAAGTCTATAGGAGTTTTAAATACTCTTGTAAAATCCTCAATTTTTAAACTCAGCCCCAATCCAAGCATGATAAGTGCAAGAATTATAGGAGCTATTGTTGTAACAATACCCATAAACTCTCTCTATTGATGCTTATAGTTAAAATAATTAAATTTGAAAAGAATATTATGTGATAATTAAAAGATTAATTATCTTTCTTAAAAATTTAGCCTTATATTTAAAAATTTCTCTTTGGTAAGGCAAAACTTTTGTAACATTTAGTCCACTTAGAATGTATTGTTTTTTATCATTTAGCTTAAGAAAATCGTTTTTTATCAAATATTTGCATTTTCTTATAACTGTTGCACGAGGAATTTCTGTCATGTCTGATATAGACATTGCACTCACGCCGGCGGAAGCACCCGAACCTTTAATTAGATTTTCATTAAAAGATTTATAGTCTGGAGTTAAAGCATGAACATTCGTATTTTTAGTTTTTTGTTTATAATTAAAAGCTTGGTTCAAAGCTACGGTACCCCAGATATGATATGTTGATAGATCCTCAAACATCTTGTGATAACCAATCACTAGGGGGATTTGCAATCTATAAAACCATCTCCAACATATACTAAAGTTTTTTTTGACTAAATTTTCTATATATTTAAGCTCTAATTTTTTTGATAAAATTTTTTGATTATTTAAGATTTCACAAAACAAATGAATATATTTAGAAGTAAATCCAATTTGTCTTAAAGGTTTTACATGCGAGAATACGGATCGGTCAATAAATATTTGTTTTTTTTTTCTTTTTAATACACCCATTTTCTCTAGTTCCAAAACTTTTCTTCTAACAGTTTCTTTTGGTAAACTTAATTTTTCACAAAGCTCTGTAATATTAAATTTTTCAATTTGAAAATATGGT
Source organism: uncultured Pelagibacteraceae bacterium (assembly GCA_902575785.1). Classification (GTDB taxonomy): domain Bacteria; phylum Pseudomonadota; class Alphaproteobacteria; order Pelagibacterales; family Pelagibacteraceae; genus Pelagibacter. The sequence goes on from CACGSR010000006.1 coordinate 23,137, forward strand.
TTTGCATAAAACTCATCAAAATTTAATTTAATATTCATTTGATCATAAAATTGTAAGGTTTTTTCAATTAATGAAATTATGATGAGATACTTATAATGATCCTTAAAAGCTTTATATATATTGTTCATCCAATTCCACTGATGAGCAATCCAATCTGACCCTAATTGATCATAATTGGACATGAGTTGATCATAAATTTGATCATCATTTAAAACTTTTGTAAAATCTACCTTAGTTAAGCTCATGTTTTAATAATAGGTGAGATTTATGACCCAAAATGAACATGTGTCAATCAAAATGTGACCCACTTTGAACTTTCTTTAAATTGTCGGCTAGTTATTTAGATGTTTAAATATCAACATGAACAATAAAGGCTTTTCAAATATGGAAAGTAATATCAACACCCCAAAAGATATTAATGATGCTGAAAAGCCTTTAAAATTAAATGGAACTACATCAGGAAGAGTAGATATAAACGTATTAAAATCAAAACTTCAAAAAGATGAAAGTACAGAACTTAAAAAAAATATTCTTATCTTGTCAGTTTTAGTTCTGCTATTAGCCAGTCTAGGAATTTATCTTTCACTATGATTTTAGTTGTTAAAAAACAAATACAGTGGTTTAATCTGAATATGAAAAATTTAGCTTCAAGTGTTAGAAAAAAGCTTATTGAAAAATACACAGTTCAAGATAAATCCAATGATTTACCAAAAAGAACAGATATAAATATTTTATTGAACAGAGTTAAATTAAATCAAAAAAACGAGTCTAGAAAAAAAATATATTTTTCCGCAGCAGCATCAGCTGGCCTATTTTTATTTGGTCTAATTATTTTCTAAAAAACAATTATTTCCTAATTAATTCATCATTTTTGATTAAGTTAAATAAGACACAAAAAATTAAATATTGTATATAGATTACATATTTAATTGATAATGATTAATTGGGGAATTATTGGTTTTGGGAATATGGGCAAACAATATTTTAATTGTTTGCAGAAAAAATCTTCAATTTTTAATCTAACTGCGATAGCTAGCGAAACGAAAAAAGAAGCTTATAAGCTTTCAAAAGACATCAAATTTTTTAATGATTACGATGATTTAATAAAATCAGATTTAGTAGATGTGATTTATATTTCAACACTAAATAACACTCATAAAACTCTCGTAGAAAAAGCATCCAAAAGTAATAAAAAAATTTTATGCGAGAAGCCTTTGGGAATGAATTTAAATGAAGTCAAAGAACTTCATGATTTATTAAAAGATAATCAAGATGATTTTATTGAAGCGATCGCTTACAGGGCACATCCTCAAACCGAAATTCTATTAAATCTAATTAAAGAAACAGAAATGGGTCTAATTAAAAAGATCGAATCAAGTTTTGGGTTTAAAGTAAAAAAAATAAGAAAAGATTCAAGGTTATTTAGTAAAAAATTGGGAGGTGGATCCATTCTTGATTTAGGTTGTTATCCTGTAAGTTTTTTTAATCTCTTTAAAAAAGATAAGGAAATGAAAGTTATTCGATCAAAATTCAATTTGTGTGAAACAGATGTCGATATTGATGGAGAAATTGATTTAAAAATCGATGATAATATTTACGCTGTAGGAAGAGTAAGTTTAAAAGAAAATTTAGATAATTCTTGTAAAATATTTCTTGAAAAAGCTTCAATTACTATCAAAGAGCCTTGGCTGCCTTCGAACAAGTCTTTTATTGAGGTGGAAACTAAAAGTCGTTATTTTAAAAAAATTATTAATTCGAATAAGAATGTCTATGATTATCAAGTAGAGTTAAGTTCTTCTTTTTTTACAAAAGGAACCAATAATTTGAAAAACTTGGTAAATATAAATGAGTCTCTTGAAATTGCAAAAATATTAGAAATATGGAAAACCAATATCTAACGCAATTTCTTAATTTCTTGTTTGAATGAAAAAAAATAAGTAGTATATATCAACGATAATTTAATGGCGGGGTAGCTCAGTTGGTTAGAGCGCGGGACTCATAAGCCCGAGGTCAGTGGTTCGATCCCCTAGATTTCCTAACTAATTTAAGCAAACATAAATATTGGTCCACTGGTGGTCCACTGATAAGATAGTTTTATGAGAAAAATTTTTGGAATTTTATTTTTAATTTCATTTATAGCAACAAGTGCTGTTGCTGAAGAATTAATTTTAAGGTGTATTCCTAAAATCACATCTGTTAAAGCTGGTGATTTAAATGAGGGAGCTTTATTGCAAGACAGAGTTTTATTTGCAGAATTCAAAGAGGAATTTGATCTAACTAAAAGTGAAAAGCCAATTAAAAGTATAGAAAAACTAAAACTTTATTTGATTAACGAAAAAGGAAAAAAAGATAAGTTTTCAATGGATGATGGAAATTACTATGAGAAAGGAAAGATTAGAAGGTTTGATTTTGAGGACACTTGGGAAACAAAAAATTATAAATCATACTTTACATTAAACATTAATTTTGATGGAGGTAGTTGGGTAGCTAGTGGAAATCATAGTACAACAAAAGTAGTAGAAAATGGTCTATCCAAGAACATTTTTAGCTGGTTTGGAAAATGTTATAATCTGGATAAAAAACAATTCAAAAAACCACTCAAAAATTCAGAGTTTCACAAAAGTGTCAGTTAAACATAAATATTGGTCCATTGGTGGTCCAATGATAAGATTATTTTATGGACGCTAAACAGTTTTTTTATTTATTTGTCATAGCATGTGTTTTGTATAACACTTATGATGGTTATAGACTTAAGAGAAATATAATAATTTCATTAATAACATCTTCAATTGCTGTATTTGGAGGTCTATTGGCTATGTTTTTATGGTTTGCAGTTTTTTATTATAGTTTACGCTTTGGACAAAATATATCTTGGTGGATAAAGACACCATTAATACCTATTGTTAGTTTTGCTACTGTACTTTTAACGGTTTTTATAGCAGCACCTTTTTGGGCTATACACGACAATTATATAAAAACTGGAAATTTAAGTTTTTATAAGATGAAGGATAGAATTAACAATCTCTATGATTGGATAAAAAAATTTTTTTTTAAAAAAAAATAACTTTTTATAAAAAAATTTGGTATAAATAACCAGTCCTGATTTAGAAAATAACTCTACTTGCTGGGACTTTAAACACAACGCTAAAGGAGGCAAATGAAAATAATAATACAATCAATTAAAAACTATTTTAAGTCAAAAAAGGATAGGGGATTAGAACCTGTATTTTTTGAAAAGATAGGTGATCAAAAAACATCAAGAGATGAGATGCGTGAGAACTTGATTAAAGCATTAAAAAAAAATGGTTGGACAATAAAAAAATAAATAACGCTTGGGCTTCCACTGGACCAGAATTTTTGGTCCACTGGTGGTCCACAGAGAAACCCTTATTAAACACAATTTCTTAATTTCTTGTTTGAACGAAAAAAAATAAGTAGTATAAATCAATACGAATTTAATGGCGGGGTAGCTCAGTTGGTTAGAGCGCGGGACTCATAAGCCCGAGGTCAGTGGTTCGATCCCACTTCCCGCTACCAAAAATTATTTAGCTTATTTATTTTTTTAAACCAAATCTATTTCTAATGTCTTTTTTGTTTAAAGATTTATAATAATTTAGATTATCTAGATACCAATCAAAAGTTTTCTTAAGTCCTGTTTCAAAATCAATTTTCGGTTTCCATCCTAATTTTTTCATAATTTTATCGCTGTTTAGTGCATATCGCACATCGTGTCCCGGCCTGTCTTTTACAAATTTAATCTTTACATTTTTACCATATTTAATTTTATTTTTTGCGATCTTTAATAATTTTTTACAAATATCTAAATTAATCAAATTTTTGTTTGATCCTATATTATAAAAATTTCCTATTTTACCTTTTTCAAAGATTTTCACTAGAGCCTCACAGTGATCTTTAACATAAATCCATTCTCTTGAATTAAGCCCTTTACCATAAATAGGAAGCTCTTTATTTGAGAGGATATTGTATATCAATTTTGGAATTAATTTTTCTGGATGTTGTTTGGGTCCATAATTATTTGAACAATTAGTAATAATTGCTGGAATTTTATAAGTTCTAACATAAGAAAATACTAAGTGGTCTGATGATGCTTTTGATGCTGCATAGGGTGAGCTAGGATTATAAGGGTGTGTCTCTTTAGTTCTACCATTCAAAATATCACCATAAACTTCATCAGTCGAAATATGAATCAATTTGGATCTCTTATTATTTTTCGAATATTTTCTAAAAATTTCTAAAATGTTGAATACACCAATGATGTTACTGTGAATAAAACTTTTAGGTCCATCAATTGATCTATCAACATGAGTTTCAGCTGCCAAATTGAAAATTGCAACTGGTTTATATTTATTAATAATCTTAGATAAATTTTTATGAGCAATATCACATTTAATATACTTATAGTTTTTATTTTTTTTAAAATCTTTTACATTATAAAAATTTGCTGAGTATGTATTCTTATCTACATTAATAACTTGATATTTTTTTTTTAGAAGAACCTCTACTAAGTTACTTCCAATAAATCCAAGTCCACCAGTAACAATTACTTTTTTCATTTTAAATTTTATAATACTATTTATTAATGACCTGGAAATTCAATTAAATTTTCTACTTTGTAACCTTTTTTGACTAATTTGTCTGAGCCATTAAGATCAAAAAGGTTAATTACAAATATAAATGCTGCCACTTTTCCTCCAGATATTTCAATTAACTTTGCCGCTGCCTCTGCCGTTCCACCTGTTGCAATTAAATCATCAATTATCAAAACTTTTTCACCATTATTAATAGAGTCCTTATGGACCTCAATTGTAGCTGTTCCATATTCAAGTTCAAAATCAGTTGAATATACATCTGCGGGAAGTTTGTTTTTTTTTCTAAGCATTATAAATGGTTTATTCATTAAATATGAGACTGCAGAGGCAAAAACAAAACCTCTAGACTCAATGGCTGCAATTTTATCAATTTCCATTTTCTTAGCTTTTTCTACAATTCTGTTGATTGTTTCAGAGAAAGCTTTTTCATCTTTTATTAAAGTTGTTATATCTCTAAATAGGATCCCTTTTTTTGGATAGTCTGGAATTGATCTAATATAGTCTTTTAAATTCATTTAAGTTAATTATAAAAGTATAATTAAATTAAATTTTTGACATGACAATAAATAAATTAGCAATAATAGGTGGCAGTGGTCTTTATGATGTTGAAGAGTTCAAAAATAGAGAATTATTGGATTTAGACACTCCTTGGGGTAAGCCTTCAGATCAAATCTTGAAAACAAATTATAATAATAAAGATGTTTACTTTTTACCAAGACACGGACGAGGTCATTTTATTTCACCATCAAATATAAATTTTAGGGCTAATATTGATGCATTAAAACAATTAGGGGTAACAGATATAGTTTCGGTTTCTGCTGTTGGATCGTTAAAAGAAAACTTACCTCCAGGAAAATTTGTAATTGTGGATCAATTCATTGATAGAACTTTTGCAAGAGTCAAAACATTTTTCAATGAAGAAATTGTAGCTCATGTTTCTATGGCACATCCGACCTCAAATGGTTTAATGAATGCATGTGAAGAAGCCATCAAAAAAGAAAAAATTGAATATCAAAGAAGTGGCACATATGTAGTTATGGAAGGACCTCAGTTTTCCACATTGGCAGAGTCTAATTTATATAGATCATGGAATGCAGATGTAATTGGTATGACCAACATGCCAGAAGCAAAATTAGCAAGAGAAGCTGAGATAAGATATGCATCAGTTTCAATGGTTACAGATTATGATTGTTGGCATCCAGATCATGAAAATGTTGATGTTCAACAAGTAGTAAAAGTACTTTTAGGTAATGCCGCAAAAGCTAAAAATATGATTAAAAATTTAATAGAAAATTTTGAAAACCATATTGATCCAAAAGATCCAACAAATAATTGTTTAGATGTAGCTATAATCACTGCTCCTGAAAAAAGAACAAAAAAAACCATTGAAAAATTAAAAAATATTGCTGGCAGAGTTTTGAATAAATGAGAATAGAAGGAAAAGAGTATCGAACTATTTGGTTTGAAAATAATGTTGTAAAAATTATTGATCAAACGAAACTTCCACACCAATTCATAATTAAAGATCTCAAAACAGTTAATGACTCTATAAATGCGATTAAATTAATGGAAGTGAGAGGCGCTCCATTAATTGGAGCCACTGCCGCTTATGGACTAGTCTTAGCTATTATTGAAAATAATGATCAGTCGTTTTTAAAGAAATCTGCAGAGTATTTAATAAATTCAAGACCTACAGCAATAAATCTTAAGTGGGCAGTTGATAGAATGATGAATAAATTATCAGGTGTTAATAGTGGTAAAATTTTAGAGATAGCCTTAAACGAAGCGAAAGAAATTTGTGAAGAAGATATCAAATTTTGTGAAAATATAGGATTAAACGGTCTTAAAATAATTGAAGAAATTTATAATAAAAAAAAAGATACTGTAAATATTTTGACTCATTGTAATGCCGGTTGGCTTGCGACGATTAATTGGGGAACTGCAACTTCTCCTATTTATCATGCACATAAAAAAGGTATCCCAGTTCATGTTTGGGCTGATGAAACTCGACCACGAAACCAAGGAGCAAATCTCACCTCTTATGAATTAAATGAAGAGGGTATTAAAAACACAATTATTGCTGATAATACTGGTGGTATCTTAATGCAGAGAGGTGAAATCGATATGTGCATTGTTGGAACAGATAGAACTTTAGCCAATGGTGACGTTTGTAATAAAGTTGGAACTTATCTCAAAGCATTAGCTGCACATGATAATAATATTCCTTTTTATGTAGCTTTGCCAAGCTCAACAATTGATTGGAATATTAAAAATCATAAAGATATTCCAATTGAGGAGAGAAATTCAAATGAATTATCTCACATGGAAGGAATTGATGAAGAGGGTAATATAAAAAAGATTAATATATATCCAAAAAAAAGTAAGGCTATGAATTTGGCTTTTGATGTGACACCTGCAAAATATGTTACAGGTTTAATTACTGACAAAGGTGTATGTGAAGCATCAGAAAAAGGACTTAAAGATTTATTTAAATGAAAAATTTAGATCAAAGAAATCAAATTATTGAATATTCTTTAAAATTAAATTCTACAAACCTTTCACCACTTAGATCAGGTAATATATCACTGAGAGGGAGGGAGAATGATATAGAAGGATACTTAATTACTCCATCAGGTAAAAAATATGAAACGCTGAAACCCGAAGATATTGTTTTTATGGGTTTAAATGAAGATGAAAAAAAAGTCTCAGCTAATAAACCTTCATCCGAGTGGAGATTTCATCGAGATATTTATGCAAATAAAAAAGAGGCCCATGCTATTGTTCATGCTCATTCTCCACACGCAACAGCTGTATCCTCACATGGAAAACCAATTCCACCATTTCATTACATGATTGCCCTTGCAGGGGGAGATGACATTAAATGTGCAGAATACGCTACTTTTGGAACAGAAGAGTTATCTAAAAATGTTATTAAAGCTCTAGAAAATAGAAGTGCTTGTTTGATGTCTAATCACGGTCAGGTTGCTTTTGGAAAAAATTTAGAGGATGCTTTTGAACTTGCACAAGAAGTAGAAAATATTTGTCATCAATATACTATTGCTTTAAAGTTAGGAAATCCAAAGATTCTTTCATTTGAGGAAATGAAAAAAGTTTTGGAAAAGGCTAAAAACTATAAAAAAGGGTAAGATGATTAAGGTTGGGGAGCATATTACTTTAGATATAATTGGGGCTGATAAAGAATATGACCCATCTATTTATGATAAGGTAATTAAAAAAATTGCAAAAGCTGCTAACGTAACAATCTTAAATATTTCAAAGTATAAATTTGAACCTCAAGGTTTTACAATTTTAGCTCTGCTTGCTGAAAGTCATATTAGTTTTCACACATTTCCCGAACATGGAATAATTAGTTTTGATTTTTTTACATGTGGAAAAATTAGTCCTTCTGTAGCCATTGATATAATTAGAAAAGAATTTAAACATAAAAGAATCGTTAAAAAGGAATTTAGTAGAGATACAAGATCTTTATATCACGATATTTACAGCTCAGCTGGTTTACAAAAATCTTATGTTGTTAATGATGTTCTTGAGGATTTTAAATCAAAAATGGGACAACACATAGAAATCTTAGATTTAGAGCAATTTGGTAAATCATTATTTATAGATGGGGAAATTCAAGTTGCGGCTTCAGACGAACATTTATATAGCTCAACCTTTGTTGGTGCAGGCTTAAAATTGAATAAAAAAAACGAAAGAGCGGCAATAATTGGTGGTGGTGATGGTGGAGTTGCACGGGAATGTATTGCAAAGAAATTTAATTTTGTTGATTGGTATGAACTTGATCCTGAAGTGGTCGAAGTTTGTAATAAACATTTAGGTGACATAGGTAAAAAAGCAACAGAAAAAAATTCTGTAAAATGTGTTTGGGGAGACGCATTTGAAAGTATTAAATCTGTAAAAGAGGATACCTACGATCACATATTCGTTGATTTAAATGATGACAAGTTCTGTATAGATTTAGCATCAAAAAATATGGAGTCTTTAGTCAGAATTTTGAAACCAAAAGGTGTTATAACTGCTCAAGTTGGAAGCCAGGACAAAAAACCTCTTCAAGTTGATAATTGGCTGAATGTTTTTCACCATTATTTTGGTAACACAAAATTATCTAGGGTGTATATTCCGAGTTTTGATTGTTCCTGGAATTTTTCTTCATCAATAAATCACTGATTTTTATTAAATTAAAAAAATTAATAATTAGTATACTCTTTGATCTCTTTAATTTTTGAATTTGTTAAATTATTTATCTCAAGCTTTATTTTTGCCCTATTATCATTTAAAAAATGAACTTCTCTTGAAAGTTTAATAAATTTTTCATCAAATTTCTTTTCTTTTTCGCATAACCTTTTTTCATCTTCTATAACCCAAAGTTTTGAATTTATTTCTTTTAAGGATTTATAAAGTTCATTAAGTTCACCACTTGATTCTATTTTTTTCTCAAGTTGATCTTTTAATATTGAATACTCATCTTTAATAAATCTTAGTTTTTCAGGATTTTTTATTTTTTGTTGTTTAATTTCTAAAATTGAAATTTTATCCAAAAGTTCACCAATTGAGACCTCAATTATAATTTTATTCATAAAATTAAATACTGTGCTATCTTGTTAAAAATATGTCTAACATTTTGATTATAAAACATGGTTCTCTCGGAGATATAGCGCAAGCTAGCGGTGCAATTCAAGACATATCTGAAAATTTTAGAAATGATCAAATTTATCTCTTAACAACAAAACCTTATTTAGAGTTATTTAAGAAAAATCCATATATTCATGATGTAATCTTAGATAAAAGATTACCAAAATATAATTTAATTTACCTATATTTTTTAATGCGCGAGTTAAAAAAATATAATTTTATAAGAATTTTTGATCTACAAAATTCCTCAAGAACTAATTTCTATAAAAATATTTTATATCCAAAAGCAAATCTTGAGACTTGGTCGAGTTCACTAACAACTTTACCACCAGATAAAAGCAAAGAAGAGTTTGATAAATTATCAGTTCTTGAAAGATTTAATCATCAACTTAAAACATCTAAATTAATTACTAAAAATACCTTGAAACCAAATTTCAATTGGGCTTCTGTTGAAGTTGAAGAAATAAAAAATCAATATGATTTAAAAAAATATATTCTATTATTTCCATTTTGTTCGCCACACTTGGAGTCTAAAAAATGGCCCTATTATAACGAATTGATAAAACTAATTTCTAATAAATATACCAATGAGTATAAAATAGTCCTTGCTCCAGGACCAAGTGAAATAGATCAAGCTAAAAATTTTAATGCTATAACTTTATTAGACAATGGAAAATTTTTAAATATTTTACAGTTAACTAAAATTATAAAAGACAGTTCTTTTGTTGTTGCAAATGATACGGGTCCTGCTCACATAGCAGCTCATGTTGGTGCTAAAGGTTTAACTTTATTTGGAGGACATACAACTGCTTATAAAGTAAATATTGAAAGAGAAAATTTTAAACCGATCCAAGTCACTGATTTAAAAAATTTAAGTGCAGAAAAAGTTTTTGAGAGATTAAATAAATTTTTATCTAATTAAGAATTTTTTTATATTCTTTAATTATCTCAAACCATTGGAATTTTGACACAAATTGTTTAGCATTTTTTCCTAACTCAATATATTTTTTATTCTCAATCATCAATTTCAATGATGAGTAAATGTCATCAAGATTATTTCCATCACAAATAATCCCAGTTTTACCATGTTCTATTGCATCAGATGCTCCTCCATCTTTACCACCAAGAGAGGGAATACCGTATTGGGCAGCTTCAACATATGATATCCCAAAACCTTCTACTGACGTTTTATGAATAATTGAAGGCATTACAAAAATATTTGATTTAGCTATTAAGGCATTTTTAAGATTATTACTTATATCTTTAAAAAACATAACTTGTGAACTTAAATCGAGTTCTTGGACTAATTTTTTCAAATTATCTTCTTCTTCGCCATGACCAATGCATATATATACAATGTTTGGGTATAATTGTTTTAAATTCCTTAAAGCCATAATTATTTTTTCATGATTTTTTCTTTTATCAAACCTAGAAACTGTTATTAATCTTGGTGATTTAATTTTAAGTAAACTTTCAACCTTACCTAAAGATTTGTGATCCAATTTTTCAACAGTATGAACTCCAGGATTAATCACTTTTACTTTTTCCTTATCTATTCCTTTATTAATTGCTAAATTTTTAGTATATTCTGAATTAGCAATTATTTTTTCAGTTTCACTTAAAATTTTTTTTATCCTTCTGTTTATAGAACTACCTACAGGGTGATTAATTTCTTTACCATGTATCAAACAAAATTTCTTTTTATCAGTCTTTATTAATTCTAAACTTTTCCAATGATCTGCAATAATTCCCTTTACTTTGTTATCTTTTAAAAACTCGTTAATAAGCTGAGCTTTTCTTATTTTTCTCAAAAATTTTATCCCTCCAACTCTTTCAATTGAAAAGTTTTCTTTATTATCGAACTCTTTATGGTTTTCTTGATAATCAGCAAAAACTTTTATCATAAAGTTTTTAGACATTTCTTTACTAAGTCCCCAAATCAAACTTTGCATACCTCCTAACTCTGGTGGAAAAGATCTTGTAACTATTAAAAACATCTTTTATTGTTTCCATTTAATACCACAACCAGCGCTGGGTATTTGATTTTTAGGTCCATTGCCAGTTTCAGCTATTTGCTTCATAGCTTTAAGCAAATCACTTTCTCCATTTCTTACAGGTATTAAGTTTTTGAGCTCTCTTAACCTCCCTCTATATTGAAGTTCTAAATTTTTATTGTAACCAAAAAAATCGGGTGTACACACGGCATCATAAGTTTTAGCAATTTCTTGTGTTTCATCACTAAGATAGGGAAAATTAAATTGATTTTTTTTTGCAAATTCAATCATATTATCAAAAGAATCTTCTGGATAATTTTCAGCATCGTTAGCACAAATAGCTACAGAGTTAATTCCAATTTTTTTTAATGTGTTACAGTCTTCTATAATATCTCTTGTTACTGCTTTAACATACGGACAGTGATTACAGATAAACATAATTAAAGTTCCATTCTCACCTTTAACATCATTTAAAGATAATATTTCATTATCTGTAGATTTTAATTTAAAGTTATGAGCTTTTTGCCCAAAATCACATATTGGAGTTTGAATTGGCATGATGTAATAATATATAAATTATGTTTTACGATTTAAAAGATAAAAAACCAAAAAACTCTGGCGAAAATTGGGTAGCACCTAATGCAGTTGTTATAGGTGACGTGACATTAGAAAAAAATACAAGTATTTGGTTCAATGCAACTTTAAGGGGGGATATAGAAAACATTCATGTTGGCGAAGGTTCTAATGTTCAAGACGGTTGCGTATTGCACACAGATCCAGGTTGTCCTCTTAAAATTGGAAGGGACGTTACTGTTGGCCACTTAGTCATGCTACATGGATGTACAATTGGTGACAACAGTCTTATTGGTATAGGTGCGGTAATTCTAAATAAAGCAAAAATTGGTAAAAATTGTATTATTGGAGCAAAGGCTTTAATTACTGAAAATAAAGAAATACCAGATAATTCATTAGTTGTAGGATCACCTGGAAAAATTATTAGAGAGGTAACTGAGGAAGAAAAAAAAGCAGTTTGGGAAAATACAAAACACTATCAAGATAATTGGAAAAAATATTCCAAAAGTATTTTTTAAATTGAAAGGGGGTCGCTCTTAGGTTGTGCCGTAAGAGCTCCCCTTAGTTATGCCCTTTGGCTAAATCCACATAATGGATTTTATTTATGGTTTTATTTGAACTGATTCTCACCAGCTAAGTATCTGGTGGTGATTTCATAGACTTAACCTCCTTAATAAAATTTTTACACAATTAAATTTTTTATCAATGAATTTATTATCTAAAAAGACAAATAAATAAATTGAATACAACCTACATATTTTGTAATATCCCGATAATTTAAAATTCTCTGTTTAAAAAATAATCAATCGTTATAATTAGAAAAATTTTGAAAATTTATATTTTTATTTATGCCCACTTATACAGTAACTAATTCAAATTTTAACCTGTCACCTAAACAACAAAAGAATTTAGCAGAAGGTATTACAAAGGTTCATAATCAAGTCACTGGAGCTAACACTTATTTTGCTCAAGTAATATTTAATAAGACAAAAAAAAATAATCATTTTATGGGAGGAAAAAAAGTAAAGGAACCATCTTTATTTTTACTTGGTCAAATTAGAGCAGGAAGATCAAAAGAAGTTAAAGATAGATTAATTTCAGACTTAAAAGATATATTAGCAAAAAAATCTAAGTTAGATGAGACTCAGATTTGGGTATACATAATCGATTTACCACCATCACAAATGATTGAATATGGAGCTGTTTTACCAGAATCTGGCAAAGAAAGTGAGTGGTTTACAAACTTGTCCCCGAAATTAAAAAATAAACTTTCAAAAATTGAAAAATAAATAAACAAAATATTAATTTTATTTATACCTAATTTTGTAGATCAAAATAAAAAAACTTAAAATTAAAGTTACTGCGTTTGCTAATATTATTGGCATATCATTTATGACGAAACCATAAATTAACCATGAAAGAACTCCCACAGTGAAAATTATAAACATATAAAGTGAGATGTCTTTTGTGCTTTTGCTTTTAAAAACTTTAATAGCTTGTGGTAAAAATGCAATTGTTGTACAAAATGCTGCAAAAAATCCAATATAACTAGTGATAAACTCAAGCATTTTAATTATGGAACCAACCAAGTATTTCTATTATTTTCTAAATCAAATCTAGCTCTCCTATGACCTTTTGCTGCTAAATACAACCATTCAATAGATTTGATTTTACATTGAATTACTGTAAAATTTTTATAACCTTCTTCACTTTGTTCCATTGTAAATTCAAAATTGTCTAATTCTGGTTTTAATCCAGATGTAGGTGTTTTAGACTCTGAACCTGGACCATTATCAACTAAATAACATTTTCGACTTATGTGTTGTGTTTTTGACCAAGATTCTTTTGTAATTTCATTATTATGATTGACTAGACACTCAACTTTCAATCTGACTTGGATTTTTTCATCCTTATCATAAAAAAGCATTGCTGCCCTTGGATTTTTTTTCAATTTCTCAATTTTATCTGATCTAATATCACTATGAAATTGAACAGTATTATCTTTTTGGATTGATTTTCTAAGAACTACAATTCTTCCATCAAAATCAGATTGATCACCACATATAAAAGTAGGAATTCTAAATTGCGATGCTCGATTAGTTACGGCATCGTTTAACATTAACCAAATCTTTTTTTTTATTTCATCAAAATTTTCATAGTATGCTGGTTGCATACGATACTACTTTCTAAATCTTTTAATTAAGCTTGATGTATCCCATCGATTACCACCCATGCCTTGAACTTCACTATAATACTTATCAACAAGTTCGGTAACAGGTAACAAAGAACCATTATTTTTTGCCTCTTCCATTGCAATTTTAAGATCTTTTCTCATCCAATCCACTGCAAAACCAAAATCAAACTTATCATCAATCATAGTTTTATACCTATTTTCCATTTGCCACGATTGAGCTGCTCCTTTAGAGATTACTTCTATAACATCTTCCATATTCAATCCTGCCTTCATGCCAAAATTAATTGCTTCAGATAAACCCTGAACCAATCCTGCTATACAAATTTGGTTTACCATTTTAGCTAACTGACCATTTCCTGGACCACCCAATAATTTCATTTTTTTACTGTAACAATCGATTTTATCTTTTGCTTTATCAAAGTCTGCTTGGTCTCCACCAATCATAACGGTGAGAGCTCCATTTTCTGCTCCAGCTTGACCACCTGATACAGGTGCATCAAGAGAACCAAAACCATTTTGTTTTGCATAAGTATGAATTTCTCTTGCAATAGTAGCTGATGCAGTTGTGTTATCAATATATATAGATCCCTTTTTGATTGTTTTAAAAATTCCATTATCACCAAAAGTAACTTCTCTTAAATCATTGTCATTTCCTACACATGTAAAAATATATTCAGCATTTTTTGCTGCTTCGGCCGGTGTTTCAGCCATTTTACCTTTATATTCACTTATCCATTTCTCTGCTTTAGATTTAGTTCTATTAAAAACAGTTACATTGTGTCCAGCTTTTGATATATAACCAGCCATTGGGTAGCCCATTACCCCAAGACCTATGAAAGCAACATTACAAGTCATAATTTTCTTATATGTTTAAGAGTTTGAGTTTAAAAGTAATCCTATTTGGATTTATATTTACATTTTTTTCAAGTTTTGGACAGAGTTTTTTTCTTGGTTTATTTAATACCAGCATACGTGATGCCCTTTCTATCACACAGGGACAATTTGGATCAATTTACGCTTCTGCAACCTTATTAAGTAGCTTTCTTTTAATTTGGGTAGGAAAAAAAATTGATGATATCGATATTTTTAAATTTGCTTTTTTTGTTACTTTAATTCTTTCTTTTTCATGTTTTTTATTTTCAAAGATTTCATCAATTATTTTTTTATTTATAGCTATATTTTTAATGAGATTTTCAGGTCAAGGAATGATGTCTCATACCGCTACAACCACTATTTCTAGATACTTTACAAAATCTAGAGGCAAGGCATTAAGCACAAGTTGGTTTGGTCTTTCTACTGCGGAATTTATTTTACCAGTTTTAATAGTTTATATTTTGACTATTACAAGTTGGCAAAATATTTGGATTTTTATTTCAATTTTGGTTCTGATAATTTTACCTACAACGTCTTTTGTTTTGATTAAAAATTTAAATTTTGATTCTAGAGAAGAATTAGAGGAAAATGAACAAAAAGAAAAAGATATTTTTCAATGGAAAAGAATTGAAGTTTTAAAAGATTATAGATTTTATATAATTTGTTTAAATATGTTAGCAATGCCCTGGATAGCAACAGGGGTATTCGTTTATCAATCATTTATCACTGAATCTAAAGATTGGGGGACTTTTGTTATTGCTCAATCATTTATGGTTTATTCAATTTTATCAGTATTAACTTTATTAATTTCTGGTTTTTTAATTGACAAATTCACTAGCAGAAAATTACTTATTTTTATGAACATTCCTTTATTATTATCTACTTTAGTTTTAATTTTTTTTAATACACCAATGACATCATTTATATTTCTAGGTTTAATTGGAATTTCGAATGGACTCGCCAACGTTTTGGGATCCTCTACGTGGGCTGAAATTTATGGAGTTAAATACATTGGATCTATCAAGGCACTTTCAACAGCACTGATGGTTTTTTCAACAGCTTTTGGAACTGCTCTTTTTGGAATTTTAATTGATCAAGGATATTCAATTGAACATATTGCTTTTGTATCCTTTACTTATATTTTTATTTCAATAATTCTCCTTTTTTTGGTAAGAAATAAGCTTAATCCAAAATATATATAAAATTTTCTTGATTTTTTAAATTGCACTGTATAGATACTCCGCATGGCTAGAGTTACAGTAGAAGATTGTATAGATAAAGTAGATAGTCCTTACGAGTTAGTTTTAGTAGCAAAAGAAAGAGCAACCCAACTTAACGCGGGTGTTGAGCCAACTTTAGAAAAAGATAATGACAAGAATACAGTTATTTCCTTAAGAGAAATTGCAGAGGAAAATATTAAAGTTTCAGATTTAACAGATAGTGCGATTTATAAATTAAGAAAACATGTAGAGCAGGTAGATGAGGGAGCAGAGGATGATGAAGAAGTAGGTGATGATTTCGAAAGTATGTACAAGGGCGAAATATCAAAAAGTGGTGCCCCAATTCTTCCTTCTAAGCGAGCAAGAAAATCCCCTGAAAAAATACAGGTCTCTAAAGAAGATTTAGCAGAGTTATCAGAAACAGCTAAACCAGATATTGAAAATCCAGAAAGCGACGACACAGACTCAGATGAGGGAGATCTTTCTTTAGATGAAGTGTCAGCAGCTGAAGAGCAAAATGATCAAGCAGTTTCTGATGAGGATAATACCAACAATAATTAATTAAATTCTTTTAATATTTTTTCTCTGTGTTCATCTAAATCTGGAATATCACCTCTAGTTTTCTCATCTTTATATGAAGACATTTTAATTGGATTACCTGCTAGTTTAAAGTCACCTATAACTTTGTGATAAGCTTTTACAATCATATTTCTAGAATCAACCTGAGGATTTTCAACTGCTTCCTTTATATTAAATATTGGTCCACAAGGAATTTTTTCTTTTTCCATCTCTTTAACCCATACGTCTGTATTTTTAGAAGACAACTTATTTTCAAGAATTTTTTTTAGTTCATCCATATTTTTTGCTCTTGAAGAATTATCTGTAAATCTTGGATCATCCACCAAATTATTAATATCTAAAAGATTACAAAGTTTTTCAAATAACTTATCATTACCAGCAGCAATTATCACATAACTATCTTTAGTTTTAAAAGCTTCGAATGGTGCAATTGATGGATGACGGGAGCCCATGGGTTTCGGAATCTCATTTTTTGCCAGATAACGAGCTATAGCATTTTCTAAAATTGCTATTTGACAATCAAGCATTGAAACGTCTATGTACATTCCCTTACCAGTTTTTTGTCTATCATAAAGAGCTGCATTAATTCCAATTGCAGTGAACAAACCAGCAGTAATGTCCCCGATTGATGTTCCAACTCTAGTTGGTTCAGAGTTAGGATGTCCAGTAACACTCATTAACCCTCCCATGCCCTGAACGACCATGTCATATGCAGGTAATTCTTTTAGAGGACCAGTTTGTCCAAAGCCAGAGGCGGATGCATAGATTAACTTTGGATATTTTTTGCAAATATCTTTCCAACCATACCCCCATTTTTCAAGTGTACCCGGTTTAAAATTTTCAACTAAAATATCCGCTTTTGATAAAATCTTTTCAAAAATTTTTTTATCATCAGAATTTTTTAAATTTAAAGCTATACTTTCTTTTCCTCGATTAAGAGACATAAAATATGCTGAGTAATCTTTTATGAAGGGTCCAAATTTTCTTGAGTCATCACCTATTTCTGGAGCTTCAATTTTAATGACACGTGCTCCTAGATCGGAGAGTATCATCGTGCAATAAGGTCCCACTAATACCCTTGTTAAATCAACAACTAAAAGGTTTTTTAAAGGTCCATCCATTAAAATATATCTAATTTGTGTTTTTTTACCGACTTGACTCTTATTAATAAGTTCATTTTAATTAAATTATTACAAATAACAATAGAGGGAAAAAATAATGTTAAAAAAGATATCTTTATACTTAACTTCATTAGTTTTTGTTTTTACTACTATTGGTTCTGCTTATGCGGTTACGCTGAAAGCAAGTCACCAATGGCCTGGTACACCAAGAGCTGATGGTTCATTCGATCCACGTCATGAAATGGTTCAAATCATTGCTGACGAGGTTAAAAAAGCAAATGTTGGAGTAGATATTAGAATTTACCCAGCTAAATCATTATACAAACCTAAAGAACAGTGGAAACCAATGACAACTGGTCAATTAGATATTTCTGCTTTTCCATTAGCATATGCTTCAAAGTTCCATCCAGAGTTTGACGCAACATTAATGCCTGGAACAGTAAAAAATCATGATCATGCATTAAGATTTAATAAAGGTCCAATGATGACTGAAATTAAAAAAATCATTAACGATGCAGGTGTTGTGGTTTTATCTGATGCTTGGTTAGGTGGTGGTTTTGCTTCAAAAACAAAATGTATAAAAAATCCTAGCGACGCAAAGGGTCAAGTTATGAGAGCTGCAGGTAAAGCATTTAACCAAATGCTAGAAGCAGCAGGAGCAGGTATACAAAGTATGCCATCATCTGAAATATACACAGGTCTACAAACTGGTGTTTTAACAGGTGCAAACACAAGTTCAGGGAGTTTTGTAAGTTACAAAATTTATGAACAAGTTTCATGTGCAACTCCTCCAGGAAAATTTGGTCTATGGTTTATGTATGAACCAATTTTAATGTCTAAAAAGTCTTTTGATGCTTTAAACTCTAAGCAACAAAAAGCTTTAATGAAAGCCGGTAAAGTTGCTGAGAAATACATGACAGCTCAAGTAGAAAACTTAGATAAAAAGTTTGAAGATGCTTATAAAGCTGCAGGTGTAAAATTAGTATACATGGATGCAAAAGACCATGCTGCATGGGTAGAGATTGCGAAAAAATCTTCTCATAAGGCATTTGCTGATAAAGTTCCAGGTGGCGATAAGCTGATGGAAATGGCTTTAGCAGTTAAATAAAATAATATATAAAGAACCCCTATTTATTCATATTAAGTAGGGGTTTTTTTTATGAAAAAAAAGTATCTTCAATTTTGTGATCTGATTGCTAAAGCATGTGGTGCTTTTGCAGTATTAGCATTACTCTTATCAATCTTGGTAATCGTTGAGCTTGTTTTTGAAAGATATTTTTTTCAAAGAGCAATAACATGGCAAACAGAATTAGTCACAATGTTATTAGTTGCCTCGACTTTTATAGGAAGTGTGTACGTTCTAAGCGAAAAAGCTCATGTGAGCATGGAATGGATTTACGATTTTTTATCAAAAAAAAATATAATTAGATTAAAAATTTTTACGTCTTCTATAAGTTTATTATTTTTCTTAATCTTATTTTACTTTGGATTTATAATGTTTGAGGAAGCATTTACAAAAAATTATTCAACTGGCACTGTATGGGATCCACCATTATGGATACCTTACTCATCAATGATGATAGGAGCTTTGTTAATGATATTACAATATATCGCAGAAATTATAAAATTAACTGATGAAGAGGATTTTAAATAAATGGATCCACTAATTATAGCATTAATTGTTGCAGTTTTTACTTTATTGGTACTTTTCTCTGGAATTCCAATTGCTTTTGGTTTGAGTTTTGTTTCGATAGCTTTGTTAGTTACCTTTGAAGGTTTTCAAATGCTCGATGTCTTTGCCGAAACGTTTTTTGCAGGACTAAACTCTTTTGTTTTACTTTCTATACCGATGTTTATTTTAATGGGAATGGCCGTCGCTAATTCTCCTGCGGGAAAAGATTTATACACAGGATTAGATAGATGGCTTTGGAGAGTTCCAGGTGGATTGGTAATTTCAAATATTGGAGCTTGTTCAATTTTTGCAGCTTTGAGCGGATCTAGTCCTGCAACTTGTGCTGCAATAGGAACAATGGGAATACCCGAAATGAGAAAAAGAGGTTACTCCGACCAAATCGCAACAGGAACAATTGCAGCAGGTGGAACCCTGGGAGTTTTAATTCCTCCTAGTATTGTTTTAATAGTTTATGGAATTGCAACTGGTACATCAATTGGAAGATTATTTCTATGTGGTCTTGTGCCAGGTTTTATGTTGGCAGGAATGTTTGCGATATGGGCTCTGATTCATAGTTATTTTATTGATAAAGATGCTGCCA
>CACGSR010000007.1:0-36114 GCA_902575785.1 uncultured Pelagibacteraceae bacterium
CTCTTCCGAACCTTCTTTTTTTCTATCTTTTTTTGGAATTGCTTTTTGTGGGTTATTTCCATTAGCGGGCATAGGCATCAATTCATTCTCACCTAAAATTCTAGCTACTCTTGTTGTAGGTTGTGCACCTTGACCCAACCAATATTTTATTCTCTCAGCCTCTAATCCAATTCTTTCCTTTTTTTCTTTTGGTAACAACGGATTAAAAAAACCTACTTTCTCTATAAATCTACCATCTCTAGCAAATCGACTGTCAGCTACAACAACCTTATAAACAGGCCTCTTTTTTGTACCACCTCTAGATAATCTTAATTTTAACATCTACTCTCCTTTTTATTTTAATTGATTAAATAATTCTGGAGGTATTCCTTTATCAGACATACCTTTCAGATTTCCTTTTGACATCTTCTTCATCATTTCAGACATCATTTTAAATTGTTTTAACAATTTATTGATAGTGGCTGGATCAGTTCCTGAGCCATTAGCAATTCTTTTTTTTCTAGAACCATCAATTATTTTTGGGTTCTCTCTTTCTTTTTTAGTCATTGATAAAATTATAGCCTCATTTTTTGTAATAACACTCTCATCAATACCCGCAGCATCCATCTGAGATTTGACCTTTGAAACTCCTGGCATGAAAGACATGATGCCTTCGATCCCCCCCAGTTTTTTCATTTGTCTCAGTTGAGTTAAATAATCTTGCATTGAGAATTGTCCTTTTTTTAAATTTTCCTCTGTTTTTTTAATATTTTCTTCCCCAAGATCTTGAGCTGCTTTTTCAACAAGAGAAACAATATCTCCCATGCCAAGAATTCTATTTGCAATTCTATCTGGGTGAAAAACTTCTAGATTTTCGATCTTTTCACCAATACCTAAAAATTTAATTGGGACCTGTGAAACAAATTTCATACTTACAGCAGCCCCGCCCCTCGCATCACCATCTGCTCTTGTTAAAATAATTCCAGATAAATTTACTGTATTATTAAACTCTTTTGCTACTGATGCAGCTACTTGTCCAGTAAGAGAGTCAGCAACTAAAAACGTCTCTGCAGGTTTAATGGCATTTTCAATTTGCTTAATTTCACTCATCATCTGCAAATCTATTTGTGTTCTACCAGCAGTATCGAATAAGATAATATCTGCACCATTCAAGTTTGCTGCACTAATTGCTCTTTGACAAATATCACTGGGTTGTTGACCTTCAATTATTGGAAGAGTTAATATATTATTTTGTTCACCTAAAGATTTTAACTGCTCTTGAGCGGCTGGTCTGTAAATATCTAAACTGACCATCATTACTTTCTTTTTTTTTGTATTCTCTAAATATCTCGCAAGTTTGGCAGTTGTTGTTGTTTTACCTGAACCTTGTAGCCCGACCAGCATCATTGGTACTGGTGGAACTGCATTTAAATTTATATCATTATTTTTCTCACCTAAAAGATTAACTAATTCATCATAAACAATTTTTACCACCATATCACCAGGTGATGTTGATCTAATAATTTCTTGACCTAATGCTTTTGGTTTAACCTTTTCAATAAAATCTTTAGCAACCTCAAGAGACACATCAGCTTCTAATAAAGCTTGCCTTATTCCTCTCAATCCCTCATCAACCTGATTTTCATCAAGGGATGGGGCTTTTTTTAGAGAGGAAAAAACTTCCTCAAATTTATTTGTTAAATTTTCAAACATATTTATTACACACAGCAGTAATCGCACTAGTGGGCGAACCCTCGCTGACTAGTGTCGATCTCTTTGTTTCCAAAGACACCGCAAATTTAATGTTTTTGCGGAAACTGCCACAAACTATAATAGAGGTTCAAAAAGTCAATAAATAAGTTAAATAACTATATATGGACATCAAAGCTTTTAAAATGGACGGATTGGGTAACGATTTTGTGATAATCGATAATAGAGAAAAAATTATCAATTTGACGAAAGATCAGATAATTAAAATTTGTGACAGAAATTTTATTGGCTGTGATCAACTAATATTTATTGAGCCAGATAGTTCTGCAGATGCAAATTTAAGATTTTTTAATTCAGACGGAGGTGAGTCTGGAGCATGTGGAAATGGAACTAGATGTGTTGCAAATTTGATCTCAAATGAAAAAAATAACAAATCAATAATTTTAAATACGTTATCTGGAAAATTAAAATCTGAAATTTTAGAGAAAAAAATTGTTACAACAGAAATTGGTAAAGCAAAGTTAAAATGGGATGAAATACCTTTATCAAAAGAAATGGATACAAAAAACTTAAATATCAAAATTATTGATACAAATGGTAATGAGCACTTTGGTGGCGCTGCAATTAATGTGGGTAACCCACATATTGTTTTTTTTGTTAAAAAAATTGAAGATTTCCATATAGAGAAAATTGGCCCTGAGATAGAAAATCATGAAATCTTCCCAGAAAAATGTAACGTAACAATTGCGCAAATTTTTAATAAAAATTTGATCAAAGTAAAAGTTTGGGAGAGAGGAGCTGGTCTTACTAAGGCTTGCGGAACTGCGGCATGTGCTACAGCATATGCAGGTAAATTAAATAATCTTACAGAAAATAAAACTGATATAGAGTTTGCAACTGGAAAATTATCAATTTCTATAGATGAAAATAATTCTATTCACATGAAAGGACCTGTTTCAAATATTAAAGAAATAAATATAAAACTGTAATGGGAATCTTTGATAAATTTAGAATTGGATTTAAGAAAAGTGCATCAGCGTTTACATCTGGACTTAAAGAAATAATAGTCAAAAAAGAAATTAATGACGAAAATTTAAATAAAATTGAGGAATTTTTAATTCGATCAGATGTGGGAGTTGAGGCTGCTTCTGAAATAAAGGAAATAATTTCTAGAAAAAAAATTGATCCAAATAAAGATCTAACTAAAGAGATAAACTCTATTTTAAAAGAATACATAATTTCTTTGATGAAGCCTTTAGAAAATAACTCTTTTTTTGAAAAGAAAGAAAAACTTAATGCAACTTTGATATCTGGAGTCAACGGTGTTGGTAAAACAACGACCATTGGTAAAATTGGAAAAATATTGAAGACAAATAATAATAAAGTTCTATTTGCAGCTTCAGATACTTTTCGAGCCGCTGCAATTGAGCAATTAGAAAATTGGGCAAATAAAATAGATGTTCAAATAATAAAATCATCCCAAGGCACTGATCCAGCTTCAGTTGCTTTTAAAGCTATAGATGAAGCTATAAAGAATAATTTTAATCAAGTTTTAATTGATACAGCCGGAAGGCTTCAAAATAAAAAAAATTTAATGGAAGAATATAAAAAAATAGCTAATGTCACAAAAAAAATTGATCCAAACGCACCTCATAATGTTATTCTAGTTTTAGATGCAACCTCAGGACAAAATGTATTAAATCAAGTCGAAGAATTTAATAAAATCATTCCGATTACTGGAATTATTATGACAAAATTAGATGGTACAGCTAAAGGAGGTATCTTGTTAGCTTTAGCAAAAAAATATAAAATTCCAATTATTGCACTAGGCTTAGGTGAAAAAGAAGACGACTTACAGTTATTTGAAGCAGAAAAATTTGCTGAGGCATTTACTCAAACTAATTAATTAAATTGCTAGAAATCAATGGTTTATAAATATTACATTTGTAATTATCATCAAATTTATAATGTCCACAATCTTTAGAAAATGACGAGATTATAAAATCGAATTTTCCAGTAGTAGGGTAAAGTTCTAGTTTTTTATTAGTGATATCATATTGGAAATTAGCATTTAAACTTTTTACAGCACTAATCATTACTAATGTTTTATCATCCTTTAACAAATAATAAGCAAAATCATCTGGAAAAACTGGAAAATCGTATTCTTGTAAAAAATATTTAGCTTGTAAAGGAAACCAGTCATAAGAAATAAGAGGTGAAGAAGATTTGGTTGAATGATTATATATATAAAGATCTTTTGGATAATCATTTATATAATTATCAATTTCACCTCGAGCTAAAATAGATTTTTCTCTGCCTTTAAAATATAAACTAAATTCTTTATTATGAGAGTCCATATGGTCAATATGAAATAAATCTTCTGGCTGGAAAAATTTATCTTGAGAATAAACTTTAGTAATAAATATAAAAATTAGAGTTAATAAAAGAAATAATTTTTTCATTATCTTTATATAAATTTTAATTCTGAAATATATTTGTTGAGATTGTGGCTTAATTTAAACTTTTTAAGAAATTGTTAAGTGCTTTAACAAGGTTTTCATCGTACTCCATCATATGATTGTCATGTTTTGTAAAGTAAGAATATTTTGGTTCATTTGCTTTTTCGTACATTTTTTTTCCCATAGAAAATGGAACTATTTGATCAGCCTCACCATGCATTATTAAAATTGGAGCTTTTATGTTGGCAATTTTGCTTTTATTATCAAATTTATCTTTCAATAATAAACTAACAGGTATGTATGGATAAAATGTTTTGGCTGCATCTATCATAGAGGTAAAAGGAGTTTCCAATACAACACCAGCAAAATTTTTATTTTGTGACAAATGAGTTGCAACTCCAGTTCCTAGCGACTCACCATAAATAACAATATTTTCCTCCTTAACACCTTTTTTAATTAGCCAATTTATTCCACCTCTTCCATCTTTATAAAGGCCTTTTTCGGATGGTTTTCCTTTATTACCACTAAAACCTCTCCAGGCAATTATTAAAAAGTTAACATCCATTTTATGGAAATGATTTAATTTATGAATCCTATTCTCAAGAGAACCAGCGTTTCCATGAAAATATAAAACGGTTTTATATTTTTTTAAGTCTTTTTTATGAAACCAGCCCAATAATTCAACATCATCCTCTGTATCAATTTTTACTTTTTCAATAGGTACCGATATTTGATCGCCAGAATAATTATTTTCATTTGGGTGATATAATAAATTTCTTTGATAAAAGTATAAAAAGATTAAAATTATAAGATATACAAAAATAATTATTTGAAAAAGTGATAACAAAATATTCCTAAAGTTTTTTAACATTTCTTTTTTTTGCTAAGTATATGCCAAAAAATACCAGGATCGTTCCAATCAAATGATAATTTTCAAATTTTTCATCAAATAAAAAATAACCATAAATTGCTCCATAGACTGTAAAAACATAAAGAGTGAATCCTGTTAAAGACGCTCCTAATTTTTTTTGAGCAACAGTATAAAGAGTAAAAGCTATTATTCCTGGTGAAATAGCAGCAAAAATCACCCAATAATAAAATTCAGGAATAAAAAATGTCTGTTTGTAAAATAATTCTTCTCCAACATAGAATGGTAATAAACTTAAAGCTCCAAAAAATGATATTAAAGTAAATCTTTCAAAAATTTTTAGTTTTGAATTCCAATAAAATAAATAAATAGAGTATAATGCCCATCCAATTGCAGCAGCTAACATCCATAAATCTCCAATGGTAAATTGTAAATTAATGAGTAAATCTAAATCCCCTTTAATAATAATCGCAAAAACTCCAATTAAACATGCGATTAGTCCAATTATTTTTGTTAAATTTATTTTTTCATGAAAAAAAAAGTATGAAATCAAAATTATGAATACAGGTGAAGAAGTATAGATAATTCCCATATTTGTTACAGTAGTAGTTTCGCCTGCCAAAAATGGAAAGGCTCCACATACTCCACATCCCATTGATCCTAAAAAAAATAATTTTTTATACTCTTTTTTAATGATTTTGAAATTTTTCTTTAGTGTAATGAACGTAAAGGGTAATAATATTAGAAAGACAAGTGTCCATCTCCAAAAAGCTAATGATATTGGAGGTACAAACTCGACACCACCTCTAGCTACAACAAGATTGCTAGCCATAAAAATTGGCTGAATAAATAATAAGGAAAATGAAAAAAAATTTTTTTTCGAATTATTCAATTTACGATAGATTAACTTTTATCAAAAAAGGCTTCGTAAATCATCATTATGATGG
This sequence comes from uncultured Pelagibacteraceae bacterium, assembly GCA_902575785.1. Classification (GTDB taxonomy): domain Bacteria; phylum Pseudomonadota; class Alphaproteobacteria; order Pelagibacterales; family Pelagibacteraceae; genus Pelagibacter. Next base: position 5,964 of record CACGSR010000007.1, read on the forward strand.
CAGCACCCATTAACAAATAGACCGGTATTACATCTAAAAAACCAATCATCATTGATCTAGTAAGAGTGGTCGCTAAACCAATTAAAAAGAAAACAGCAAATGACAAACCTATTATTGTTGTTATTTTATTCATACAATTAATCCTGACACTTTTTTTCAAGCCAATTGGCAACACCTAAAAATCTATGATCATCATATTTGTTGCCAATTAATTGAACTCCTAATGGTAGATTATTTTCACCCTCAAGTAAAGGCAGTGATATGCAAGGGGTACCTAAATAAGACCAGACTTTGTTAAATTCTGCTGTTCCAGTACTCTTTAAACCTTTAGGTGCAACACCTGGACTAGATGGCGATAATACTCCATGATAGTCCTCAAATACTTCTTCATAAGACTCATAACTTCTTTTCATAAAATCAATTGCCTCGGCGTATTCTTTTGCGGTGTATTTATTTCCATTTGAAATGGCATCCTGCATATACTTTGAAAGTTTCTTTTTAAATTTTTGAAAATAAACAGAAAAATTATTTGCTAAGTCTGTTTCATGAATAATTTGGTGATATTTGTGTATATCCTTAAAATATGAGGGAGTATCAAATATCTCAATATTTTTTTTAAAAGATTTAATAAAATATTCAAAAGACTCTCGTGATTTTTTATCAATTATTTTCCAATGATCAGTTTTATAAAAAATAAACTTAGGCTCAAAAATTGGGCCTTTCTTAGTTTCATTTAAAATATTTTCTGTAGAGTAATGAATCGTAGCTGGATCATATTTATCTTTCTTTATCAATACCTTTGCTAACATAGCTACATCTTCAACTTTACGACCAAACATTCCAATTTGATCTAAGCTGTATGAGGTTCTTAGAACTCCGTTTCTTGAAATAAGTCCATAGCTTGGTTTATAACCAACTACACCACAATAAGATGCTGGTCTTATTACAGATCCTCCTGTTTGAGATCCGATAGAAGCTGGTGCCATAAAGGAAGCAACCGTAGCTGCTGATCCACTAGAAGAACCCCCCGGTGTTCTATCTTTATCGTGAGGATTGGTTGTTGCTGGAGGTCCTAAGTAGGCAAGTTCTGAAGTTGCTGTTTTGCCCATAACAATGGCTCCTGATGCATGAAGTAAATCAATTATTTCAGCATTTTGAGAATATGATTTTCCTTTCCTGATTATAGTTCCACACTCAGTGGGCATATCAACAGTTCCAATAATATCTTTAACTGCTACCGGCACACCATGTAGTGGTCCTACTGGTTTTCCTGATCTTCTATGATCATCAGCCTCAGTTGCTTTTTCTAATAAAACTTTTTTATCAAAATGTGCCCAAGCTTTTACATCTTTTTCAAACTTATCTATTCGTTCAATATATTTTTCACAAACTTCGACTGATGTAAGTTGGGCATCTCTTATTTTTTTTGCTAGTTCCTCTAGACTTAAAGAAAATATATCTGTCATTTAAAATTAATTTGCAAATAATGTCTCTGGTAACCAAAGTGCTATTCCTGGAAATAAATACATTAGAACCATCGCTAAAATTACAATTCCTAAGAAAGGCATTATTCCCCCAAAAATTTCCATAAGTTCAACATTCTTTGATTGAACTCCTTTCAAATAATATGCCGACATTGCCATGGGGGGTGTCAAAAATGAGGTTTGTAAGTTTAAAGCGATCAGCATTGCAAAAAAATATGGGTTAACACCAAAAAATTCAACCAATGGTAAAAATATCGGCACAAATATAATTAATATCTCTGTCCACTCTAAAGGCCAGCCTAATAAAAATATAATTAATTGGGTAATGACTAAAAACTGCCAAGGTTGTAAATTTAAAGATTTAAAAAAATGTTCAAAAACTTCATGGCCACCTAAATATGAAAATACTGAGGCAAAAGTCCAAGACCCAATAAATAACCACATAATCATTGCTGTTGTTTTTGCTGTAAGAAAAACTGACTCTTTAAAATTTTTCCATTTAAGTGTTTTATAAAAATATGAGAGCACTAATGAACCAAATGCACCAACAGCGGCTGCCTCTGCCGGAGTTGCTATACCTGCAAGTATTGTTCCTAAAACTAGGATTATCAAAGAAAATAATGGTAAGAAAGAAACCAAAACCTCTTTCATAATTACCGCAGTAGGAGGTATCTCTTCAGCTGCAGGTTTTGGAGCTATCGAAGGATTCATCCAAGCCCTAAATATTGCATAACCAATATAAAGTCCTGCTAACATTAATCCTGGGAAAATTGCAGCTGCAAATAATCGTAAAGGCGACAATTGAGCAATAACAGAATAGACAATCAACATAATGCTAGGTGGAATTAAAATTCCTAAGCAACCACCTGAACAAATGATTCCAGATGCAAATTTTTTATCATAACCAGCTTTAATCATCGCTGGCCAAGCAAGAAGACCCATTAACGTTACTACTGCTCCTATGATACCTGTTGCGGTTGAAAATAGTGCACAAGTAATTAATGCAGCAACTGCCATTGAAGCTGGAAGTTTGTGAGATGCTAATCTTATTGCAAAAAATAATTTTGCAACAATTCCAGCTCTTTCAACTAAATATCCCATAAATAAAAAGAGGGGGACTGCGGTCAACACATTGTTATCCATTACAGTATAAGTATTTTGAACAAAGAGTTGAAATATCCTGTTATCAAATAGATGTTCCATCTTGGTTGGATCAAAATAAGCATAGTATCCAAAACCTAAACCCATTGCCATTAAAGTGAACGCAATAGGAAAACCTAATAAGACAGCAAATAGAAATATTCCCATCATCATAATTGCTACTTCTGGATTTGTTAAACTAAATAACATCTTCTTTGTTTCCTTGTTGTGAAGTTCTCATTAATACTTTTTCAGTTTCCTCAGCATCACGCTCTGTTCCTCTTTCAGGCCAACTACCTGTTTGAATACAGATGATACATCTAAATACCTCACCAATTCCTTGTAGTGTTAAAAGTGTTCCAGATAATGGTATCAAAGATTTCGCCATGTAAATTTGAATTTGCGCAGGACTATTCCAACTTGTTTCTTTAATTTTCCATGCAAGCGCTGCATATTCGTAACCATAAAAAGCTAATGCAACAACACCAGGGAAAAAGAAAATAAAATATAAAACTACATCTATCCAAGCTTGTGTTCTTTGAGGAAATAATCTGTAAATAACGTCTCCTCTAACATGCGCTTCAGTACATAAAGTGTATGCACCTGCCATCATAAAAATTGCACCATACATTTGAAGGCTAAAATCAAAATTCCATAAAGTTGGTGCATTTAAAGCGTAAGCCATAAAAACCTCATAGCAAGTTCCTCCCATTAAAATTACAATGCACCACGAGAAAGCTTTACCCATTGAGACGCTTAATCTATCAGCAAATTTTATATAAGATCTCATCATAGATATAGACTCTTATTGAATTGTTCTAAATTAATCAAATAAAAAAGGGGGCCTAAGCCCCCTTTTAAATTTTATTTAAAGTTAATTACAGTTTAACTTTTCCTATTGGACCAAACTCATTTTCGTATGCAAGTTTGTAATTAGGCTGATTCATCAGCAAGTACTTCATTACTCTCTTCGCATAAGATTTTTGAGAATCAACAACTTTCTTAAAGAAAGGATCTTTCTTATTAAAGTCACCAATTACTTTGTCCCAACCTTTTAATTGCTGAGCCAAAATCTCATCTGAAGTTTGGTAAACATTTACTTTATGCTCATTCATCAACTTAGCTAAGTCAGCTGAGTATCTTACTAAAGCTTTAAAGTAGTTATCACTGTTTGCAGCATAAGCAGCATTTTTCAATATTGCTTGGTGCGCAGGCGATAAACTATTATATGTTTTTTTGTTAACTGGAATCTCAAACATCTCTTGAGATTGGTGGAAGCTTCCTAAGTGATAGTGCTTAGAAACGTCTTGCATACCAAACTGAGAGTCTGAAGTTGGGTTGTTAAACTCAGCAGCTTCAATCAAACCAGTTTTCATAGCTGGCTGAATTTCACCACCTGGTAATTGTCTAACTACCATTCCCATTGCAGTCAAAACGTTAGTCGCTAAACCAACTGTTCTGTACTTCATACCTTTAACATCAGATACCTTTGTTACGTTCTTTTTGAACCAACCAAAAGGCTGTGCTGGCATAGGCATATGGAAAAAACCAATGTAATCGAAACCTACTTTTGCAAGAGTTTCATCATACAGTTTTCTTCCTCCACCATACTCCATCCATCCCATAACTTCTTGAGATGACATACCGTATGAAGGACCAGTTCCAAATAATGATGCAGCGGGGTTTTTACCATACCAATATGCAGTCACCCAGTGACCCATATCAACCACACCGGAACTAACCGCTTGTCCGATTTCTGAAGTCTTTACAACTGCTCCAACCGGTTGAAGATCAATCTGAAGTGAACCTCCAGACATTTCTTTAACCATATTGCAATAGTCTCCAGCCATTTCAAAAAAGATGTTTGCTCCACTTGGCCATGCAGCTTGCATCTTTAAAGTTGTCGCTGCGTTTGCCTTTACATATGGCATCGCAACAGCGGCTGCAGCTATAGCACCAGTCTTAGCAGCAGTTTTAAAGAACTTACGTCTTGAAGATGTTTTCACCTTCAATGATTTATTTTCTTTAGTCATTATTACTCCTATTAAAGTTAATTAACTTGATTAATTAAAACATAGAATCTGATTAGAGTCTTTCTAAAAAAAGGCGTAGATGTCGCATAAGTTGAATAAGATTCAATCTAGAGTAGAATTAATTTACTTTGTTTTTGCAATTTCCAGTTTTGAAAAACTCTTCAATATTATCTATTGCTAAGTTTGCCATTGCAATTCTTGTATCCTTTGTTGCACTTCCTAGGTGAGGCAAAATAAAAGCTGATTTTATTTTTAAATATCCAGAATTTAAATTAGGCTCATTTTTATAAACATCTAGGCCGACAGCATAAATTTTTCTTCTATTTAAAGCATCAATTAATGCTTCATCATCAACTATGTCACCTCTTGCGACATTAGTTATAACAGCACCCTTTGGAAAATATTCAACAGTCTCTTTGTTAATCAAATTTTCAGTTTCTTTTGTTGCGGGACAACAAATAGATAGAACATCTGACACAGAAAAAAGACTTTTAATATTATCGTGATAGGTTGCTCCCTGCTCTTTTTCTGAATTAAGTTTTGACCTGTTATGATAATGAATAATCATTCCTAAAGATTTTGCAATCTTTGCAATTTTTTGACCAATCCTTCCCATTCCCAAAATACCTAGCCTGGTACCGGTCAATTGTTTACCTATTAAGTAATCTGCAGACCACTTCCATCCACCCTCTCTAGCAGACTCAATTCCCTCTGCCGCTCTCCTGCAAGCCCCTAAAATTAATAAAACACCAATTTCAGCTGTTGCATCTGATAAAACTTCAGGTGTATTAGTAACTACAATACCTTTTTTTTTGGCTGCATCTAAATCAATGTTTCCAAAGCCAACTGCAAAGTTCGAAATAATCTTTATTGTATCTGGTAGCTTATTGATAGTATCTTTGTCCATTTTATCTGTAAGAGATGATAAAATCCCATCACAACCTTTACTCATTTCAATTACTTTTGATTGAGAATATAATTCATCATTAGTATTGAATATTGGTTTGAATATTTTTAAAGCTTTATCTTCGCTATCTTTAATTAGTTTTCTTGTAATTAATATTTTTTTCATTAATTAAGGTCGAATATTTTGCCAGGGTTCATTATATTATTTTGGTCTATACTTCTTTTTATTAATTTCATAATAGGAATACTCTCTCCATGTTCCTTTAATAAATATTCTTTTTTATGAAGGCCTACACCATGTTCCCCCGTTATAGTCCCATTAAGTTCTAAAGCTTTTTTAATCAACAAATCATTAAATTCTCTTATCTTTTTATACATTTCTTTGTTAGCAGGATCAAAAGGCAATAATACATGAAAATTCCCATCTCCTAAATGACCTACCATTGGAGCTCTGAGGCCAAATTTTTTAGCTTCTGTTTCTGCGTAATTAACACATTCTACAATATTTGAGATAGGTAAACATACATCTGTGGAATAAACTCTTCCATTATTTATCAAAGCTTTTACAGAATAATAAACATCCCATCTAGCTTTCCAAAGTTTATTTCTTTCTTCAAGATCTTTTGCCCATTTAAATGAACTGCCATTATTATCTTTTGATATTTCTTCAACAATTTTTATATTCTCTTTGTTAGATGACTCTGATCCATGAAATTCAAAAAATAAAGTCGGTGTTTCCTCAATGCCACTTAATTTTGAGTAGTTAATACTAATACTCATTTGATCTTTATTAAGCATTTCTATTCTTGCAATAGGTACACCGTATTGTATCACTTGTTGGGCAGTCTTTACAGCATTTTCCAAAGTTGAGAAATGACAAACAGCTGACATAATACTTTCTGGTATTGGAGAAAGTCTTAATTGAACTTCAGTTATTACTCCTAAAGTTCCCTCAGAACCAATGAATAGATTTGTTAAATTATAACCTGCTGAGGTTTTTTTAGTTCTACCTCCTGTATTAATTATTTCTCCATTAGGCAAAACAACTGTGAGGCCTGTAATTACAGTTTTCATAGTACCATATCTAACTGCCATCGTTCCCGAAGCCGAGGTAGAGGCCATACCTCCGATTGCTGCATTGGCACCTGGATCAATTGGAAAAAAAACACCATCCTCTCTTAGATAATCATTTAGTTGCTCCTTTGTTACACAGGCTTGTACTCTACAATCAAAGTCTTCTGCATTAACAGTCAAAATTTTATTCATTTTTTCAAGAGAAATAGTTATTCCTTTCTCATTTCCTACAACATTACCTTCTAAAGATGTTCCCGTGCCGAATGGAACAACTGGTATTTTATGTTTATTACAAAGTGTTAGTATTTTAGAAACCTCTTCATTAGTTTCTGGGAATACTACAGCTTTTGATAAAATGGGATCATAAGTGTCTTCTCCTCTTGCATAATTTGTTCTCGTAGATATGGAAGTTGAAAATCTTCCATTAAAAATTTTCTTGAGTTCAGCCTGTACTTGATCATTCATAAGAAATGATATTAATCAAAAATGCTAAAAAATATACCTTATTTAGAAAGCATTTTCTTTATATTTTCTAACGCTTGTGAAATGTTGTCCCTCGATGCAGCAAAACTAAATCTAACATAATTTTGGCAAGTTTCACCAAAAGCTGATCCAGGAACTATTGCAACTCCTGCTTCATGCATAGCTTTCCGTGCAAATTCAGCACCATTCATCCCAGTGCCAATAACTTTTGGAAATGCATAAAATGCTCCCCCAGGTAAACTACATTCAACACCAGGTAAATCGTTTAAACCCTTATAAATAAGATCTCTTCTTTGGGTAAATTTTTCCATCATTTCATCAATTGAGTCATCTGGTCCGTCTAGAGCAGCAATGCCAGCAAACTGAGCTGCAGCATTAACACATGAAACACTATTAATTAATAATTTATTAACATGTTCAACTAAATGCTCTGGCCAAAAACTCCAACCCAGTCTCCATCCAGTCATTGAGTAAGCTTTGCTCCACCCCTCTAATACAATTAATCTTTCTCTCAACTCGGGATAATTAAAGAATGTTGGCATTTCTTTTCCATCAAAAATTTGTCTGCTATAAATTTCATCACTTAATATTGTTACATGAGGGTGCTTTTTCAGACCGTCAGCTAAAACATCTACATCTTTTTTTTCAACAAAGCTTCCTGTTGGATTATTAGGATTTATCAAAATCAACAAACGAGTTTTATCTGTTATCATAGATAATATTTTGTCTGGATCGAATTTTAAATCTTTATTTTCTGTTAAGTCATATGGGACTGAAGTTGAGCCTGTATAATTAATCATTGATTCATAAATTGGAAAAGCAGGTGTTGGGTGTATAATCTCTGCTCCAGGTTCACCAAAGCATTGAATAGCATAACTCATTGTTGGCTTACCACCTGGCATGATTAAAATCCTTTCAAAATTGATGTCAACATTGTAACGTTTTTTTATCCACCTCGTAACAGCTTGTCGACATTCGGGAATTCCATTCGACATTACATATCCATGATGTCCATCATCAAGTGCTTTTTTTGCTGCCTCAACAACATGTTTTGGAGTTTTAAAATCTGGCTGCCCCAATCCTAAATGGATCATTGGTTTTCCCTGAGCTTCCAATTTTTTCGCTTCTGCAAGGACTGTAAATGCAGACTCGGTTCCTAATCTTTCTAAACTTTTAGCTAGCTTCATAGTTATTTATTTTTATACCTAATTTCTATAAATTAATTTTGAACTATTCAACTCTTTTAAATTTTTACAACCCATTAATACCATATTTCTAGTTATCTCATCGTGCATGTTTTTCAGTAAATGCTCAACACCTAGCTGCCCACCTGCGGCTAAAGAGAACAAAAATATTTTTCCAAAACTACAGGCTTTTGCCCCTGCCGCTAGAGCTTTTAGGACGTGAGTCCCTCTCCTTACTCCACCATCTAAGATTATTTCTAGCTTATCTCCTACTGCATCTGAAATTGCTTTTATTTGATCAAAGGGTGATCGAGATCCATCCAGCTGACGACCTCCATGATTTGAAATCATTATTGCAGTACAACCAATATCAATCGCTCTTTTTGCGTCATCAACACTCATAACTCCTTTTAATGCAAAAGGACCATTCCATTTTTTAACGCAATACTCTGCATCTTTCCAATTCATTGAAGGATCATATTGCTCATTAATATATTCTATAACAGATTTAGCAATGTTAGTTCCTTTATCAGTTTTTGATGACACATTAGCTAGTTTGAATTTTCCATGTGTTAAATAATTAAAAACCCAACTAGGATGCATTGCAAAACTCATTAAACTTTGCAAAGTCAATTTGGGTGGTGTTGTAAACCCAGTTCTATGATCTCTTTCTCTATTTCCTGCAACTAATGTATCAACAGTTAAGCACATTCCATTAAAACCTGATCTTTTACATCTATCTATTAAATCATCTGTTATTGATTGATCCTTGTGCACATACAATTGGAACAATTTTGGTCCGCCAGAAATATTTGAGATCTCCTCTATAGTGTTATTTGCCATTGTTGACATACTATAAAAAGTTCCAAATTTTTCAGCTGCTCTAGCTGAAGCTTTGTCTCCATCATGGTGGTATAATCTTTGCATTGCACAAGGAGATAAAAAAATTGGCATATCAATTTTTTTGCCAAATATTGTTGTTGACAAATCCGGCTTACCTACGCTCGCTAAGATATTTGGTACTAAATCACATTGATTAAAAGCTTCAGTATTTCTTTTCAAGGTCGTCTCATCGTCAGCACCGCCATCAATATAATGGAAAATTGGTGAGGGAAGTTTTTTTTTTGCTAGATTTCTAAAATCGCGAAAATTATAGCAATCCTTTAGATTCACTATTTTCTAAATCTTAAATTGCTTCTCTTTAAGTCGCTAATTTTAGTGCATCCCATAAGTTTCATATCACGCACTAGTTCAGCTTTATATTTTTCTAAAGCTCTTTCGACACCTGCTTGACCTCCAGCTGCTAAAGCATAAAGATATAATCTTCCTCCTGAACAAGCCTTGGCGCCTAATGACAATGCTTTAAGCATATGTGTGCCTCTATGAATTCCACCTTCACAAATCACGTCTAATTTATCACCAACTGCATCAACTATTTCTGCTAGTTGATCAAATGGCGCTCTAGATCCATCTAATTGTCTTCCGCCATGATTTGATACCATTATGCCTGTGCATCCTATGTCTACTGCTCTTTTTGCATCTTCTACACTCATAACTCCTTTAAGAGCGAAATGACCTCCCCATTTAGAACAAAGATTTTCAGCGTCTTTCCAATTCATAGATTGATCTAACATAGTTGAAAAATAATTTCCAATTGATGAGTTAACATCAGTACCTTCTTTTACAAAATCTTGTAAATGAGGTAATTCAAACTTACCTTTTGTTAAATAATTAATTCCCCACATCGGTTTAGTAGCAAAACTAAATAAACTTGCTAAAGTTAACTTTGGTGGAGAGGTAAATCCTGTTCTTAAGTCTCTCTCTCTATTTCCTCCAGTAATAGTATCAACTGTTAGAGCCATCACATCGAAATTTGCTGCTTTGGCTCTTTCCAAACAAGAGTCATTTAAACCTCTATCTTTATGAAAATAAAACTGAAACATTTTAGGTGTATCAATCATTGAAGAAATTTCCTCAACACTAACTGTGGCTAAAGCAGAAACACCAAACATTGTATTAAATTTTTTTGCAGCTTTTCCAACTGCTCTTTCTCCATCGTAATGAAAAAGTCTTTGTAAAGCTGTTGGTGACAAGTAAAAAGGTAAATCTAATTTTTTTCCAAATATCGTGGTAGATAAATCAACCTCTTCAACTCCTCGCAAAACATTAGGAACCAAATCCACATCATCGAATGCGCTAGTATTTCTTGCATATGTAACCTCATCATCTGCTGCACCATCAATATAATGAAAGATAGGTGACGGTAACTTTTTTTGAGCTAACTTTCTAAAATCGCTAAAATTATGACAATCTCTTAAATTCATTAGATAATTTTAAAACTTTTTCAACAAATTAAACATATAACTATTTGCCCCAGGATTTTTCTTTCCTAAGTTTGCGTTAGATAAGTGATTGTAAGAAAAACCTAATTGACTTTCTTTTGGGAATTCTAGAGATAATTGAACTTCAGTTTTGAATTCAAGCTCATGACCAAGGTGTTTACCATTTCCAGAATTGTAATAGCCTGGCGTAAAACTTGGTGTAAAATTTAGCGAGCCAATCTTGTAATTAGCTTGTACACCGGTATAAAAATAAGTAGCGTTATCTGAAGTAATCATGGCTCCAGTAATTGGAGATATGTTCCCTAAAAAGATATCTCTATTTAAATTTTCATTTTGATGCTGAACACCTATTAGTGTTGATTTTTTTTTATCATCACTAAAATCAAACATTCCTGTGTAGAAATTTAATTCTGTGTTGTTATCGTCAATTCTTGTTTCCTCTGCCACACTTTGAAAACACAGCAAGGATAAAAAAAGAGCAAAAAATAATCTTTTATTAATCATTATTAAGATATAATCAGTTTTTTTTTATAATAAATACTCTTAGTATTATTGCACCACCAATCAAAAACATCAATATAGGTAATATCCAAAGAAAATAGGTGTTTTCATTAAATTCTGGATCATACAAAATCCATTCACCATATTTTTCAGTTAAATAATTATAAATTTGTTTCTCGTTAAGTCCTTCGTTTAGTTTTTTATCAACTAATAACTTTAGACTATTTGCAAATTCAGAGTCTGAGTCATGAACAGATTGACCTTGACAAATTAAACACCTTAAATTTTTTGTAATTTCACTTTTAATATCATCGTTTTGAGCTAACGAGGGATTAATATTTAAAGAGAAAATTATAAAAATTGTATACTTTAAAAATTTCATTTTAATAAATTAATAAATTCTAAAAACGATTTTTTGTTAATTGGTCCAATTATCTTTTTAACAATTTTATTATCATACACTAAAAAAGACTCAGGAACGCCATAGGCCCCCCATTCTATTGCCAAAATTCCATTTTTATCAGATAAAATAATATCATAAGGATTACCTAATTCTGACAAAAATTTTTTTGCATTTTCATCTTTATCTTTATAATTTAGTCCTACAATATTTATTTTTTCTTGTTTACTTAACTGAGTTAGAAAAATATGTTCCTCTCTACAAGGAATGCACCATGAAGCCCAAATATTAAGAAGATAAAATTTATCTTGTTTAAAAATTTCTTCTGAAGAAATTAATTTTTCTTTTTGAAAAATTTGTGCCTTAAATATCGGAATATTTTTTTCTACATTCAGATTTGGGGTATAAATGTTTGAGTTTTTTAAACCTTTATAAAAAATTAAAAATACAAAAGAAAATAAAGAAATAAAAATAAATGGTAAAATTTTAGTTTTCATATATTTTTCTAAAAAAACTTGAAATTCCTCCAAAGCTAATAAGTAAAACAGAAATCCAGATCCATATCATAAAAGGTTTAACTTGGTATCTTATATTAAAATAATTCTGGTTTTGCACAGAGTTCATGGTAATAAATCTGTCTTTTAAAAGACTTATTTTAATATCGGCTTCACTAGTAATAATATTTGGTTGATTATAAATCCTTAATTCGGGTTTTAAAATTATTGACTCATCCTTTGAACTATTTATCTCAAATTTACCGATTAATGATTTAAAATTTTGTTCATTTTTTTGGTCGATACTTAGAAAATTTATTGAGAGATTTTTTGATTTAAAGGTTTCTCCTATCTTTAAATTTGTAATAACCTCTGTTGAAAAGATATTATTTAGAAGAATGCTCAATATTAATAAGCTAAAGCCGAAATGAGCTAAATTCTGGGAAAAATTTTGAATCTTTTTAATCATAAAATCCTTAGTTGTAATAAAAAATAAATAAAAGGCTGAGGTTAATAAAATTGAATTCAGAAGAAAATTATCATTTAAATTTTTTAAAATTAAAAATGAGATTAAAAATGAAATTACTAGAAAAATAACTAAGTTAATTTTATTTTGAACTTCTGATTTTATCCATTTTAATTTTGGTCCAATTGCCATCGCAAATAAGAATGGAATTAAAAAAGGAACAATTAATTTTGTATAAAAAGGTGGGCCAACTGATATCTTTTCAGAGGAGATAACCTCTAAAAAAATTGGATAAATTGTACCTACCAAAATAACTGAAAGAAAATACATCATAAACCAATTATTTACTAAAATTGATGTTTCTTTACTTAGTAAAAAAAATTTGAAGTTTTTATTTTCATTCTTGTGAAAATAAAAAAAAATAAAAAGTGACAAAAAAATTAAAGAAAATAAAAATATTAGGATGAATAATCCTCGCTCAGGATCATTAGCAAAAGTATGAACAGAATTTAAAATTCCTGATCTAACCAAAAAAGTTCCACACATACTTAATGTGAAGGTTGCAATCGATAGTATTATTGCCCAAGACGTCAATATCGATCTTTTTTCTAATGCCAAAATACAATGTAAAAGAGTTGTAAGTGCCAACCATGGCATAAGTGAAACATTTTCAACAGGATCCCAAAACCAAAAACCTCCCCAACCTAGCTCGTAATAAGCCCATATAGAACCTAATAGAATTCCTAAAGTTAAAAAAAACCAAGAGATTAAAACCCAACCTTTAATATGTTTTGCCCAATCTTTTGAAATATAACCTGAAGCTGTGGCAGCAAGGGCTGAAGAAAAAATTATAGATGAACCGACATATCCTAAATATAAAATTGGTGGATGTATAGCTAAAGCTGGATCTTGTAAAATTGGATTTAAACCTAATCCTTCACTTGGGATTGGAAAAATATAGTTAAATGGACTAGAGGTTTTTATTAAAAAGATAAAAAAGCCAGTAATAATTATTTGCTGAAAAGCCAAAGTTAAAATTCTATAATTTTTTGGCTGATTGTTAGATTTCAGTAAAAACAAAAAGATAAATAACGTTAATACAAGCAACCAAAGTAGTAAACTTCCTTCATGATTTCCCCAAGTTCCTGAGATCTTATAAAATAGCGGTTTCGTTGTGTGTGAATGATTGTACACAGTCTCATTGCTGAAATCTGAGATTATAAAAGAAACAATCAATCCAAGAAAACTAATTATTACGAAAAAAAATTGTAAGAAAGTAAAAAATAAAACTTCTTTTTTGATAACATTGTTATCATTAAAGTTTTTAATCGAATAAAAAATAGTTAATAATGAACATAAAAGTCCAACTATAAGAGAATAATATCCAATTAAACTAGCCAAAACTTATTTCTCCTTTAGTGCTTCTTTTACTTCAGGGGGCATGTAATTTTCATCATGTTTCGCTAAAATTTTAGTAGCAATAAAAAAGTTTTTATCTTTTAAAAAACCTTCTGCAACAACACCTTTCCCCTCCTCAAAAAGATTTGGTATCGTACCCGAATAAACTACATTTATTTCACTTTTAAAATCTGTAATAATGAATTCAAGTTCCTCGGATTTTATTGATATTGAGTCGTTTTTAACCATTCCTCCAACTCTAATCTTTTTTTTCTTAACCTCTAAAAGCTCTTTTATTTCTGAAGGTGATTGAAAATAAACAACATTTTCCTCCAATGATTTCAAAATCAGAACAATTGAAAGCAGTAAAATTAAGAACGCTGAAAGAATAAAAAAAAATCTTAGTTTAACTTTACGACCATACATCGTTCAAAAGTTAGAAGCCTGAAGTGTTGGATAATATTTGTTTATTAATACTTTGAGATTTTGCAAAAGATGCCTTTTCAGATTTTAGATTTCCAAATTTAACTATAAATTTTTTCTTCTCTCTTGCATATTGTATTTTGATAACTACAAAAAGTGAAAAAAAACTTAAAAGTGTAAAGGCAAAAGACGACCAGACGTAAAGTCCATATCCGTCCATAAATAATATTTCAGCTATCATAGTCTATCTAATCCTTTATTTTTAATTTTTATCAGTTCTGTATTATATTTCATCAAAAAAATTAATAATGAAAACAGAGCAAATGCCGCAGTCATAATTGCTAAAGGTAATAACATTGTGGGATGGATGGTAGACTTTGATAAAATATTAATTGAAGCAGGTTGATGTAATGTGTTCCACCAATCCACAGAGTATTTAATGATTGGAACGTTAATGATTCCTAAAATAGTTATCAGTGCGGATATCTTAAATATTTTATCCTGATTTTTATAAAGTCTCCAAACAAGTAAATACATTAAATAAAATAATGCAAGAATAAGCATTGAAGTAATTCTTGCATCCCAAGCCCACCATGTTCCCCAAGTAGGTTTTCCCCAAATTGATCCTGTTACAAGTGCAATTATTATAAAAACAAAACCAGAGGGTGCTAAACTCTTAGAAATTAAAAAAAAGTTTCTTATCTTAAAAATATATCCAATTATTGATAGAACTGTCATCGATGCAAAAATTCCAAGGGTAATCCATGCTGCTGGGACGTGCACGTACATGATCCTGACTGAGTGACTTTGCTTGTAATCCTCTGGTGATAAAATAAGAGCCTCCGTTAGACCTATCGATATAAAAATTATAAATAAAAATAATACATACTTAGGTGCTTTTGATGTTATTGAGAAAATCCTACTAGGTTCAAAATATTTAAACATACCTAGATATTATCTTAAATTTAGAGAATTTTAATTATGAAAAATTGTCTGACCAAGAATGTAGAGGGAGATAATAACGAAGGGTAAATAATTTACACTCTTGATCAGAATAGTTATAACTTACCTATTAGCTGTGTCTAAGATTTGAACTAAATGTGTTTAAAAAATGAATTTCTTAATTTGACGGCTTAAAATAGCTTGATCCTTTTTTACCAGAGAAAATTTCCTCAATAAGCGGATGTTTAATTGGTTCATCTGAGTCATCCACTAAAAGATTTTGCTCAGAAACATATGCCTCATAAGTAATTTCATCATTTTCAGCCAATAGGTGATAAAAGGGCTGATTTTTTCGAGGTCTAACATTTTTTGGAATAGATTGATACCATTCCTCAGAATTATTGAATTCAAAATCTACATCATAAATAACACCTCTAAATTCAAAGTGTTTATGTTTAACAATGTCGCCTATTGAAAATTTTGCTTTTTGAATTGGCATAAGATTAGTATGGGTATTTAAGAACAAAAATCAATAAGAAAAAATATATAGTTTTTATGAAAATATTTTTTGTGCTATGATCTATTAAGTGAATAAATCCTTTTTAAAATTTCTTACAGATTTTGGGCCATTAATTATTTTTTTTTACTACTATTACGATAGTGGAAAAGATCTTAAAATTGCCATTCCTCCTTTTATTATTGCGACAATTATAGCTCTAACAGTGATGTGGCTATTAGAACGAACAATACCAAAGGTACCATTATTAAGTGGGGTTTTAATAACTTTATTTGGTGGTTTAACAATCTATTTCGACAACCCTGTATTTATATATATTAAACCAACAATTATAAATATTTTATTTGGTCTCGCTTTAATCTTTGGAAAATATTTTACTAAAGAGCCTGTATTGAAAAAATTGATGGGAAATTCAGTTTCCTTGACTAACGAGGGATGGGAATTATTAAATAAAAGATGGATATATTTCTTTTTTGGTTTGGCTGTTTTAAATGAATTAGTTTGGAGAACACAATCAGAAGAATTTTGGGTAAATTTTAAGGTGTGGGGTTTATTACCTATAACATTTATTTTTACCATTTTTCAAATTGGATTAATTAATAAATTTAAGATTAATGAATAATAAATTAAAGCTAGTTATTAATAATATTAATCAGAAAAAGACTGAAGAAAAACATTTTTTTGAAAAAGATGAATTAAAAATTATATTAGATTTATACGCCAAAATGGTTTCTGAGGGTTCTTGGAAAGATTATGGTCTAAACATATCTAGTAAACAAGTGGCCTTTAGTGTTTTTAAAAATGCAACCGAAAATGCAGTATATAAAATATGTAAAAATTTTAAGCCAAAAAGTAAAAATTTAAAATATCTTATTATTGATACAAACGGAAAGATACTTAAAAATTCATTCGATTTGATTATGCTTTTAAGAGAAACAAACTGGAAAAAACTGAAAAAATAAAACTACCTTCTTTGACCAAAAAGTCTTAGAAGCATAATGAATAGATTGATGAAATCCAAATAAAGAGTTAAAGCACCCATAACTGCTTTTTTTCCCATGATTTCTCCACTATCACTTGAAGTATACATGTTTTTAATTTTTTGTGTGTCATAAGCAGTAAGACCTACAAATATTAAAACTCCTAGAACTGATATTACAAAATACATCATTGAAGATTTCATAAAAATATTTACTAAAGAGGCGATTATAATTCCTATTAATCCCATCATTAAAAAAGAGCCCATTTTTGTTAGATCTCTTTTAGTTGTATAACCATAGATACTCATAGCTCCGAAAGTAGCAGAGCAAATAAAGAAAACTCTTGTTACACTCATTCCTGTGTAAACTAATAATATTGATGATAAAGATAATCCCATCAGAGCTGCAAAAACCCAAAAGGTTGTTTGAGCTTTTGATGCGCTCATTTTGTTAATTCCAAAACTCATGTAAAAAACAATCCCAAGAGGAGCTAACATTACTAGCCATTTTAAACCTGACATATAAATTGCATTTCCAATTGAAGTTAAACCTAAAATTGTCCCTGACTCATTTGTAACAACAGACATTTTGAAAGTTATTAGAGCAACAATTCCAGTTAATAAAATACCAGTTGCCATATAATTATAAACCTTAAGCATGTAAGCTCTTAGACCTTCATCCAATGCCACTGCACTTTGTTGTGCTGCTTTAGCTCTACCTAATATTCCTTTTTTATCAGTTTCCATAGGCAAAGATATATAGTCTTTTACTAATTATTCAAGATGTCATAAAAGATATTTAAAAAATTAACACTTTTAAACCAAAAATGAATTACAAAAAATTAGGAAACACTGACATAGATGTTAGTACAATTTGTCTCGGCACTATGACTTGGGGAGAGCAAAACACTCAAAATGAGGGTTTTGAGCAAATGGATTATGCATTAGATCAAGGAGTAAACTTTTGGGATACTGCTGAAATTTATTCTATTCCGATGAGAGAAGAAACATATGGAGAAACTGAGAGAATAATTGGAAACTGGTTTAAAAAAACAAAAAATAGAAATAAAATTATTCTTGCGACAAAAGTATGTGGAAATACCTCTAACAAATATATCAGAGGTGGAGGATATAACTTTGGAAAAAGAAAAATTACTGAGGCTTTAAATCAAAGCTTAAAAAGATTAAACACAGATTATATAGATCTTTATCAGCTTCATTGGCCTGAGAGAAATACCAATTTTTTTGGTAAACATGGATACGAACATGATGAAAAAGATACTCATTGGACTCCTTTTGAGGAGATCTTAGAGAGCTTAGATACATTTATTAAAGACGGAAAAATTAGATACGTAGGACTGTCAAATGAAACAGCGTGGGGTCTAGCTAAATTTCTAGAAATTTCAAAATTAAAAAATCTTCCTAAAATGATGTCTGTTCAAAATCCTTATAATCTACTAAACAGAACTTATGAAGTTGGACTTGCGGAGATATCTGTAAGAGAGAAAAGTGGATTATTGGCATACTCACCTTTAGCATTTGGATATCTAACTGGTAAATATAGAAATAATTCTCTTCCAAAAAAATCTAGAATGGATCTTTTTAAAGATTTTACTAGATATAAAAATGAAAACGGTCAAAAAGCAATTGAGGAATATTATAATATATCTAAAAAGTACGATATGGATTTTACACAAATGTCTATAAAATTTTGTGAAATTCAGCCTTTTATGACAAGTGTTATTATTGGAGCAACTACAATGGAACAGTTGAAAACAAATATAGAAAGTGTAAATGTAAGTTTATCAAATGAAATTATTGATGAGATTAATGAAATTCAAAAAAAGTATCCAAACCCATGTCCATGATTAAAAAAATATTATTATTTTTTGTTATAATTTTTACCTCGTCTATGACCTTAATCTCAGCGAGTGATCTAAAAAAAGTTGGAAAATATAAAGATTGGGAAGTTATGGTTATGTCTGAACCATCTGGCAAAGTCTGTTTTGCACAATCCTCACCAGTCTTACAAGCTCCTAAAAAAGATAAGAGAGAAGCTAGATTATTTGTAACTTTTAGACCAGGAGATAAAATTTCCAATGAAATTAGTGCTACAGCAGGTTATGAATTTAATAAAAATAATTCTGTTTTAGCGACTTCGGGAAATAATAAATTTAAATTTGATATCAAGCAACAAGGGTTTGCTTGGATGACAAGTAACAAAAAAGAAAAGATAATGGTTAAAGTAATGAAAAAAGGATCAAGAATTATGGTTGCTGGATATAATGAAAAAGGATCTCAAACCATAGATCATTACTCACTGTTGGGATTTACAAAAGCTTATAATACTGCCAAAAAAGCTTGCAGTTAATAAATGAAGTTAAAAAAAAGAATTGTTTTAGCTTACTCAGGAGGCCTAGATACATCTATAATCCTTAAGTGGCTTCAAGAAAACTACAATGCAGAAGTAATTTGCTATACCGCAGATATAGGGCAAGAAATAGATAGAAAAAAAATTATTTCAAATGCAAAGAAGCTTGGAGTAAAGAATATAATTATTCAAGATCTTAAAAATATTTTTGTAAAAGATTATGTATTTCCAATGATTAGAGGTCACGCAATTTATGAAGGTGTTTATTTGTTAGGAACATCCATTGCAAGGCCGCTAATAGCGAAAGACCAAATTAGGGTAGCAAAAAAATATAAGGCATATGCAGTATCACATGGATCTACAGGTAAAGGAAATGACCAAATAAGATTTGAGCTTGGGTATCATTATTTCGGTCCAAAAATAAAAATTATTGCACCCTGGAGAATATGGAATTTAAAATCTCGATCAGATTTAATTAAATATGCAAAGAAAAATAATATACCGATCCCAAAAGATAAAAAAGGTGCATCTCCTTTTTCAGTAGATGATAATTTATTTCATACCTCAACCGAGGGTAAATTGTTAGAAAACCCAAAAAATTCAGCACCAGAATTTATTTTTCAAAGAACTATTTCTCCAGAGAAGGCTCCCAACAAATCTACTCAAATAACAATTAACTTTAAAAATGGTGACCCCATTGGTCTTAATGGAAAAAAATTAGGTCCATCAAAATTATTATCAAAACTTAATCAATTGGCAGGAAAAAATGGAATAGGCAGAGTTGATCTTGTTGAAAATAGGTTTTTAGGCATTAAGTCTAGAGGAGTTTATGAAACTCCAGGAGGAACATTATTAATCCATGCACATAGAGCGATTGAGTCGGTTACACTTGATAAAGAAACAATGCACAAAAAAGATTCTATAATGTCAAGGTATGCAGAATTAATTTACAATGGTTATTGGTTTTCTAAAGAAAGATTTAAACTTCAAAAAATTGTAGATTTGAAGAAAAATAAAATAAACGGATCTGTTAAATTAAAACTTTATAAAGGCAATGTTACAATTCAATCAAGAATTACGAAAAGTAATGCTTATTCGATGAAAAAAGTTTCATTTGAGGAAAATAAATCATTTATTAAATCAAATGTTGAGAAGTTTATAAATTTTCACAAAAAAAAGTTAAGAAACTAGCTAATAATTTGGTGATAAATTGGGGATTGTTTATTTTTGAAAAAAACTTAATTTAAATTTATGGAATCATTTAAAAATTGGATGAAAGATACAGCGAACATTTTGTTTGATGATAGCAAAAATGATCTTAGGTCATTACCTAAAACTGTAAGATTGCAAATTTTATTAGTGTTAAGTTTTATTTGGACAACCGTTTTTAGTTTGTATGTATTCTCATATACAACTTTTGTATTTGGGTGGACTGGACTTTTTTTAGCGCACATTGGATTAATATTTGCGGTATATTTGACATTTAAACATTTTCATAGAGCTGAGGAAAATTCTGCCAGCGTTTTTAAAACAAAAAATTTTGACCCTTTTAAAATAATGGTGCTCGTTTTTGTAATTGTTTTCATATTCGTTTTTTCAAAAGGAATTGAGGTATTAACAAGTCCAAATCCATACTCTTACTCTATTCCGTATGATGGTTCCTCAAAATCAGTATTTGAAAAATGGTTACCATTTAGTAAAGATAAATAATGGAAAAGATAGCTAAAAATCTTCAACTCCTTTTAATGTGTATCATTCTAGTGAGCACTGTAATTGCAGTTGGAATAGAAATTTATAAAATGTTTGAAAATCGATCAGTTACCTTAGCGGATTTGCTGTTGATGTTTCTTTATTTAGAAGTACTTGCGATGGTAAGAGTTTTTTGGAACCAACAATCCATAAGTATTACATTGCCACTACTTATAGCTATTACAGCGTTAGCACGATTTATTATCCTACAAGGAAAAGAAATGGATCCCAGTGCATTAGTATATGAAGCGGTAGCAATAGTTTTAATTGCAGGTGCTATTGTAATCTTGAGATTAAGACATAGCGACAAATTAGGTCTAAAGAAAAAAAAATCGAAATAATTAAAATGAATTTTGAAGCTTCAAGGGGTAAAGCCTTAGATAAATTAAATCATTTTGTTAATAACAATCTCTCAGAATATTCAAAACTTAGAAATTTTGATTACGGACCTGATAATAGGTCTAATATTTCATGTCTATCTCCATATATTACTCACGGAATTATAAATGAAAAAGAAGTTATCAAAAAATCTCTTGATAAATTTTCATTTGCAAAAAATGAAAAATTTATTCAAGAAGTATTGTGGCGTACATATTGGAAAGGTTGGTTAGAATTAAGACCCAATGTTTGGACTGACTTTTTAATTGAATTAAAAAAGAGTAAAGAGGATTTTAAAAATAATCAAACTTATAAAGACGCAATGGAAGGAAAAACAAACATTGAATGCTTTAACTACTGGGTCAACGAACTCAAGGAAAATAATTATTTACATAACCATACAAGAATGTGGTTTGCCAGTATTTGGATTTTCACACTAGATTTACCATGGCAATTAGGAGCAGAATTTTTTATGCAACATCTTTATGATGGAGACGCTGCATCAAACACTCTTGGATGGAGATGGGTTGCAGGTGTTCAAACCCAGGGAAAACACTATTTAGCAAGTGAATGGAATATCAAAAAATTTACTAATAATAGATTTAGTAATATTAAATTAAATGAAAACGCTCCGCCAAAAATTTCTGAAAAAAGGTATTCTATATTAAAACGGAATTTTAGTAATCCTGAAAATATTGATCAAAATAATTTGATAATTTTTGAGAATAATCTCTGTTTTGAAACAAGTGATTTTAAAAATAATAAATTTAAAAGATTCTATCTAATCTCAAATAAAAATGAAAATAGATCCATCAAACTTAGTGAAAAAGTTTTAAAATTTAAGTCATCGCTTATCCACGACCAGGAACAAAGATTTAAAAATCAATCTATTAACTGTGAAATTATTGATATTAGCGAAATTAAAAAGATAGAAAAAGTGGTCGGGTTATATCCAACTATTGGAGAAAATTTAGATTATTTAAATTCAAATGCTTATAAAATAAATTTCCTTCACAGAGAACTTGATCAATACTCTTGGAAATATTGCAACAAAGGTTTCTTTAACTTTAAAAATTATATTCCAAAAATTATTTCAACATTTAACTAAAACCATCTAAACATTCCAATAATTCCAGCTGTAGCATAAAAAAATTGTAAAAATAATATTCCTCTATGACCGCCTCGATAAGCCCAAATTCCAATTAGAATTGCAGATATAAGTAGTAAACAAAAACCAAAAAATTCTATACCAATATTCATAGCTACAAATAATGAGTACAATATTGCGGTGATAACACCTGCCCATTCTAAAATTTTATTATTCATATTTTTCTACCTTGCAAGTTTTATAAAGATATCACCCATGCCTGCATCTAAATTCTCTATAGGTGTATTATTTCTTAATTCACAAAATCTACCAGTTATCTGATGACTTTTTACAAAATCTATCTCACCTTTTGCACAAATTTTACCATCATGAAATAAACCTATAACTATTCGACCGTCTAGTTCATAAACTTGCTCATTATTAATTTTATCGCCATTACAAAAATAACTCTTATTTACCCTGTCTGGAAAATCTTTTTTAGTGCAAGGATTTTTAATAGTGAAAACAAAAAATTCCTTAAAGCCGTCATTAAATTTATATTTCATTCTTTCAACTTCAGAATATTTCATAATATCACAAGAGCACGGAATACAGCATTTATAGTAATTACCACAAATTTTATTTTTAGTTCCTCTTTCACTAATAAATAAAAAATCAGGGTCACTATTAGGATCGATCAATGAACCAGAAACAGCACAATAAAGTTTGTTGTATTCTATGAAATCTTCATAATCTATATCTTTATCAATTATATATTTAAAGAATTTTGGACCAGCAGCATTTCTGTTGCTGTCAGGAAAGATTCTAGACCAATCTGTTATTAAATCCTTATAATAATTTTTTTCTACTGAATTTGAAGTATTGGAAAAAAATAAAGTTAAGATGAAAATAATTAAAAATTTGAGGAAACTTTTTGAAAAATTCATTGATTTAATTAATTTAAAAAATTTTTATCATTTGTCGCACCTAATTCACTTTTAAATTATAAATTTAAAGTTATTAAAATCCAATGAAAAAATTTTATGTAATATTTTTTATATTTACTATAACGATTATACCATCGATAACATTTGGAAATGTAATTGATAAATTAAAAGAGACCGGCAAGTTTACAAAATTAAACGAAACCTTAATAAAATCAGGATTGAGTGAGAATTTAAAAGATAAAGGTCCATTTACTGTTTTTGCACCTTTAGATGACGCATTTGCAGCGATTAGTGCAAAAACATATTATGGTCTATTAAGAGAGGAAAACAAAGATAAACTTGTAAATATTTTGGGACGACACGTTTTTTTAAAAAAAATCAATTCTTCAGAAATTGATGGTGAAATTAAACTCAAAGCAATTAATGGTGAAGAAATAACCATAAAAAAAGTTAATGGTATAGTTTATATAAATGAAGCTGAAGTTGTAACTGCTGATGTTGAAACTTCTAATGGCGTAATCCATTTTATAAATAGAGTTCTTCAGCCCTTAAACTAGTTATTTTTGTTTTAAAGTAACTGTTTGGTTCAGTTTTTTTACAGAGATAATTTTGGTTTTTCCATTTGTCCATTTAATCTCTATTTTTATATTATTTTCATTTTTTCTAATTCCATAATGAGCTACTGGTTCCATTTGGCAAAGATACCCTGAACCAGAGTCAATTGTTTTTGAATGTTTTCTTAAATTTGAAATTAATGTTACTGTTGCTCCTCTTGCGGGTGCGCCATATTTGTTTAGCGGTTTGATCCTTAAATATTTGTGTTCAGGATTTACCTTCGCTTTATACAAAGACAATTGCTGATCTTTGCTTTCTCCGTGGGAAACTAATAATTCTAATATGCCATCGTTATCTATGTCAGCAACTGCTGCTCCAGTTCCATATCCATCTGGTTCTAAACCAATATCTAGAGGTATTTGTTTTATCAAACCATTCTCTAAAATTCTAAAAAGTTTGTTAGGTTCACCAATGTTATTCAAGAATACTTCGTCGTAACCATCATTATCTAAATCAGCTGAGATAATAGTTCTTATTCTTGATGGCTCATCAAAAGGTGGCTTTGCTATATCCTCAAAAATATCATTTTTAAGTACATATGCTCTGTGAAATCCCCCCCAATTTCCATTTAAAATATCCAATCGTCCTCTATAATAAATATCAGTCAAAGCAGTTCCTCTACCATTTTGAAGGATATCTTGTACTTTATATTCGTTCGCGACATCTAAAAATTTACCATCATCATTTTTATATAAAAAATTTGCTCCTCTCTCATTAGCGGCGAACACATCAATGTTATCAGAAATAATATGTCCAGCTACGACTGCTCGACCACCGGTGATCTTTGCAAGATTAAGTTGTACAGATTTATCGACTATAATGTCATCGGTATATTCATAAAACCTTGTTGGTCCTCCATAATTAGCAACATAAACCCCGTAATTTCCATCGCCTTTTCTATCGACACAAACAACTGACCTGCCAGCGGTTAAATTAAGATCTTTTTGGTTTTTTTCGATTTCAAATAAATCTATGTATTCATCTATTTCTAAATCTATAAGTCTATCTGAATATTTTTTTGTACCACTGTAAGTATCAGTGTTAAGAAAATATATTTCTTCGTATCCATCTTTATCTATATCACATGCAGCTACACCAATTGTTCTTCTAAACTCATCTGTAAATTTTTTTTGATTTACAATATTAATTAATTTTCCATCTTTGTAAGATAAAGCTAGATTAAGATAACCAAAACCTGTGACTACAAAATCAAAATTTCCATCTTGGTTTACATCTGTTACAGAAATTCCATAACTAAGTCTTTTGGGATTATCAACAATTTGGCTTGTGATATCCTCAAAAAAATCAGCATTAAGATTATTTGGAATTAATAAAAAAAATAAAACTACTATTTTTTTTAAATATTTATTTATTCTAATTTTCATTTTTTTTTACTTTTATATTTTTTCATCCAATCACCAAATATTTTTATAGCATCTTGCATATCATCAGTTTTGTTAGGATGGTTCTTTGCTCTACCCAACATGGTTGCGATGACATTCACCTGATACTTGATTGAACGATTTTTAATAGTTTTAATGGTGTAAAGAGCTTTTTCCTTGTTTTTAAATCCTAACCCATGAGTAGTAGTTTTAGGATTATAATCTGAATACAGTGATAAATTTATAGGTTTAAATTTTTTACTTAAAGGCATTTTGTCTATAATTCTAAAAATTGTTTTATGATTAAGGTTATTCATTCTCTTTTTAGATTTGCCATCAAAACCAATTAAATTTATTGATGATTTTACCTTTATATTAATTTTGCAAATTAATTTTACGTATCTTTTATGAAAATCTTTTATTTTAGCTTGATATATTTTTTTCGCCTCTAGATAAATTCTATCTTTATAATTTGGTGTAGAAACAAGTAAAATTCTACTTTTCCATTTGTATTTTTCTAAGTTCATATTTTTTTGCTAGAACATCTTTTTGAGCAATATTTAACTTTTTCCCAATTTAATTTCCATTTCTTACGCCAAACAAAAGGCCTTTTGCAAACAAGACAAATTTTAGAGGGAAGATTTTCTTTTTTCACTAAATTGTATTTTGTTTAATAAATTTTTCTGCGGCAGAAAGAATTAATTTTTTTCTATCGCTTTTTATTTTATCAAAAATTCTAACCATCATAGATAACCTTGGGTTTTTCAAAAAAAATTTTCTATTTCTATCAATAAACCTCCAGTACAATCCATCCATTATGTTGCACCAATCACCTTTTTTAAAATCCATCATTTTCATAAAGTAACTTGATCCACAGATATATGGTTTCGTAGCAAATATTCCTCCATCACTAAATAATCCCATACCATAAACATTAGGCACCATTACCCAATCAGAGGAATCTACAAACATTTCCATAAACCATTTGTAAACAATGGTAGGTTTTATTTCACAAAGATTCATGATGTTAGATAAAATCATTAATCTTTCAATGTGATGAGACCATCCATAATTTAGAGCATTTTTAATTGCATAATCTAGTGGAGGTAAACCAGTCGTTCCGTCATACCATGACTTTTTCATTTTACGATTTTGTTTAAAAAAGTTTCTAGTTTCCATTTCGTTTGAATAACTTTGATAAATTCCTCTCATAAATTCCCTCCATCCTATAACTTGACGCACATAACCTTCTAAAGAATTTAATCTGATTTTTTTACTCTTATGAAAATCTAAAACTTTTTTAATAATAAATTCTGGAGTGATTAAACCTAAGTTGATGTAGGGACTTAAAGCACTGTGAAACAAAATATTATCTTTTTGATCGACTGCATCTTCATAATCGCCAAAAAAATTGGATTTTTCTTTAATAAAAAAATTTAATAATTTAACTACGTCATTATGTTCTGTAGCAAACCAAAAATTTTTGGTTGTTCCTGGATGATCTTTAAATAGTTTCTCAATAACAGGTTTTAATTTTTTAGTATGATTAGTTTCATTTATTTTTGGGAATTTAGGAATGGAGATATTTTTTGGTAATTTATTTCTATTATCTTCATCAAAACTCCATTTCCCTCCAATAGGATTTCCATCGGAACCCATCAATATTCCAGATTTTTTTCTCGCTTCCTTGTAAAAAGTTGCCATGAATGGTTTTTTTGATTTTGAAAGATATTGTTTGAATTCATCTCTTGAATTTATAAACATAGGAGTTTGAACAATATTCCATTTAATTTTTTCTTTTTTAGTAAATTGATCTATTTTTTTCTCAAAAAATTTATCCTCAACTTCAAAACTTGAAATCTCTTTTATTTTTTTTGAATTAATTATTTTTTTTAACTTTTTTAAATAATCATCTTTAAATTCTTTGTCCTCAATTTTAAAATATTCTAATTTAAACTTATCTTTTTTAAGGGTTTCTGCATGTGAACGCATCGATGATAAGAAGAGAAGGATTTTATTTTTATGATGTTTTTCATAAGTGCATAATTGGTAATCTTCTGCCATTAAAAATAGGTGGTCTTTTTTGAAGCGGTCTAGGTATTTTGGTGGAAATAATTGATTGCCAAGTATAAAAAATAACTTCATATTTAAATATAACTAATAAAAATTTTTATGTCAGAAAAATATCTTATTTTTGGTGCGACAGGATCAATCGGTTCTAGTTTGGCTGAACAATTAGTAAATTCAGGAAATTCAGTTCATTTAGTTGGTAGAAATGAAAATGAAACTAAAAATATTTCAGAAAAATTAGGTTGTAATTTCACAATAGCTGATGTTTTGCAAGATGGATTTGTAGATAAGGTTAAAAATGATATTTCCGATGTAAAAGGTATTGCTTATTGCGTAGGTTCAATAGATTTAAAACCCTTAAGAATGGTTAATGAAAATGATTTTAACAAATGTATGAAATTAAATCTCTATTCAGCAGCTGAGGTTATCAAAGGTTATCAAGAAAACTTAAAAAAGAATAAAGGTTCTGTGGTTTTATTTTCAACAGTAGCAGCACAAAGAGGATTTACTAATCACGCAATAATAGCTTCAACAAAAGCTGCGGTTGAAGGGTTAACTGTCTCATTAGCTGCTGAATTTGCTCCAAATATTAGAGTTAACTGTATTGCACCAAGTTTAACAAATTCAAAAATTGCAGAGCCAATGCTAAAAAATAAGGCATTAGCAGATGGAATAGCTAAAGCACATCCATTAAAAAGATTGGGCGAAGGAAAAGACTCGGCTTCTCTTGCAAAATTTCTTATTACTGATGACAGTTCCTGGGTTACTGGCCAGATTATTGCTGTTGATGGTGGTAGATCAAAACTTTCTTAAAAGTGAGAAAATTTTATATTTCCATATTCTTATTTTTAATTTCTATAAATGTTTCATTTGCAGAAAATATTAACTTTGAAAAAATTGTAGATTTAGACGATCCATGGGGTTCAACATTCATCAATAGTAATGAACTATTGGTTACAGAAAAAAGTGGAAAAATTAAGTTAATTAATCTTAATTCAAAAAAAATCTTTGAAGTTGATCATGATCTTAATTACCTTGAACATGGTCAGGGGGGGTTATTGGACATTTTATTTAAAAATAGTTTTGTTTTCATTTCTTATTCAGAAAATAGAGGAAATGGAAAAACCAGTACTTCAATAGCTAAAGCAAAATTTAATGAAAAAAAATTAAATTTTAAAAATATTTTTCAAGCAAGCCCGCCAATCAACTCAGGGTATCACTTTGGATCAAGATTAGCGATTAAAGATAATTTCCTATTTGCTTCAGCTGGTGAAAGAGGAGAGGGTATGATTGCACAAGATCCAACCAAACATCCTGGAAGTATTATTAGAATAAATGTTGACGGAAGCATTCCAAAAGATAATCCTAAGTTTAATGGTAAACCAGATTGGCTACCAGAAATTTATCAAATAGGAATTAGAAATCCTCAAGGTTTAACTTTATCTCCATTTGATAAAAAAATTTATATGAGCAACCATGGGGCAAAGGGTGGTGATTGGTTTGGTGAGGCAAAGAAAGGTGAGAATTATGGTTGGAAAATTTTAGGATGGGGGGGAACTAATTATTCAGGTGTTCCGATTGGACCAAAATGGAAACCAGGTTTTACTAAAGCCATACATTATTGGGTTCCATCAATCGCCACAAGTGCAATAACTATTTATAAAGGGAAGGAGTTTAGTGAGTGGAATGGGCACGCTTTAGTCACTTCACTTAAAGATAAATCTCTCAGAAAATTAATTTTTGATGACATTTCTAATGTTAAAGAAGACATTATTTTCAAAAATCAAATTGGGAGAATAAGAGATATACAAGTACACCCAAAAAGTGGAAAAATATTTTTTTTAGCGGGAGATAGTTTGTGGTTAATGGAAAAAAATTAATCTATGGTTTATTTATTTTAATTGGAATTATTTTTTATAATTGTTTAAGTATTGCAATGGAAAAACCTTATCATCATTTGCCAGATGGGACGTTTAGAAATCCAGAAGGTTCTCCAAAAAGAGACCCTAATGTAAAATGGTCTTACAAAATATTTAATCAAGAAAAAAAGAAACTTGATATGACTGTACCAAAAGGACATGTTGTAGAAAAAGAAAAAGTTTTATCAGATCTAAAAAAATATCAGGTAGATGATTATATAGCATGGATAGGACATGCTACTTTTTTAATTAAACTCGGAGAAACAACAATAATTACTGATCCTGTATTCTCAAAAAATGCAGGTCCATTAATCTTTGGACCAGATAGATTTACTGAACCAGCTTTAAAACTAAATGAGATTCCAAAAATAGATTTATTTTTACTAACCCACAATCATTACGATCATCAAGACATGTCTACTATAAGAAAATTTCCGTATAAAAGTGCGAAAGTTTTACTCCCACTTAAACTCAGTAAATATTTTAAGAGATATAAAGATGTTAATGAAATGGATTGGTATGATGAAATTCAGATTAATGATAATTTAAAAGTTACTTTTTTACCTGCCGTTCATTGGTCTAAAAGAAGTCTGACAGACACAAATAAATCATTATGGGGAAATTTTTTAATTGAATATAATGGAAAAAAAATTTTATTTGGGTGTGATACTGGAATTGGGGATATTTATAAAGACATAGGTAATAAATATGGTCCTATTGATCTAACTTTTATCAATATAGGAGCCTATAATTTTTACCCAATAATGCCTTACAAAGATAAATCAATTTATCATACCAACCCAGAAGAGGCTTTAGAAATTGCAAAAAATTTAAAAAGTAAAAAAGTAATTGGGATGCACTGGGGAA
>CACGSR010000008.1:0-33490 GCA_902575785.1 uncultured Pelagibacteraceae bacterium
CTCCATAAACAAAACTTTGTTTAATTTTTTCATTTAGACATAATAAATTTTCAATTTTTGATGGTGAGATATTATCTCCACCAAGATTTACTATTATTTCCTTTTTTCTATCGGTTATCTTTAAATTCCCTTCCTTGGTTATTTCACCGATATCGCCTGTGTGTAGCCAACCATTTCTTAAAACCTCATCAGTCTCTTTTTTCATATTCCAGTAACCAAGCATAACATTTTCACCTTTAACCAAAATTTCTCCATCTCCAGCAATTTTTACTTTATTTGTTTTGAAAGGTGGACCTACGGTCTCTATTCTAATTTTTCCTGGAATATTGCAGCTGACAACAGGTGATGTCTCCGTTAAACCATATCCTTGTAAAGTTGGCAAACCTATAGAATTTAAAAATTCTCCTATTTTTTTGTCCAAGGCTCCACCACCAGAAACGAAAGCTTCTAATTTTCCACCAAATTGATTTTTGATTTTTCTTCTCACTAAAATTTCACAAAAAAAATTTATGATTTTTTCTTTAAAATTTAATTCCTGTTTGTTTAATTTTTTGGTCCCTATTAATATAGTATTTTCTATCAATTTTCTTTTAAACCCTTTTTGTTTCGAAAAATTTAGAAAAATTTTACTATATAAATTTTGGTAAAATCTTGGCACTGCAGTCATGATAGTAGGTTTTGCGATGGACATATTTGGTAACAATTTCTCTAAACTTTCAGCATAGTAAATTTTTGCTCCAAATAAAATTTGGACATATTGAACTGTGTGTTCATATGAGTGGGATAATGGAAGCCAAGTTAAAAAAACAGGTCTTTTATCTTTAACTAATAATTCTAAAATTTCTTGAGCTCCTTCACAATTTGATAAAATACCACCATGGCTCAACATTACTCCTTTTGGATAACCGGTAGTCCCAGATGTATAAATAATACATGCCAAATCGTCTCTTCTTAAATTTTTATTATAAGATTTAATATCTTTAATAAAATTTTCGGAAGTTGACTCTTCTGATAAAAAAATATCATTAAAAAATTTTATTTTTTTATCAAATTCATCAATTGAAATTACAATTGTATTTTCATTTATATAATTTTTAATTTTATCAAATTGAAAAGAATTTGAAACAATGCAAACTTTTGGAGTACAATCATTAATTATGTATTCATAATCATTTTCAGAATAAGTTGTAAAGAGTGGAACAGTTATGCCACCTGCATTCATTATTGCTATATCAGATATTAACCATTCAGGCCGATTTTCTGATAATAAAATACATCTATCACCCTTAGAAATATTTTTTTCCAAAAATTTTGATAATATTTTTATCTTTAAATAAATATTAGCCCACGAATATGTAAATGGTCCAGAATTAGTATCTGAAAAGTCTTTACTTTTAAGTGAAACTAAAAAAGTTTCTTTATTGGTATTTAAATTTTTATGAAACTTTTCCTCATATTTATAAAAAAAAAGTTCAACTAAACTATTAATCTCTTTTAATTCCATAATTTGGTGGGCGAAGAGAGAATCGAACTCTCACTTCTTGCGAAACACGATTTTGAGTCGTGCGCGTCTACCAATTCCGCCATTCGCCCATAATTGTTTATTAATTTATTAAATAGTATAAGAACTAAAATTATATTAAAACCGAAAAATGTTTAAAAGTCTTTACAAAAAATGTTTAGATTTAGCGGCTCATAAAAGTTCTAAATATTATCTGGCAATCGTATCATTCATTGAGAGCTCTTTTTTTCCAATTCCTCCTGACGTAATGATCATTCCAATGGTTATATCAAAGAAAAAAGATTTTATTAAAATTTTTCTCATCTCAACAATTTTTTCAGTTTTGGGAGGAATTTTAGGTTATTTAATTGGAGCATTCTTTTTTGATTTTGGATCAGAAATTATGAGTTTTTACGGTTATGAAAACAAATTATCTAACATCAAAAATAACTTAGTAAATAGCGACGGTTTTTATGCTTGGTTAAGTGTACTTTTTTTAGCAGGTTTCACTCCTCTACCTTATAAAGTTTTTACTATTGCAAGTGGATTGATAGGTTTCAACTTTTTAATCTTTGTTTTAATAAGTTTTATTTCAAGAGGATTAAGATTTTTCATTGTATCATACCTCTCTCATAGATTTGGTAATTTATTTAATGAATATATGGATAAGCATGGGTCAAAATGGTTTACAATAGTTGGAATATTAATTGTTATTATTGGGATAATTATCTATCTAATTTTTAAATCACATGTTTAATTTTAAAGCTGAAATTTACTTAAAAATAATTTTTTTATTTAGTTTAATTGCATTAATTTCTGCTTATTTTATAGAACATGTTCTTGGCCACCAACCATGTAATTTATGTTTGATACAAAGAATACCCTACGGGTTTAGTATAATTTTGATATCCATTTTATTTCTTATGAAAAAGAATGAGAAATTTTTTATTTTACTAATAATACTTACTTTTATTTTTTCTTTTGCGATTTCATTATATCATTTCGGCATAGAACAAGGTTTTTTTCAAGAATCAGCAGTTTGTGGTGTAGAAAATTTTTCTGAAAATATCACCAAAGAGGAATTGCTCAATAAGTTGAGTAAAAAAACAATAAGCTGTAAAGATGTGACATTTAGGGTTTTTGGGTTATCGCTGACTACTATTAATATGGTAGTCAGCATATTTTTCATTATAACACTAAGTAAATTTTTTATGAATTATGAAAAAAACAAACAATAGAGTTGAGGAATATATTCGAGTTGATCACGCGGGAGAAAGAGGTGCGGTCAAAATTTATGAAGGCCAATTATTGGCCTTAAATACAATTGTAAAAAATGAGAATTTAAAAAAAATAATAGAAGATATGAAAGAACACGAGATGGAACATTGTCAATTTTTTGAAAACGAAATAAAAAAAAGAAATATTGAACCAACAAAATTTTTACCTTTGTGGGATTTATTAGGAGTAGGTTTAGGATTTGGTTCAACTTTATTAGGGAAAAAAGCAGCAATGTTATGTACAGCTTCAGTTGAGGAGGTAATCGACAAGCATTATTTAGATCAAATTAATCAATTAGGCCCAGACGAAAAGGAATTAAAAAAAAAAATAACTAAATTTAGACAAGATGAACTAGATCATAAAGATATTGCTTATGAAGAAGGTGCTTCAAAAAAAGGTCTCTATTCAATTATGGATAAAATGATTAAAACAGCTTCTAAAATTGCGATTCGTATTTCAGAAAAGGTCTAGATCTTAAGCCTCCAACTCGACATCCCAATATAAATAGTCCATCCAGCTTTTATGTAAAAAATTTGGAGGAAAATTTTTACCGTTCCTGTGTAAGTCTTCGGTAGTTGGTTGGAAAGGATATTGAGACAATTTCATTCCAGAAAGTTTTAACAATTTACCTCCCTTTTTTACATTGCAAGTTGAGCAAGCGGTAACTACATTATCCCAGTTAGTTTCACCACCTTTTGATCTTGGAAGTAAATGATCAAAAGTTAACTCCTCACCGCTTCCACAATATTGACACGAAAATTTATCTCTAAGAAATACGTTAAACCTAGTAAAACTGGGTTTTGATTGTGGAACAATATAATCTTTTAGCGCTATGACGCTAGGTAATTGCATATCAAATGACGGACTTCTTACAACTCTATCGTAAGTGCTTACAATTATTACTCGGTCTAAGAAAACAGATTTAACAGTATCTTGCCAAGACCATAAAGATAGTGGATAATAGCTTAATGGCCTATAATCAGCATTTAAAACTAATGCCGGACATTTTTCTAAAGAAACTTCTTGTTCAAGAAAACTATTCATAAGATATTTTTAACTTAAAAAAAAAATTATTTCAATAATAAGAAATAATTAAATTTTTTTTAATATATAATTTAATGCTATACTTGATGCTTCAATAGGAATATGATGGTCGCAGTTTTTAATTAAATGGGTGTCTATTTCTATATTATTTCTAATAAAAAAATCTTTTGCTTCTAATAAAAAATTAGGTGAAACAACTTGATCTGAGTCACCGTGTATAAGTAAGGTGCTAGTTGAAACTTTTTTTCTATTTTTTAAATCCTCTTGGTTAATTATTTTTCCTGAAAAACCAACTATACAATTGTATTTTTCCTCTGATACAAGTCCAATATTTATTGACATCATACATCCTTGGCTAAAGCCGGAAAGACAAATTTTATTTTTTTCTAAATTAAATTCTTTTTTGATTTCATCAATAAATAAATTAAGTTTTTTTTCAGCTTTTAAGGATTCTTGTAAAATATAATCTGTGTCATCTTTTGTTAAATCAAACCATTGAAAGCCATTAGGATTAATTTCACATTTTTCTGGAGCATTTGGACATATAAAAACTGTATTCGGTAGATGTCTTTTCCAATTTAATGTCAGGACACTTATATCCTTTCCGTCTCCACCATACCCATGAAGTAGTACAACTGCGTTTTGTATTTTAGCATTATCTAAGGGTTTAACGACGATAGTATCTAGACAAAATGTCATATAAAATTATTTATGTTTTTTTATTTGAAAAACATTCTACAATACAAATATGATTTCTGGAATATTAGTCAAATTACTATCAATCGTTTTGTTGTGTGCCGTAGGAATAGTTTTAATACTTGGTATTGGTACATTATTCAAAGGTGGAGAAACAAGTAAAAAATATTCAAATAAGTTAATGCAGTTAAGAGTTCTACTTCAATTTATTGCAATTATAGCTTTAGTGGGTTTTGCTTATTTTTTTAAAAATTAGTTATATTTACTAAGCCACTTTATAAATTTTTCGTCATTAAAATCTATTGATCCAATAATTCTTGCAAATTCAAATCCATTTTTATTAAATAAAATTGTCGTAGGTATCCCTCTTAATCCAAATTTTTTAGCTAAAGTAATTTTAGAATCAAAATAAAATTCTAAGTTTTTAATTTTCAATTCTTTAAAAAAAGCTTTTGCTTTTTGATGATTTTCTTGTCCCACATTAATTGGAAATATCTTTAAATTATCTAGATTTTTATTATTTTTTAATTTGTCTAAAGATGGCATTTCTTCTTTGCAAGGTAAACACCACGTTGCCCAGAAATTCAATAAAATCAAATTTCCATCATAATCCTTTAAATTTATAATATCATTTTTAATGTCTAAAAACGTTAAACTATCATATCTTTTAGGTTCTTTATTGATTACAAGATTTTTTATGTCTATTGCTTCATTTGCAAAAGAGTTAGACATTAACAAAATAAATACTATTAATAATCTCATATTAAAGAGTTATAAATAATTATCATGTCAAAAAATAAAAACAACGAGACAATATGGGGGTCAAGAATAAAAAAAAATACTTCCAGCCTTTTTAGAAAAGTAGGAAATTCTATTGATATAGATAAAAAACTTTATAAAGAGGACATTGCAGGATCTATAGCGCACGTAGAAATGTTGTTTAAACAGAAAATAATTTCTTTCAAAATAAAAAATAAGATCATTTATGGCCTCAATAAAATAGAAAAAGAAATCAAGAACAAAAAATTTGAATTTCAAAAAAAATATGAGGATATTCACATAAATATAGAAAAAAGACTTTTTCAAATTATCGGAGAAGAGGCAGGTTATATTCACACTGCTAGATCAAGGAATGATCAAGTGATTACTGATTTTAAAATGTGGATTAGATCAGCAACAAAAGAAATAAATAATAATTTAGATAGTTTGATTAAAAATATAATTAAATTAGCCGAAAAAAATATTTATACTATTATGCCTGGTTTTACTCATCTCAAAAATGCTCAGGCTATTTCATTTGCACATTATTTAATGGCACATGTTGAAATGTTTAATAGAGATAAAAAAAAGTTTAATAGTAATCTAGATAATCTATATGAAAATCCATTAGGCGTAGCAGCTTTAACTGGAACTTCTTTTAATATAGATAGAAATTATACTTCAAAAAAACTTGGTTTTAAAAGACCAACAAATAATTCAATAGATACAGTTTCTGATAGAGACTTTGTTTTAGATTTTTTATACGCTGTGTCAGTTTGTTCAATGCATATTTCTAGAATTGCAGAAGACTTTATTATTTGGAATTCAGATGCTTTTAATTTAATAAATTTATCAGATAAAGTAGTGACAGGTTCATCAATAATGCCTCAAAAAAAAAATCCAGATTTATTAGAGTATTTGAGAGGAAAATCTGGAATTAGTTATGGAAATTTATTTTCTATGCTCACAATTTTAAAAGGATTGCCTCTTTCATATTTTAAAGACCTTCAAGATGACAAGGAAATTGTTTTTAAATCAAATGACAATCTAATAGACTCTATAAAAATATTAGATGAAATATTAAAAAATTTAAGTCCAAATAAGAAAAGAATGTTAGAACTGGCAAATTCTGGGTACATAACTGCTACTGATTTAGCAGATTATCTTGTAAAAAATTATTCAATGTCTTTTAGAAAAGCTTACCAAAAGACAGCTGCTATTGTTAATTTTGCAGAAAGTAAAAAAAAGAAACTCAATGAATTAAGCTTAGATGAATTTAAAAAGATTGAACCAAAGTTAAATAATGATGTTTTAAAAGTACTTAATTTAGAGAATTCTGTTAATTCAAAAAAATCTTACGGAGGAACATCTTTTGATAATATAAAAAAGATGATAATGAAATATAAAAAACAAAAATGATTAAAAAAATATTTTTAATTTTATTTATACTGTGCACTGTAGTTTCTTGTGGAAAAAAAGGAGACCCTCAATATGAAGAGCCAGAAAAAAAGACTGAACTTCCGAATATCATTTTTAAAATTTAATGAAATACATTAATAAAAAATTAACAATTGAAAATACAAGAATACAAAATATTGCATATAAATTTGGTACACCTTTATATTGCTACTCTTTTAATCAACTAAAACAAAATATAATTAATTTCAAAAGAAGCTTTCAGTCTTTTTCACCGATAATATGTTTTTCGATAAAATCAAACAGTAATGTAAATTTACTAAGAGAAATAGGAAAATTAGGTTTAGGTGCAGATGTAGTATCAATGGGTGAGTTAATGCTTGCTGTCAAAGCTGGTATTAGGCCAAAAAAAATTGTTTTTTCTGGAGTAGGAAAAACCTCAAATGAAATAAGTTATGCCATAGATCGGAAAATCTTATTGATTAATGCGGAGTCAATTAGTGAAATAAAGGAAATTGATAGAATTGCTAAATCTAAAAAAAGAAAAGTGAAAATAGGTATAAGGTTAAATCCTAATACTGATGCTAATACTTTAAACCAAATTTCAACAGGAAAAAGAGATGATAAATTTGGAGTAAATAAAAAATCTTTTATGAAAATTATTGAATATTGTAAAAATTCAAAAAATCTTGAACTTGAATGTTTGAGTGTTCATATAGGAAGTCAAATTTTAGATTATAGGCCTTACGAAAAAATGCTAAAGGTAATCAACAATATTATAAAAAAAGTAAATTTTAAATTCAGATATATTGATCTTGGTGGTGGCATGGGAATACCTTACAATAAAAAAAGTAAAAAACTTAATTACACCAAATATAATCATATTATTAAAAAATTTTTAAAAAAAAATAAGTCAAAAATTATATTTGAACCTGGAAGGTCGATAATAGGTAATACAGGTACATTAATTTCTAAAATTATTTATATTAAAAATAGTGAAAAAAAATGTTTTGTCATTTTAGATGCAGGAATGAATGATTTAATGCGACCAGCTCTTTATGGAGCTAATCATAGAATATTACCATCAATCAAAAAGTCAAAAATATCAAAAAAAAACGTACGAATTTGTTGGGCCAATATGTGAAAGCACAGATAAATTTTCAACCTTAACAA
The DNA here is from genome assembly GCA_902575785.1 of uncultured Pelagibacteraceae bacterium. Lineage (GTDB taxonomy): Bacteria > Pseudomonadota > Alphaproteobacteria > Pelagibacterales > Pelagibacteraceae > Pelagibacter. The sequence goes on from CACGSR010000008.1 coordinate 7,868, forward strand.
AATTTCAAGAACTTAAAGAAAAAGATATTATTGCTATATGTGATACTGGTGCCTATGGCATGTCATTAAGCTCAAATTATAATATAAGACCTAAACCAATCGAATTATTAATTAAAAGATCAAAAATCAAAGTAATAAGAAAAAGGCAAAAGTATAAAGACTTAATTTAACTTTTGATTGAAATGATTAAAAATTTAGTATTTTCAATTTTCTTTTTTATGGGAATTGTTATTATTTCTTTAATATTTCTACCTTCTCTCTTTTTGCCTCAAAAAATTGTTTTAACAGGTGGAAAACTAATGGGCAATTGGGCAAGTTTTTGCTTAAAGACTTTTTTATCAACAAAAATTATTATTAAAGGCAAAGAAAATATTATTTATAATGAAAAGTTTTTTATTGCATCGTCTCATCAATCTATGTTTGAAACTTTTTTCCTACAAACTATTTTCAATTCACCAGTTTTCATTCTCAAAAAAGAACTTTTTTTTATACCAATTTTTGGATGGTATCTTAAAAAGATTGGATCCATATCTGTTAAAAGAGATCAAGTTTCAAAAGATAATTTAGGTTTTTTTGAAAATATTACAAAGATTACTTCTCAATCTGAAAGGCCTATAATTATTTTTCCACAAGGCACTAGAGTACCACCAAGTGAAAGACCTCAATTTAAAAAAGGAGCTTCAAGAATCTACGAGGAATTAAAGATAAAATGTCAACCAATTGCAATTAACTCGGGTTATGTTTGGCCTAAAAAAGGGCTAAAACAAAGTGGAAGAACAATAACAGTATCAATTTTGAAACCAATAAAAGTTGGTTATTCTAAAGAAGAATTTTTAAAACTTTTACAGGAAAATATTTATGCAGAATTAAACTCTTTAAATTAGCCTTTCATCGGCATCACAACAAAAATACTATCAAAGTCGCCTGGGTCTTTAATTAAAGCAGGTGAACCTGTATCATTCAAAAATAATTCTATCTTTTCTCCATCAAGCTGTGAAGCTATATCTATTAAATACCTTGAATTAAAACTTATTTCTAAATCATGTTCAAATTTGACTGAAAGGGTTTCCTTTCCATCTCCACTGTTTGCATTATTTACTGATAAGTTTAGGGAGTCTTTTGTAAGACTAAACTTAACTCCATCTTTTTTATCTAAAGATACAGATGCAACTCTATCGACAGAATTTAAAAATAATTTCAAATTTATTTCTAATTTTTTTTGATTATTCTTTGGTATTACTTGTATATAATTTGGAAATTTTCCATCTATTAACTTTGAAATTAAAATGCTTTTATTCAATTCAAATTTTATTTTAGATTTTATATTTGAGATTTTTACATCGCCATCATAATTTTCTAATAAAGAACATAGTTGAAAAATAGTTTTTTTTGGTAATATAACTGGCTCAAAATCAATTTTTTTTTCTAATCTTATCTTTGAGATAGACATTCGATGACTATCTGTAGCTACTGCAGTAAGATAATTTTTATCCTCATATTCTGTCTGGTGTAAATATATCCCGCTTAAATAATGTCTTGTTTCATCGTTTGATATAGAAAATTTACACTTATTTAATAATTTTAAAAGATGTTTAGATTTTATTAAAAATTCATTTTGGTTAAAATTTTCATCAGTTAGGGGAAACTCTGAAGCACTTATACAATTAAGATTAAAAATAGACTTTTCAGACTCCAAATGAAGTTTACTTACCTCGTTAAGAGTTAAATTTATTTTTTTACCTGAGGAAAATTTTCTAATAATATCATACATAATAGACGAAGTTGTCGTTGTTTTTCCCTCCTCCAAAACTTCTATGTCATTTAATTGATGTATAAATATTAAGTCTAAGTCAGTTGCTGTAATAGTAAGGCTAGAATTTTTTACCTCTAATAAAATATTTGATAAAATTGGTAATGTACTTCTTTTTTCAATAACACCCTGACAATAATTTAGTGCTTGTTGTAAATCTTGTTGATTAGCGTTAAATTTCATTATGTTTGTTATTATACAATATTTGGTTTTTTAATTTATTTATATTGTCAACCATATCTGGATCCTGCTCTTTTAATTTTTCTATAGTTCTCACTGAATGAATTATAGTTGTATGATCTCGATTTGAAAATTCTCTTCCAATTTCAGGTAATGATTTGGAGGTTAATAGTTTTGTTAAGTAAATTGCTGTTTGTCTTGGTCTTACTAAATATCTCGATCTTCTAGAGGACAACATTTCATTTTTACTAATTTTAAAAAATTTACAAACTAGAGTTTGTATTAAATCTATAGTTACCTTATTTTCAGACAAGTTTAGCAGATCTTTTAGAATTATTTTTGTTTCAGATAAGTTTGGATTTTTATTATAAATTCTTGAGAACGACACAACTCTATTTAAAGCACCAACTAGCTCTCTGACACTACTGACTATCTCTCTGCTGATAAATTCCTGTATTTCTTCTGAAATTTTTACCTGACCAGAATACAAAATATTTAGTTCCTCAATTTTTTTTTGAATGATTTTTTTTCTTAATTCAGTATCTGGTTTTTGAATATCGACAACTAAACCTCCAGAGAACCTGGACTTAATTCTCTCTTGAATTCTTGAAAGTTTATTTGGAGCCCTATCAGCTGTAACAATTATTTGGGAGCCTTTGTCTAATAATGCATTAAAAGTATGAAAAAACTCTTCCTGCATTGCCTCCTTGCCATTCATAAACTGGATATCATCAATTAATAAAATATCTGTATTTCTAAAATATTCTTTAAACTTGACCATATCATTTGTCTTTATTGATTTTACAAATTGATACATGAATCGTTCTGCTGAAATAAACATAACTTTATTTTCCTTTTTAAGCTCAAATCCAATAGAGTTAAGTAAATGTGTTTTACCTAGTCCTACACCTCCATAAATATAAAGAGGGTTATAATGTGAAATATTTTCTGAGACTTTTAGGGAAGCTTCGAAAGCAAGCTTATTGCATGGGCTTGTTATGAAATTATCAAATCTTCTATTTGGATCTATACGATTGTATTGAAGATAAGAGTCTTTAATAAATGATACATTTTTACTAGTATCTTGCAATTTGACAGTGTCTTGGACATAAATATTTTTAGTTTTTTGTTCTATTATTTTAAATTCAATTCTGATTATTTCTTTTTTATAGTTTTTTACCGTTTGTAAGATTTGGTCTAAGTATCTTGAAGTTATCCAGTCACGAATAAATCTTGTTGGAACTGAGAGTAAAATGTAATTATTAAATTCATCTATGAAACTAATTTTTCTTAACCAACTTTCATAAACCTCTAAACCCAATTTATTCTTCATCTCATTTTGAATTAAATTCCAATCGAGCTTTTGGGTTTTTAAGTTATTAAATTTGTTATTTTTGTTAGTATTGTTCATAATTAGTGGGGAACTTCAGTTAAAACCTCTTAACAAAGTTTTTGCAACAAATAATTTTGTGAATTAAAAAAAAAATAAAATCTATGATTGTGTAAAAACTTTTCTTTGAAACTGTGCTTTTATAAAAAAAATTATTTAAAAAGAAAATGAAATTTACGATTGAAAACGATCAGGAAAAATAATTTACTAAGTCTAAATATTGTAAATTGAAAATTTCAATTCATACATAATGCGTATGCTTTGAGTTGAATCAACTGCAGGTATAAACAATTATATAGAAGATATTTTTTTAGTAATTCGTGAAACGTTTCTTGCGGCGTTCTGTTTTTTTATAATACCTGTTTTAGCAATCTTCATAAGTTCAGAATTCAACTTAGGTAAGAATTTTAATGCTTCAGATTTCTTTTTTTCAACTATTAATAAGTTCATTTTTTTTAAAGCGTTCTTGTACCTGCTTTTCCTCGCCTTATTAACGATTGTTTGTTTTGATATTCTTCTAATTCTTTTGATTGCAGATTTGGTATTTGCCATATGCGCAGGGGTATAACTTGAGAATTAATATTGGTCAATCAAATAATCATCTATTTTTGACAGGTGCTGCAATAAAAAGTGGATCTATTAGAAATAACTTTTTTTTTTATTATTCCTTGGCATCTTAATCTTTTACAATTTAAACCATTTCTTCCATAAACATTAAATTCTTTCTGAAAACTACCTTTTTTACCTAATGTATTCTTAAAATCTCTTATACTGGATCCTCCTTTATCAATTGCATTTTTGAGAACTTTTTGAGAATTTTTTAAAATTTTTTTACAATCTTTTTCATTTAATGTAGCTCCTTTTTGTGTGGGTCTAATCTTGCTTAGAAATAAAATTTCATTTGCATATATGTTTCCAATCCCTGATACAAAATTTTGATCAAGCAAAAAATTTTTAATATTTTTTTCTTTATTTCTTAATGATGAATAAATATATTTTTCACTAAATTTTTCATCAAAAGGTTCTGGACCTAAGTTTAAAAATCTCTCTTTCAAAGAATTTTCATCTTTCAGTATCTGGAAAAAACCAAATCTTCTTGGATCGTTGTAAACTAGCCTAAAATTCTTAAAGATTATTTCTACGTGATTATGTTTTTTTGGCAATACGGGTGAACTATAAAAGCTTGTATTTGTCATTAAGTTTTTTTTTCCTGAATATAATAAATGGATAGTTCCCGACATTCCCAGATGAAGTAAGCAAAAACTTTTATTGGATAATTTAAAAATAAGATATTTAGAAAATCTGCTTACCTTTAATATTTTTTGACACCTTAAAGAATTTTCAAAATTTAAGGGAATTTTAAACCTTAACTTCCTATTTCTTACTATTACATTTTCAACCTTTTTTTGTCTAATTTTTTTATTTAGGGACTCTCGTACAATTTCTACTTCTGGTAATTCTGGCATTTAATACTATATTCAATATATAATTTATTATGCAACAATATCTTCAAAATAAAAAAGGGCTGGTACAAAATGTCTTTGATAAAGTCTATAGTCAATATGATTTGATGAATGATTTTATGTCATTAGGAATTCATAGGATTTGGAAAAAAAATCTATTAAACATGATGAACCCTCATGACAATCAAAATTTAATTGATGTAGCTTGTGGAACAGGAGATATAGCAAAACTTTTTTTAAATCACGTAAATAAATCTTCACAAATAACTTGTGTGGATCCAAATAAAGGTATGATACAGAAAGGGAAAGAAAAATTAAAAAACTTTAAAAATTTAAAATGGATTAATGCATCAGCTGAAAATCTTCCAATAAAAGACAATTTTTTTGATTTTTACACGATTAGTTTTGGGTTGAGAAATACAAAAAATTTAAATCGTGCTTTAGAAGAAGCTTACAGAGTATTGAAACCAGGCGGACGTTATTTCTGTCTTGAGTTTTCGAAAATACAAAATTCAGGTCTTAATTTTCTTTATAAAAGATATTCAAAAATTATTCCCTCGGTCGGCAAAATTGTTGTCGGGGAATCAGAACCATACGATTATCTTGTAAAAAGCATTGAGGATTTTCTGAGTCAGGAAGAATTACTAGATTTATTAAAAAAAAATAATTTTAAAGAATGTACTTATAGAAACCTATCTGGTGGAATAGTTTCAATACATAGTGGGTGGAAGATTTAATGATAAAGAAAATAATTACTCTATTTAAACTTGGTAGAAAAATTGCAAAATCAGATATACTTAATATAGTTTCAAAATTTCAAGAACCTCCTTTGATAATTAGAATATTGTTTAAGATATTATCGTTCTCAATAATTTCTCAAAAAAAAGTAGAAGTTTCTCAAGATGAGGGTGAAAGACTTTCAAATTCACTTGAGTCTATGGGAACCACATTTATTAAACTTGGACAATTTCTTGCTACACGACCAGACATTATTGGGGAAGAGCTTTCAAAAAAATTAGAAAATCTCCAAGATAAACTACCTCCATTTTCACTAAGACATGCACAAGAGATTATAAGAAATGATTTAGGAGAGGACACTTACAATTCTATCATTAATTTAAGTGAGCCTGTTGCAGCAGCATCTATAGCTCAAGTACATAAAGCACAGATAAACGATAACAAAATAATTAAAGATGTTGCAATTAAAATTCTTCGTCCAGATATAAAAAGAATTTTTAATGAGGAGATTGATGCAATGATGCTTTTTGCTTTTTTAATAGAATCTTTTGTAAAAAAAACAAAAAGACTCAAATTAGTTGAAGTGGTTTTTTTATTAAAAGAAATTACAAATCTAGAAATGGATCTTAGATTTGAGGCTGCAGCTGCAAACGAGTATTCTGAAAATACAAAGAATGACGCTGGTTTTAGAGTTCCAAAAATTTATTGGAATTTTACAAGTGAAAATGTAATGACACTCGATTGGGTAGATGGTATCTCAATTAGAGAAACCGATGAACTAAAAAGAAGAAATTTAAATACTCAGAAAATTGCGGAAGATATAATTCAAAACTTTTTGAGACATGCTGTAAGAGATGGTTTTTTTCATGCAGACATGCATCAGGGAAATATCTTTATAGACAATAATGGTTTTATAGTCCCAATCGATTTTGGAATAATGGGAAGACTAGATAAAATGAGTAAAAGATTTTTGGCTGAAATTTTATTTGGTTTTATTCAGAGAGATTACCGTAAAGTAGCAGAGGTTCATCTAGTAGCTGGACTAGTTCCAAAACAAGTTCCAATTGATGATCTGGCACAAGCATTAAGATCTATAGGAGAACCTATTTTTGGACAAGCAGTTAAAGATATTTCTGGGGGAAAATTACTAAAACAATTATTTGATGTGACTGAAAAATTTAATATGCAAACTCAACCTCAACTTCTTATGTTGCAAAAAACAATGGTTGTGGTTGAAGGAGTGGCAAGGAAATTAAATCCTAATACAAATATTTGGACAACCTCTAAACCTGTTCTTGAGAATTGGTTGAAAGAAACAAAAAACCCAATGACAGCACTAAATGAAACACTGCAAAACACGTCTGAAGTAATTAAAAGATTACCAGAATTTCCTGAGATAATGGATAAAGCAAATCAAGCACTTACTTATTTGGCTAGTGGGCAAATTCCTCAAAATTCAAATTCTTATACAGCTTTAAATACCAAAAAATCAGAAATGATGGCCTTTAGAAATCAATCTATAATGGGAATATTAATACTTGTAATTTTTGGGCTATTGGTATTTTAATTTGATTGATGAAAAATTTATCGAACAAAAAAATTCTATTTATCATTTGTGGAGGAGTCTCAGCGTATAAAAGTCTTGAAACGATAAGATTATTTAGGAAAAATAATTTTAAAATTAAAACAATTTTAACAAAAGCTGCTAAAGAGTTTGTTACCCCTTTATCTGTTGCCTCGTTGTCACAGGGAAAAGTTTATGAAGATCTTTTTAACTTAGAAAATGAAACTGAGATGGACCATATTTCTTTATCAAGATGGGCCGATGTAGTCGTTGTTGCTCCCGCAACTGCTAATACTCTTTCAAAGTTAAGTGTGGGTTCATCCGAAGACTTGGCGACAACAGTAATTCTTGCATCAAACAAACAAATATTTTTAGTACCTGCGATGAACGTGAGAATGTGGGAGCATCAATCAACAAAAAATAACCTAAAAATTTTAAAAGATTATGGATACAAATTTATTGGTCCGCAAATAGGGGATATGGCTTGTGGTGAGTATGGTGAAGGCAAAATGTCTGATCCATTAAATATTTTTAATGAAATTTCCAATTATCTTAATTTAAAGATAAAAAATAATAAGATAAAAGCTCTCGTTACTGCTGGACCCACTAATGAATATATTGATCCAGTAAGATTTATTACAAATAAATCAAGTGGTAAACAAGGATATCAGTTAGCAAAATCTTTGTCTAAAAGAGGATTTGAGACAACATTAATTTCTGGTCCCACCAATTTAGATATCGGGGATGATATTAAATTGATTAAAGTACAAACAGCTAAAGAAATGTTTGAAGCTACACAAAAAAGTCTACCCACTGATATTGCTGTATTTACTGCAGCTGTAGCTGACTTTAAAATAATTAATCAAAAAAAAAATAAGATTAAGAAAAATGAGGATTTATTTCTCAAATTTGGGAAAAATGTTGACATATTAAGTTATGTTTCAAAACATAACTCTATGAGACCTAAATTAGTTATAGGTTTTGCTGCAGAAACTGATGAACTGGAAAAAAATGCAAATACTAAATTATCTGATAAAAGTTGTGATTGGATTATAGCTAATGATGTTTCAAAAAAAAACGCAGGTTTTAATTCAGATTACAACGAGGTGACTATTTACTATAAAGACAAAAAAATTAAAAAAGAAAGTCTTTCACTTAAGAAAAAATCAGAAATAGCAGAGGAAATTGTAGATAGGATAGTGGCTCGTATAAATTAATGGTTAAAGTTTTAATAAAAAAGTTAGATCCTTCTGTAAAACTGCCTGAATACAAAACCACTGGCGCTTCTGGAATGGATCTTATTGCATTTATAAGAGAACCACTGAAATTAAAACCACAGATGTCTTGTATAGTCCCAACAGGTCTTGCTGTAGCTTTTCCAGAAAATTACGAACTTCAAGTAAGACCTAGATCTGGTTTAGCTGCAAAAAACAGCATAAGTATTTTAAATACTCCTGGAACGATCGATAGTGACTATAGAGGAGAAATTAAAGTAATTATACATAATCATGGAAATAAAAATTTTATTATTAATAATGGTGACCGCATAGCTCAAATGATATTGTGTCCAATTGTTAAGATGAAATTAGAAGAATCAATTGATTTACCTAAAACGATAAGGGGGCAAAGCGGATTTGGATCTACGGGTAAATGAATTTAAAATTAACTAAAAATCAAATTGAGCGCTTTTCAAAACAAATCATTTTAAAAGATATTGGTGCCTTAGGACAAAAAAAAATTATAAAGTCAAAAGTTTTAATTATTGGTATGGGAGGTCTTGGGTGTCCAGTTGCAGAATTTTTAATAAGGGCAGGGGTTGGTAATTTGGGAATCGTTGACTCAGATAGTGTTGATTTATCAAATATTCACCGACAAAGTCTATACAATATTAAAGATTTGAAAAAATTAAAAGTTTTCGTTGCTCGAGAAAAATTGAGAAAAATAAATTCAAAAGCAAAAATTCATTGTTATAAAATAAGACTTAACTCAAAAAATTATCAAAAGATCATAAATAATTATGATTATGTAGTTGATGGAACAGATAATTTCCAAACAAAGTTTTTGATTAATGATATTTGTAAAATTTCAAAAAAATTTTTAGTAGCAGGAGCTATCAATAAGTTTGATGGACACATTTTTACTTTTGATTTTAAAAGCAAAGACACTCCTTGTATTAGAAGCTTTTTTCAGGAAAAAGAGATTTCGGATGAAATATTAAATTGTGATTATGAGGGAATTTTAGGAACTGTAGCGGGTATTATTGGTACCTTACAAGCAAATGAAATATTAAAAAAGATTTTAGATATAGGTAAAAACCTTAATGGCAATATTTTAATTTTAGATTTATTAAATTTAAATTTCAGAAAAGTAAAATTAAGTAAAATAAAAAATGTTTAAGAAGATTTTTTTGAGAAATATTTTCATAATTTTTTTTTCTTTGTTTTTTTTTTCTAATTTAAGTGCAGAAAATATTTTTTTATCTTTGAAAAAAAATGAGGTAAATGTTAGATATGGGCCGAGTTTTGATTCACCTATAAAGTACATATACAAAAAAATAAATCTTCCAGTAAAACAAATTGATAAAAAAGAAAACTTTCGAAGAATAATTGATTTTAAAAATAATAGTGGTTGGATACATATTTCACAATTAAAAGACGTAAATTCAGTAATTCCTAAGTCTGACCTAATACTTTTTAAAAAACCATCTAATTTTTCAGAACCATTGGCCAATATAAAAAAAGGAAGAGTTCTTTTAATTATTAAATGCGATGAAAACTGGTGCAAAGTAAGAACTGATAAGTACCATGGATGGATAAGTAATAAAAATCTTTGGGGAAAAATTTATTAATATTTAAATTTTATATAACTATTTTTGTTGAGAACATACGTCTTTTATAACAGGAACATTTGCACAATCTTCACATTTAGTTAGCTGCACAATACATCCGTCATCTAAGACTTTAACATCTACAGTCCTGTCACATTTTGAACAAGTAGACGCAATCGTAAGTCCACACTTTTTACAATTAAAATTTTCTAGTCTCATAATTAAAAAATTTAATTACAAAAAAAATAACTTCAACAAAAAAATTTGCAAATGATTATTGTTTGCAAAAAAAAAATTTTTTTATCGGATTATTTGTTATTAATAGTAATCATTCTCAATGATTATTTTTTTGATTTGCTTGCCCACCATTTATCTAAAATAAAATACCAAATAGAATTTGCAATAGGTTCAACTATAGCGTCAGTAAGAGCAATCATAAAAGATACATCTGCAACTAACATTAAAACCGTTATTGCTATTGCAAAATGACCAATTGTATAAACTATTGTTCTTAATATTGAGCCTCTATTGTTAGAGTATATTTCTTTGCTTGCTTCAAATATACCCTTTGTAACTTCGACCATTTACTTAAAAAGGACTTTCTAAAACACATGCCACTAGATGTATTCTAGATTGTTCTCCTCCGTTAAAGAAATTGTGATATTTTGTATTATTTGTGATCCACACTTTACCATCTGCTGGCAAGTGTTTGGCAACATTTTCAATTACCATTGAACAACCTTGATTTGTAATAATTGGAACATGCAATCTACACTCAGGGTCTTTATGCCAGCTAAGAGTTGACCTTGGTTCTTTTAGCAAAAGTCTTACTCTTCCAAGCTTAAATCTTTTACATAATGTTTCATAAACTTCTTTAAAATAAGTTTTTTCAAACTCTGGTAAAAGTTGTGTATATTTCGACTCATCTATTTCAACATCTCTAGAAACTTCTTTTCCACTTTCATCCGCAATTGTCCAGTATTTGCCCCTAATATTATTTCCATTAATTGAATTCACGTCGTTTGGAATCTGATTTAATGGGATCGCACCAAAATGTGTAACTCCTGGGGTATTAAATTTTTTTTCTTTTAAGATTAGTTCTAAATCTTTTCTAAGTCTTCCTATATCAAATTTAAGATTAGGAACTTCATAAAAGTCTTCAAAAGATACTTTGGGATTATTCAACGCGGTTTCCATATTTTATTAATTTAATTTAAGGTCAAATCTATCAGCATTCATGACTTTTACCCATGCTGCAACAAAATCTTTAATAAATTTATCTTGCGAGTCATCACATGCATAAACTTCGGCTAAAGCTCTTAATTGTGAGTTTGAACCAAAAATTAGATCCACTCTTGTTCCTTTCCATTTGCTTTTTTTTGTTTTTCTATCAAAGCCCTCAAAAGTTTGCTCTGATTTATCTGTTTCTTTCCATGTTGTATTCATGCTTAACAAATTTGTAAAAAAATCGTTAGTAAGTGAACCTGGTTTTTTTGTAAAAACTCCATAATTTGAACTGTCATAATTAGAATCTAGGACTCGCATTCCTCCAATCAAAACAGTCATCTCTGGGGCAGTTAGACCCATAAGTTGAGCCTTATCAATTAACTTCTCCTCTGCTGAAACAATTGAAGTCTCATTTTTAATGTAGTTTCTAAAACCATCCGCTTTTGGTTCCAGTAAATTAAATGAATTTATATCTGTCTGCTCTTGTTTTGCATCTCCTCTGCCTGGATAAAATGGAACATTAACTTTTGATCCAGCTTTTTTAGCCGCCATTTCAATACCAACACCACCAGCTAAAACAATTAAATCAGCCATAGATACACTCTTTTTCTTATTATCAAATTTCTTTTTAACCTTTTTTAAATCTGTAATAACTTTTGATAATTTATCAGGGTTGTTTACTTCCCAATTTTTTTGGGGTTCTAGCATAATTCTTGCACCGTTAGCTCCACCTCTTTTATCAGAGCCTCTAAATGTAGATGCTGAAGCCCAAGCTGTAGAAACTAAATCTGAAATAGATATTTTTGATTTAGAGATAATAGACTTTAATTGATTTATATCTTTTGTTTTTAACTTATATTTTGGTTTATCTATCGGATCTTGCCATATTAGGTCTTCTTTAGGGACGTCTCCTCCCAAGTAACAAGCTTTTGGACCCATATCTCGATGGGTTAATTTAAACCATGCTCTTGCAAATGCATCATGAAACTCTTTTGGATTTTCATGAAAATGTTTTGTAATTGGTCCATAACTTGGATCAACTTTTAATGAAATATCTGTCGTTTGCATCATTGGTGGATGTAAAACATTTTTGTCATGAGCATCAGGCACCATTTTAATTTCTTGACCATTTTTCTTTGGTGTCCATTGATGAGCACCAGCTGGACTTTTCGTAAGTTCCCACTCATGTCCATAGAGACAATCTAAGTAGCCCATGTCCCATTTGATTGGATTTTGTGTCCACGCTCCCTCTATTCCACTGCTTATTGTGTCTATACCTTTACCTGATTTAAAACCACTGTTCCATCCTGTTGCTTGGTCTTGAATTTTTGATGCTTCAGGATCTGGTCCTTTGTACGACTCGGGTGCAGCTCCGTGAGATTTTCCAAAAGTATGTCCCCCTGCAACTAAAGCGGCTGTTTCATAATCATTCATAGCCATTCGACCAAATGTTTCTCTTATATCATGAGCTGCAAGCAAAGGATCTGGATTAGCATCTGGTCCTTGGGGATTTACATAAATTAATCCCATATGTGATGCACCCAAAGGCTGTTCTAAATCTCTTTTTCCGCTATATCGCTCTACGCCTAACATTTCTTTTTCAGAGCCCCAATATATATCATCCTCTGGTTCCCAAATATCTTCTCTTCCAGCTCCAAAACCAAATGTTTTAAATCCCATTGAGTCTAATGCTACGTTGCCAACTAAAATAAATAAATCTGCCCATGAAATTTTTTTTCCATATTTTTGTTTAATTGGCCATAAAAGTAATCTCGCTTTATCTAAATTAACGTTATCTGGCCATGAGTTTAAGGGCGCAAATCTTTGGTTTCCAGTTCCAGCTCCCCCTCTGCCGTCTCCAGTTCTGTAAGTTCCTGCAGCGTGCCATGCCAATCTAATAAATAATGGACCGTAATGACCGTAGTCTGCTGGCCACCATTCCTGTGAGTCTGTCATTAATTTTTTCAAATCTTTTTTAAGAGCTTTATAGTCTAATTTCTTAAATTCTTTTGAGTAACTAAATTTCTTATCCATAGGGTTGGTTAAATTTGAATGCTGACTTAATATTTTTAAATTTAGACTATTTGGCCAAAAATCTCTGTTCGTTTGACCTCTGCCTGCAGAAAATTTTGCAGGAGTGCCTGCTCCTGTAAATGGACATTTGCTTAACTCTTTAGTTTTGAATGATTTATCTTTGAAATTTTCAGTGCTCATTAATGTTTCCCTTTATTAAATATATAACATGTAGTTTATAATGATTCTAAATAAGTGTCAATTGTATAAAAATGACGCTAATTTTTTTGGTAAAAAATTAATCTTCAAGCTTAACTAAAACTTCAACAGATTTGATTTTTTTTCCATTAATTTTTTTGTGAATATTGATAGGCCCAACATCTGAGTTTTTTAAATCAATTAATTTCTCTTCTTTAAGATCATAAAAGTGATGATGGTCAGTAACATTAGTATCAAAATAAGTTTGACTAGAGTTTATTGGTATTTGCTTTAAATATCCTTTTTTTTCAAAAGCATGAACAGTGTTATAAAGAGTAGCTAAAGAAATTTTTTTACTTGTCTGATTTTTGATTTTTTCTGATAAATCATTTATTGTGAAATGAAAGGTTTTATTGGTATTAAATAGAACCTCACATATTTGAAGTCTTTGCCTTGTTGGTCTTAGACCAGAATTTCTTAATTTTTCTGAGTATTTCACAGTTTACACATAATTGTTAGTTAAAATTGTTCTAACTGATATTATAATTATATTATATCATTTTAAAATCAAGTAAATAAGATTACTTATTTTTATGAAAAAAAATTCATACTCATATAACGAGTTAATTAATTGTGCTAATGGTAAATTGTTTGGCCATGGTAACGCAAAACTTCCTCTTCCTCCAATGTTGATGTTTGACAGAATAACTGAAATTAATGATAATAAGGGAAGCTTTAATAAAGGTTCACTTGAAGCTGAGCTAGACATTAAGAAAGACCTTTGGTTCTTTGACTGTCATTTCAAAGAAGATCCTGTTATGCCAGGTTGTTTAGGTCTTGATGCTATGTGGCAGTTGGTTGGTTTTTTTTTGGGTTGGATTGGAAATCCAGGAAAAGGAAGAGCTTTAGGTGTTGGGACTGTAAAATTTACTGGGGAGGTTCTACAAAATATTAAATTAGTAAAATATGAAATTGAAATGAAAAAAATTATGTCACCTGGGGGTACAACTGTAGGATTAGCTAACGGATTAGTATTAGCTGATGGAAAAAAAATTTACTCAGCTGAAAATTTAAAAGTTGGATTATTTAAATAATGAGAAGAGTGGTAATTACTGGATTGGGAATAATATCTTGCTTAGGTAATAATCAAGAAGAAGTCTACCAATCTTTATTAAATTCTAAATCAGGAATTTCATATTCTGAGGAATATAAAGAGCATAATCTAAAAAGTCATGTCCATGGCAAGCCAAAAATAAAACTTGAAGATCATGTAGATCGGAAGACTATCAGGTTTATGGGGTCTGGCTCTGCATACAACTATATAGCAATGAAAGAAGCAATTAAAGACTCTGGGTTAGAGGAAAAAGAAATAAGTAATTTTAAAACTGGTATAGTTATGGGTTCTGGAGGACCTTCAATAGAAAATGTTATATTGGCTGCTGATAAAACTAGAGCAAAAACTCCTAAATTGATGGGACCTTTTATTGTTCCAAGGACAATGGCAAGTACAGCTTCCGCAACACTCGCTGTTCCCTTTAAGATAAAGGGAACTAACTATACAATGAGTTCAGCATGTGCAACAAGCGGACACTGTATAGGAAATTCTATGGAATTAATTCAAATGGGCAAACAAGATATTGTTTTTGCAGGTGGTAGTGAAGAAATTCACTGGGCGATGACTGCAATGTTTGACGCCATGACTGCATTATCATCAAAATATAATGATACTCCAGAAACAGCATCAAGAGCATACGATAAAACAAGAGATGGTTTTGTTATTGCCGGCGGAGGGGGAGTACTTGTTCTTGAGGAATATGAACACGCTAAAGCCAGAGGTGCAAAAATATATGCAGAATTAACTGGTTACGGAGCTACTTCAGATGGGTACGATATGGTGGCACCCTCAGGTGAAGGAGCCGTTAGATGTATGAAAATGGCTATGGCGACAGCAAAAAATAAAATTGATTACATAAACACACATGGAACATCTACTCCTGTTGGAGATATTACAGAGTTAAATGCTGTAAAAGAGACTTTTGGATCAGAAATTCCAAAAATTAGTTCAACTAAATCTCTTTCAGGACATCCGTTAGGAGCAGCATCTGTTCATGAAGCAATATATTGTTTAATTATGATGAAAAATAATTTTATTGCTGGATCTGCAAATATTAGTGAAATGGATGATGAAGCAAAAAAATTCCCGATAGTCGCTAAGACTGAAACAGGAGTAACTTTAAATACAGTAATGTCAAACAGTTTTGGGTTTGGTGGAACTAATGCAGCTCTAATTTTTGAAAAGGTTTAGTTATGAGTTTAATGAAGGGCAAAAAAGGATTGATCATGGGTGTTGCTAATGAGAGATCTATTGCTTGGGGTATTTCACAAAAACTAGCTGAAGCTGGAGCAGAGCTTGCATTTACCTATTTAGGAGATGCATTAAAGAAAAGAGTAATACCTTTAGCAGAAAAATTGAATTCAAAAATAACATTTAGTTGTGATGTCGAAAAAAAAGAGGAAATAGAAAAATTATTTGAAAATATCAAATCTAATTGGGGTGAAATTGATTTTGTAGTGCATGCTGTTGCGTTTTCAGATAAATCAGAATTATCTGGGGAATATCTAAATACTACAAGAGAAAACTTTTTAAGAAGTATGTTGATCTCATGCTTTTCATTTACTGAGGTTGCTAGAGAGGCTTCAAAAGTTATGAAAAGTAATGGGAGTATGTTAACATTAACTTATGAGTCCACTAAAGCTATACCAAATTATAATGTAATGGGTGTTTGTAAATCTGCACTTGAGGCGAGTGTAAAGTACCTCGCAAGAGATTTGGGTAAAAAAAATATAAGAGTGAACGCAATTAGTGCTGGCCCAATTAAAACATTAGCTGCATCAGCAATTGGAGATGCAAAATTTTTATACAAATGGAATGAGGATCACTCTTTTCTTAAAAGAAATGTGGATATCCATGATGTTGGTAATTCGGCATTATACTTACTTAGTGACCTTGCAAATGGTGTAACAGGTGAAATCCACTACGTAGATGCTGGGTATAATAAGGTCGGTATGCCAGATCCCAAAAATATTAGTTAATTTTTAAATATGGAAATTTTTATTTTCTTAATTTGTTTAATATTTGTGGTGTATTATTTATTCAGACCCACCTCTAAAAAAGAGGAAGACCAATTTGATGATAAAAATAATTGGCGAGGTGGGTTTTAATTTTTATTTAGCGGCTTGTTTCATTGAAAGCTTTACTTTACCTCTATCAAAGCCAATTACTTTTACTTTCACTTCATCGCCTTCTTTTACAACATCTGTAACTTTTGCTACTCTTTTATCCGCTAATTCAGAAATATGGACAAGTCCATCTTGTTTGCCTAAGAAATTTACAAACGCACCAAATTCCATAATTTTCATTACTTTGCCTGAATAAATTTTATTCAATTCAGCTTTAGCAGTGATGTCTTTAATCATTTGCATAGCAATATTTCTAGCCTCTTCATCTGGCGCAGCAACTGTCACTATACCTTCATCGTTAACATCAACTTTTGCACCTGATTTTTCTACGATCTCTCTTATTGTTGCTCCACCTTTTCCGATCACAGCAGCAATGTCTTTTTTATCAACAGAGATTTTTTCCATCTTCGGAGTATGTTTTCCAACATCTGATCTTGAAGCTGATAATGCTTTATTCATTTCACCTAAAATATGAATTCTTCCATCTTTAGCTTGATTTAATGCCTGTTCCATAATCTCAAATGTAATACCCGTGATTTTGATATCCATTTGAAGCGAAGTAATTCCATCTTTAGTTCCAGCTACTTTAAAATCCATATCCCCAAGATGATCTTCATCGCCTAAAATATCCGATAAAACACTAAACTCATCACCCTCTTTAATTAATCCCATCGCAATACCAGCAACTGGTTCTTTTATTGGAACACCTGCGTCCATTAATGCAAGTGATGTTCCACAAACTGTAGCCATTGATGAGGAGCCGTTAGATTCTGTAATTTCTGAGACAACTCTAAATGTGTAAGGAAATGACTCACTTGATGGTAATGAAGAGTGAATAGCTCTCCAAGCTAATTTACCATGACCTATCTCTCTTCTACCAGTTCCTATTCTACCTGTTTCACCAACTGAGAACGGTGGAAAGTTATAGTGAAGCATAAATCTTTCTCTTTGTAACCCATCTAAGCTTTCGATTCTCTGCTCATCATCAGAAGTTCCTAAAGTTGCTGTTACTATTGCTTGCGTTTCTCCCCTAGTAAACAAAGCTGAACCATGTGTTCTTGGTAAAATTCCAACCTCACAAGAAATAGGTCTAACATCAGATAAACCCCTTCCATCAATTCTATTTTTATTTTTTAAAATATCAGTCCTTACAATTGTTTTTTCAAGATTTTTTAGTTCAGAGTTAACATCAAGATCAGTATAACTTTCATCTTCCTCATAAAGCTTTTTAGCTTTATCAGTAATTTCTGAAATTTGATTCGACCTGTCTTGTTTGTCCCTAGTAGCAAATGCTTTTTTAAGATCTTCTGTAAAAGTTTCTTCAAGTTTTTTCTTTACTTCAGATAGGTCTTTCTTTTCAACAGTCCATTCAGTTTTTCTGCATTCTTTTGAGAGTTCCTCAATCATCTCAATCACTGGAACAAAGCCTTCATGACCAAATTTAACTGCATTTAACATTTCCTCCTCAGTCAAACCACTTGCTTCAGATTCAACCATTAGCACAGCATCTTTTGTACCTGCTACGACTAAATCTAATTTTGATTTTTCCAAGTCAGTCTTTGATGGATTTAAAACATACTTGCCATCAATATATCCAACTCTAGAAGCTCCTACTGGCCCCATAAATGGCATGCCTGAAATTGCTAATGCTGCTGAAGATGCTGTAATAGATAAAATATCAGCTTCATTTTCTTTATCATAAGAAATTACAGTTGGTAACAACTGAACCTCATTTTTAAATTCATCAGGAAATAATGGTCTAATAGGCCTGTCAATTAATCTTGAAATTAACGTTTCACTTTCAGTTGGCCTTGCCTCTCTTTTGAAATATCCACCTGGAATTTTTCCAGCTGCATAATACTTTTCTTGGTAATTGACAGAAAGTGGGAAGTAATCCATATCTGGATTTACCTTCTTAGCTCCTACCACAGTTGCCAAAACAACTGTTTCACCACATCTCGCTACTATTGCTCCATCTGCTTGTCTTGCTATTTTTCCTGTCTCTAAACTTAGTTTTTTTCCTGCTACTTCAATTTCCTTTTTATATATCTTAAACATTTCATTTCCATTTCGTTTCGTTCGCTTCACTTCGTTCCATTACGTTCTATCTATCTTGATTTTTACTTTCTTAAATTCAATTTCGACAGGACATTTTTGTAAGAATCTATTTTATTCTTTTTTAAGTATTCTAACAATTTTTTTCTTCTATTTACCGCTCTAAGTAACCCAACTGAAGAATGTTTATCTTTTTTAAACTTCTTAATATGGTTTGAGAGAGTTTCAATTTTATCAGTCAACAATGCAATCTGGATTTCTGAAGATCCAGTATCTTTATCATGTGCTGCTAATTCTTGAGCTTTTTTATTCATACCTTATTTTTCCTATTTATTTGTTTGTTTAATTAAATTTTCAATTTTTTCAGCGTATTCAAATGACTCATCTTTTTTAAAAAGAATCTTGGGCAAAAATTTCATATCCACTTTTTTTGACAAAATTTTTCTAATTAAGAAAGAGTACTCTTTTAAAACGTGAACTATTTCCTCTGCATTTTTTCCACCTAATGGAAGCACATAAGCTTTAGCAATCTTCAAATCTTGACTCATTCTAACTTCTGTTACTGTTATCGTATTAGTTTCTAAATTTGGCACCTTAGCCTCATTTCTTATAAAAATCATGCTTAAAGACTGTTTAATCATTTCTCCAACTCTTAACTGTCTTTGCGACACTGGTTTTCCTATTCTGTCAGCCATTAAATTGACCTCGCAGTAGATGTAACACTAAAAGCCTCTATTGTATCGTTTTTTTGGAAATCAATATAATCTTTAATTGTTATACCGCATTCTTGGCCATTACTTACCTGTTTTACTTGGTTTTTTTCCCTAAAGAGAGTTCCAACTTTGCCAGTATAAATAATAGCACCATCCCTTATAATTCTTACCTCTGATACGCTTGTGATCTCCCCCTCTATAACTTTTGATCCAGCAACTTTTCCTGCTCCAGAAACTTTAAATATTTCTAATATTTGAGCAGTTCCTGTAATAGTTTCTTTAAGATCAGGTGTTAATAAACCTGACATCCTCTGTTTTATAAAATCAAGAACCTCATAAATAATATTAAATGAGGAAATTTTAATTTTTTCATTTTCAGCAAGCTTTTTTGCCTCTTTGCTTGGTTTAACATTGAAAGCAATTAAAACTGCATTAGATGCTTTTGCTAAAGTGACATCAGTTTCTGTAACCATTCCAATATCAGCTAAAATTATTTTTGGTTTCACTTCTAAATGTTTAATCTGACTAATAGCATTCTTTATAGCTTCAGATGAACCATGGACATCAGATTTTAATATCAAGTTTAGTTCCTCTACAGATTTATCTGAAAAGGCTGACTCTTGAGTTGCGAATGTCAAAGGATTTTTATTTTCTTTATTTTCCTGTGCTCTATTTTCGCTCAAATTCTTTACTTCTTTTTCATTATCAAAAACAATAAAATCATCTCCAGATTTCGCAGCACCATTAATCCCTAGAATTTCTATTGGCGTTGAAGGCGAAGCTTGATCTATATTTTCTCCTTTATCATTTATAATTGCTCTAATTTTACCCCATCTTAAACCACTGACAAAAAAATCTCCTTTTTTTAAAGTGCCAGAAGTTACAATTATCGATGCTACAGGACCTCTTCCAACATCAATTTTTGACTCTAAAACAGTTCCTGTGGCTTTTGACTCAAAATCTGTTTTCAAATCTAAAATCTCAGCTTGTAATATTATTGCTTCAATTAACTTATCTAAGTTTAGTTTAGTTTTTGCTGAAATTTCAACCATCAAAGTATCTCCTGATAATTCTTCAGCGATTAGCTCGTGTTCTAATAATTGATTCTTTATTTTTTGTGGATCAGCTTCTGGTAAATCGCATTTATTTATAGCTACTATAATTGGAACTTTCGCTGCTTTAGCATGCTTAATAGACTCTATTGTCTGTGGCTTAACTCCGTCGTCAGCAGCAACAACCAAAACTACAATATCAGTTAATTTTGAACCTCTTGCTCTCATTTCTGTAAAAGCAGCATGGCCAGGGGTGTCTATAAATGTAATTTTATTAGATTTATTTTGAATTTGATAAGCTCCAATATGTTGTGTGATTCCACCAAATTCACCAGACACAACATTTGCGCTTCTTAAAACATCTAGAACTGAGGTTTTTCCATGATCAACATGTCCCATAACCGTCACTATTGGTGGTCTATTTTTTAAATTTTCAGATCTTGATTCTTTAATCTTTTTAATTATTTCTTCAGCTTTTTCCTCTCTTATTGGATTGTGTCCAAATTCTTTAACTAAATATTCAGCTGTGTCTGCAGCTAATGTTTGATTGATAGTCACTGTAACACCCATATCAAATAAAAATTTGATTACATTACTTGATTGTTCGGCCATACGATTTGCAAGTTCTCGTATAGTAATTGCCTCTGGAATATTAATATTTCTTTTTATAGCTTTTAGATTTTCTTTGTTTTCTTCCTTAACAGAATTCTTCAACTCTTTTTGTCTCGCTCTTTTAACAGAGGCGAGACTTCTTTCCCTTGTCTCTATTTCATCACTAAGTGCCCTAGAAACAGTGAGTTTAAGTTCTCTTTTTTTTGATCCAAGTTTTGATTTTTTGTCTTTTATCTCCTTATCATCCTTTAATCTTTTAGTCGCTCTTTGTTCTGCCAACTTACGTCTTTCAAAATCACTTGTAACTGTAGAAATTTTAGGTGTTAAATTAGATTTAAAATTTATTCCTCTCTTAAAATTTGAAGATGATTTTGATCCAAAAGGTTTACTGAAATTACTTTTATTAATTGACTTATTTATCTGTTTCTCAATGATTACTGTTTTTTTTGTTTGACTTTTGGCTGTACCGAAATTTTTAAATGACTTTTTTGGATTTCCAGAAATTGTAAGTTTTGTTTTTTTTTTCTCCATTTACCATCTCTCAATCTTTATAAATTATTTTTCTTGCTGCCATTATCAATTCATCAGCCTCATTTTTAGATAATGCAAAATCTTCAAGATATCCTTTAATTTTAACTCTTTCACCTTTAACTACATCAAAACCTCCAGTTAACTCATCAGAAGCTAAATCCGAAAAATCTTGCAGACTTAATATTTTTTGTTCCCCGAGGGTGACCAACATACCAGGTGTCAATCCTTTAAGATTTATTAAATCATCTGCCAAACCCAAATCTTTAATTCTTTGAGATATATCTTCTTGATCCTTTTCATAAAATTCTTTTGCTCTTTCAATTAAAGCCTTTGCAGTGTCTTGTTCTATACCTTCTATCTTGGTTAAACTCTCACTAGTACTATCTTTAATATCATCAATTGTTGAAAATCCTTCTGCAACCAAAAGCTGGCCAAGAGTTTCGTCGAGTTCTAAATTATTTACAAAATTATCTGTCTTTTCTTTAAAATCTAATTGTCTTCTCTCAGAGTCTTCTTGATCAGTCATTATATTAATTTCAAAATTTAATAATTTAGTAGCGAGCCTGACATTTTGACCTCTTCTACCTATAGCTTTACTTAAATTTTCTTCAGTTAGAATTACATCAAGTTTTTTTCTTTCGTTATCAACATTTACTCTTTGCACTTCTGCTGGTGACAATGCATTTGAAACAAGAACAGCAGGATCTTCAGACCAATTTACAATATCAATTTTTTCACCTTGTAACTCATTCACAACAGCTTGAACACGGGATCCTCTCATACCTACACATGCACCAACAGGATCAAGAGAAGTATCAACTGCTTTAACACAAATCTTTGCTCTGCTCCCAGGATCTCGTGAAGAAGATTTGATCTCAATTAATCCATCATAGATTTCCGGAACTTCTTGAACAAAAAGTTTTTCCATAAATTTATTATGAGCTCTCGATAAAAAAATCTGTTGTCCTCTTGACTCTCTCCTTACATCCTGACAATAAGCTTTTATTCTATCTCCAGGCTTTATATTTTCTCTGGGAATCAACTCATTTTTCTGAATTATTGCTTCAGTTCTACCAAGATCTACTATTACGTTTCCGAATTCTAATCTTTTTACAATACCGCTTAAAATCGTATCTTTTTTATCTATAAAATCACTGTACTGTTTTTCTCTTTCTGCTTCTCTTACATTTGTATTAATCACTTGTTTAGCTGTCTGTGCAGCTATTCTGCCGAAATCAAATGAAGGTAATGGTTGCAATATTTCATCTCCAATCTTTTTATCTTTATTAGTTTGATTAAGATTGATTGCATCTTCTAACTTTATCTCGATGTTAGAATTCTCAGGATTTTCTGAGATTACAAGTTTTCTAAATATTTCTATATCACCATTCTCTCTATTTATTAAGACTTTAATCTCATTATCTTGACCAAATTTAGATTTTGCTGCTTTAGCAATGCCAGTTTCCATCGATGTAATAATTAATTCTTTATCTATAGATTTTTCTAAAGCTACAGCTTCAGCAATTCTTAATAATTCTAATTTATCTGCTCTTTTATTAAGCATCGTTTTGTTTGCTCCAAAAAAAAATGGGCAAAAGCCCATTATGTAAATTCGACAATTTTATTGGAATATAATAAAGTTTTCTTTTAATTCAACATAAACTATTTGGAAAAATAGCTCATTTTATCGGTTTTTTCCCATGAAAACGAGCCATCATCTTCAGGGTTTCTGCCAAAATGGCCATAGGCAGCTGTTTTTTCGTAAATTGGGTTATTTAAATTTAACATTTCTCTAATACCCCTTGGGCTTAAATCAAAATTACTTTTTATTTTTTCTACAACAAATTTATTCTTCTCAAAATCACTATCAAACAAATCAACATAAATCGACAGTGGTTTAGATATACCAATTGCATAAGATAGTTGTATTAAACATTTGTCTGTTATCCTAGATGCAACAACATTTTTTGCAATATATCTTGCTGCATAAGCAGCTGATCTATCAACTTTTGTTGGGTCTTTTCCTGAAAATGCACCACCACCATGAGGAGCTGCACCACCGTAGGTATCAACAATTATTTTTCTTCCTGTTAATCCGCAATCCCCATCAGGCCCACCAACAACAAAATTTCCAGTGGGATTTACATAAAACTCATCCTCATTAAAACTTTCAAGAAAACTTTCTGGAACAGCTTTTAGGATATAAGGTCTTAGCAATTCTCTGACTTGGGACTGATTAACATTGGGAGAATGTTGAGATGATATAACTACAGATTTAATTTTGGTGGGCTTTCCGTCTATATACTCAAATGTTACCTGACTTTTTGAATCTGGCTCAATATCTTTTAATTTACCTAATTTTCTATCTTCTGCCATTAATCTTAGAATTTTATGAGAATAATGAATTGGTGCAGGCATCAGTTCCTTAGTTTCATTACATGCATATCCAAACATGATTCCTTGGTCTCCTGCTCCCTCATCTTTATTTCCAGACGAATCTACTCCTAATGCTATATCCACTGATTGAGAATGTAAGTGACTCTCTATTTTAGTTGCTTCTTTCCAAGTAAATCCTTCCTGATCATAACCAATATCCTTAATACAATGTCTAACTTTTTCTATCAATTCGTTATCATCAATTTTTGGACCTCTAACCTCACCAGCTAAAACAACTTTGTTTGTAGTTGTAAGTGTTTCACATGCAACTCTTGAAAAAGGATCTTTTGAAAGATAAGTATCAACGACCATATCTGAAATTCTATCTGAAACTTTATCAGGATGACCTTCAGAAACAGACTCGCTTGTGAAAAGATAATTTTTCAGATTACTCATTTTCAATTTTATTAAATGAAAAAATTAATAAAATATACAATAAAATTAGTAATCCAAAAATTTTATTTTTAAACTTAGAAAATATCGTTGGTTGTATTTTATTGATTTTATTGAGGTCTAAATAACCAGATTGACCAAAATCTATAATTTGTTCAACAACTCCAAGTGGGTTAATTATTGATGCAATCCCATTATTAGATGATCTAATTACATATTTTCCACTCTCAATCGCTCTTAATATACTATGGGAAAAATGTTGTCTTGGACCAATCGATTTACCAAACCAACCATCCTCTGAAATGTTAACAATAAAATCAAAATCAGCTTTATCAAATAAGTTACCAGAATATATTATTTCATAACAAATAAGAGGTAAGATTTTTAACGAAAAATTTTTTTTCTCAATATTAATAATTTTTCTTTCTTTTCCTTTTGAAAAAGATTGATAATTATTTGTTAATGATTTTAAACCTAATCTTTTAAACACTTTTTCAAAAGGTAAAAATTCTCCAAAAGGTACAAGTTTTATTTTATTATAAGAGGACAAAAGATTTAATTTGTTATCATAGACAGATAGTGAATTGAAAAATTTCTTAGATCCTTTATCTGTAATTTCAGTGTTTGACCCTATTATAAGCAAATGATTTCGACTAAAGTTCTCTTCAATAATTTTGCCAAGATCACTAATTTGATCTTGAGAAAAAGTGGGTAAAATTCCCTCAGGCCAAACAAAAATCGTTTTTTCTTCAGAAACAGGATTACTTATTTTAATTAACTCCTCTAATATTGAGCGTGGATCCACGTTCATATAAAATCTATCTAAACTAATATTTGAACCTATTGATCTTATCTTAAAGTCAAAAAATTTTTTTTCTAAAGAAATAAATTTTTTTTCATAGTAAAATCCATGAATGTAGAAAATTATAAAACTAATTAAAAAAATAAAACAAGCAATTAAATCTTTTTTTGAGTCTCTTAATATAATCAATGCTGGACTAGTAAATAAAGATATGCACAACAAATTAAATCCATAAGTTCCAATAAGTGAAATTATGCTTAAAATTCTAATTTGTTCTAAAAAACTATATGCAATTAAATTCCATGGAAAACCTGTTAAAATTGATCCTCTTAAAAATTCTAAAATACTAAATAATAATGAAAAAATTAAAAAAGAGCTA
>CACGSR010000009.1:0-29975 GCA_902575785.1 uncultured Pelagibacteraceae bacterium
TCGATTCAATTAAAGAATTCAGAGAGCTTACGGAAATAAAAATTCAATCTAAAGGTTCTGGTCTTTTAATGATAGGTGGGGGTGTGCCAAAGAATTTCATCCAAGACACAGTAATATGTGCAGAGCTTTTGGGCAAAGATGTTGATATGCACAAATATGCGATACAAATAACTGTGGCAGATACTAGAGATGGAGCTTGTAGTAGTTCAACCTTAAAAGAAGCAAGCTCTTGGGGTAAGGTGGATGTCACTAAAGAGCAGATGGTTTTTGCTGAAGCTACAAGTGTACTACCCTTAATTTGTAGTGATGCGTATCACAAAGGTGAGTGGAAAAATAGAAATAGAAAAAACTTCTCTAAAATCTTTGGATAAAAAATTGGAATATTTATCAGACAAAAAAGGGTTTTTAGGTGTTGATAATAAATTTAATTTTAAAGAAAAAGTCATTATAGTTCCTTTCGGTCTAGAAAAAACTGTAAGTTATGGTAAGGGCACTAAAAATGGACCAAAGGAAATAATTAAAGCTTCTCATCAAGTAGAATTGTACGATGAAGAATTTAATTGTGAGCCTTATAAAAAAATAGGAATTAAGACCCTTAAACCTTTCAAAATAGATAAAGATATTACAAAAGCTCTTAAAAAAATGTCAAATATAAATAAAGTAATATTAGATAAAAAACTTTTTCCAATGACTTTTGGAGGAGAACATTCTATTACACCTGGATGCATAGATCCTTTTGTAAAAAAATATAAAAAAATTTGTCTTTTACATTTTGATGCACATGCAGATTTAAGAAATAGTTATAATGGTGAAAAATTTTCTCATGCTTCTGCTATAAGAAGATGTTTGGATTATAAAAATGTGTCTTTAATCTCATTTGGAATCAGGAATATTTCTCAAAGTGAAATATCTTTTTTGAAAAAAAATAAGTCAAGAATTAATATTTTCTGGGCAAAAGATAAGGCATTATGGAACTTAAATAAATTTAAAAAACTTATTAAAAATAAAATTATATATCTGACTTTTGATGTAGATAGTTTAGACTCAAGTATTATGCCCGCAACAGGAACTCCAGAACCTGGTGGATTACTTTGGGATGAAACTTTAAATATTTTAAAAATTGCTGCAAAAAACTCTAATATAGTTGGGGCAGATATTAACGAACTCGCTCCTATAAAGGGTTTTAACTCTTATAATTTTCTTGTTGCAAAATTAGCTTATAAAATAATATCTTATAAGTATCTTTATTAAATTTAAACTGGTTTAAGAGTTTTTAAAAGAAGTCTAAATGGAATTAGCATTATGAGTGCTACTAAAATTTTAACAGCTAAATCACCTAATGAAAGAGTAATCCAAGGCACCTCTGTTGCATAAAAGGAAATTGAAAAAAACAAAAAGGTATCAACTGTTGATCCAATAATAGATGAAGTGAGTGGTGCGATAAACCAATCTTTTTTTCGTAGTTTATCAAAAATCTGAACGTCTATTAATTGTGCTGTTAAGAAAGCAGTTCCAGACCCGATGGCTATTCTAACAGATATCAAATCAGCAAAGTTAGTTGAAAATAGAAGAGTAAAACAGATACCAATTATGAAACCAATATAAACTATTTTTTTTGCAATTTTTTTTCCATAAGATCTATTAGCTAAATCAGTAATTAAAAAAGCTATTGGATAACTAAATGCCCCATAAGTTAATATCTCCTCTAAACCATGATATTTTATAGGAAACTGAACTAAATAATTAGAAGTCAAAACAACAGCTCCCATTATTAATGAGAGCAATAGAAATAATTTATTCATTAAACGCTTTTAGATTGTACTATTTTTTTTTGGAAAGGAGATTTAATCAATATATTTTTTTTGAGTTTTTTTAATCTTGGTGATAAATTTTTATTTTTGACTGATTTCAAAAATTCATCAAAACTACCTTTTTTATCAACAGATCTAACACCAGCATTGCTTACTGTTAATTTTAAGCTTCTATTAAGAAGTTCGCTTGTAAACTTAACTTTTTTTAAATTAGGTAAAAATCTTCTTTTTGTCTTATTATTAGCGTGACTTACATTATGACCTTTCATTGGATTTTTTCCGGTTAATTCACATTTCTTTGCCATAATAATATCGACTATATAGAGTGTGATTATGATCTCGTCAAGGTTATAAGATTGTAATTACTATTTTTTACCAATTATTTCTGTAAAGTTACTAACACCATCTTTAATAAGCAATTCTTTAAGTTCTTTTTTTATCATATTAACTATATTTGGTCCTTTAAAGACCATTCCAGTATAAAGCTGAACATAACTTGCACCCGCTAATAGTTTTTCATACGTGCTTCTTCCAGAGTCTACTCCTCCAACACCAATGATTTTTATTCTTCCATTTAATATTTTATAAAATTTATTAATTAATTGTGAAGATTTTTTTTCAATAGGTTTACCAGATAAACCCCCTTTTTGGTGTTTTTGAATGTTGCTTAAACTATCTCGAGATGAGTCAGATGTGTTTGAAATGATAATAGCCTCAATTTCATTACTCAAAAGAACTTCTGCGATTTTATTAATTTCTTGGTTATCGATATCTGGTGAAACTTTAACTGCTATTGGCACTTTTGAATTCAAATTTTTTTTCTCTTTACTAATAGCTTGTAAAAGTTCATCTAACTTTGTTTGTTCATGAAATTTTCTTAGGTCCTCTGTATTAGGAGATGAAATATTGATTGTGATATAATCTGCAATCTGATGGAATGTTTTTAAACAATCTAAATAATCTTTAAGTCTATTTTCAGAGTCCTTGTTAGGCCCAATGTTAACTCCAAGTAAACCTATTTGTTTGTTAGATTTCATTCTATTTGCAATATTTTGAGCACCCAGGTTATTGAAACCAAGTCTATTTATTAATGCCTCATCCTCTACCAGTCTAAATACTCTTGGTTTAGGATTTCCATATTGTTTTAAGGGAGTAATAGTTCCAACCTCAACAAAGCCAAAACCCAACCTAAATAATGAATTATATACTTCAGCATTTTTATCAAAACCTGCCGCCATACCTATTGGATTTTCTAAATTTTTATTAAATAGTTTTGATTTAAATAATGGATTATTTCTATCAGTATCTAAAATATTAGGAACAAAATTAAATTTTAGAGACTTAATTGCTAAGTTGTGAGCTGTCTCTGGATCAAACTTGAAAATTAAAGATCTTAAATTTGAAAACATTATTTAATTTTATTTAATATAAGATCTTTTGTTTCTTTAACACCAAAAAAACTTATAAAAAAACCCATTCGAGGGCCGTTTTCATCACCAAATACAACTTCATAAATTAATTTAAACCAATCTCTTAGTTTTTCTGAATAACCATTTTCTTTTCCAGTCGAATAAATTAAAGTTTGGATATCCTCAGGTGACATTTTGTCATTACACTTATCCAAAGTTTTTATTAGAGCTTCTAATGCTTTTTTTTCTTTATCGTTGGGTTTCTTGTATTTCTTTTGGGATTTAATAACATCATTAAAATATTTAATAGCATACCCAACCAATCTATCAAATATAGGATAATCTTTCTCCGAAATATTAGTTTTATATCTCTTTACAAATTTCCATAAGAGTTCTTTATTATCTGCGTTACTCGTCTCAACGAGATTTAGTAACATCGAAAATGACATAATCGTATTTTCTTTAGGTACCTTACTATTATGAACATGCCAAACAGGATTCATAAGTAATTGTAAGTCATCTTGAGACTTTGCTTTTTCTATAAAATCTAAATATTCATCAACAGCTTTTGGAACAATTTCTTTATAAAGTTTTTTAGCTCTTTTTGGATTTTGATACATATATAAAGATAAACTTTCTGGTGATGCATATTCTAACCATTGATCAATTGTGATACCATTTCCTTTAGATTTTGAAATTTTTTCCCCTTTTTCATCTAAAAATAATTCGTATGCAAAACCTGATGGATTTGTTTTTCCAATTAATTTAATTATCTTATTGGATAAAATTGCGCTTTCTATAAGATCTTTGCCGTACATTTCAAAATCAATATCTAATGCATACCATCTCATAGCCCAATCAACTTTCCATTGTAGTTTACAATTTCCATCCAAAATGCTTATTTCCAGATCTTGTCCATTATTATCAAAAATAATTTTCGATTTTTCCTTATCTATTTCTTTCAAGGGAATTTCTAAAACATGCCCTGTCTGAGGACATATAGGTAAAAATGGACAATAAGTTTTTTGACGCTCTTTGCCTAAAGTTGGAAGTATAATATTCATTATTCCATCATAATTTTTCAAAATAATTTGAAGGGTAGAATTAAAAAAACCTGATTTATAAAGTAATGTAGAACTTTTAAAACTATAATTAAAATTAAAATTATTTAAAAAATTTTTAAGCATTTCATTATTATGTTCTCCAAAACTACTAAATTTACCAAAAGGATCTGGGACTTTTGTAAGCGGTTTGTGTAAATTCTTTTCCAATAATTCTTTTTGTGGGATATTTTCTGGAACTTTTCTTAACCCATCCATATCATCTGAGAAAGTTATTATTTCTGTTGGAAGATCAGTTAAATGACTTAAGGCATTTACCATCATTGATGTTCTGGCAACCTCTCCAAATGTACCAATATGAGGAAGTCCGCTTGGACCATACCCAGTTTGAAGAGTGATTTTTCCTTTTTTCTCTATATATGATTTTCTTTCACGAAGCATTTTCTTTGCCTCTACAAAAGGCCATGCAGCTGTTTTATCTAAATTTTCTTTTTTAATCATGAATTACTCAAAAAAATCTTATATTAACGATTTAAACAATTCTTATAGAGTTGAAATTTATTTACCATAAAATAATGTCCTTTCAAAATGTCTAATTATAAAACAGTTTTTTTTACTCTTGGAATTCTTCAAATAATTCTTGGAATCTTTATGCTTCTTCCAATAATTATACAATTTTTCTATAGTGAACTAGACTCCTCTTTTTTTGGAGCAGCTCTTGTTACTACTATCTTTGGCATACTGTTTTTTTTATCAAATTTGGATCACGATAAAAAATTAAATTTACAACAAGCATTTTTGTTGACATCTTTGTCTTGGTTAAGCATTGCAATCTTTGGGTCTCTACCATTTATTTTTTCCAATATTGAATTTTCAATAACTAATGCTTTTTTTGAGAGTATGTCAGGTATTACTACTACCGGATCGACCATTATACCAAACTTGGAAAATATGCCAAAAGGTATTCTCTTTTGGAGGGCTATTCTTCAATGGCTAGGAGGAATTGGTATTATCGTAATGGCCATAACCTTAATGCCAATAATGAATGTAGGAGGGATGCAGTTATTTAAGATATCAAATAATGATTCCTCTGAAAAAATTTTACCTAAATCAAAAGAAATAGCTATTAGACTAATTTATATCTATTTTGGGCTCACTGCTTTATGTGCAATCTCCTATAAAATTCTTGGTATGAATGTTTTTGATAGTATGACTCACTCAATGACTACAATAGCAACTGGAGGATTTTCAAACTACAATGAGTCAATTGGTTTTTTCGATAGTGTTTATATAGAAATTTCAGCAATGATTTTCATTATTCTAGGTAGTTTACCTTTTATCGCTTATATTAAATTTTTAAGTGGAAATAGAGGAATATTTTTTTCAGATATTCAAATCAAAACTTTCATAAAAACTATAGCTCTTAGTACTATCTTATTAATGGTTTACCTAATCTTAAATAACTCGTCAAATCTTGATATTAGATCTATTTTTTTTAACGTAATTTCTATTTTAACTGGCACAGGTTATGTTAATGCACAATTTGATAATTGGGGTGGTTTCCCACTACTTTTATTTTTAGGATTAATGTTTATAGGAGGATGTGCTGGTTCGACAACTTGTGGAGTAAAAATATTTAGAATTCAAATTCTTTGGTCATTTGTTGGGAATCAATTAAAAAAAATTATTTATCCAAAAGGTATTTTTGTTCTAA
Organism: uncultured Pelagibacteraceae bacterium; assembly: GCA_902575785.1. Lineage (GTDB taxonomy): Bacteria > Pseudomonadota > Alphaproteobacteria > Pelagibacterales > Pelagibacteraceae > Pelagibacter. The sequence goes on from CACGSR010000009.1 coordinate 5,996, forward strand.
AATATGATAAAAATCCGATTGATAACAAATTCGTGTCATCAATAATTTCTTTTATATACATGTATCTTATAATTTTTTTTATTATAACAGCATTGTTATCATTAACCGGTCTTGATTTTATCACTTCAATATCTGGAGCTGCTACCTCTATTTCGAATGTGGGACCTGGTCTAGGCTCAGTTATTGGTCCAAATGGAAATTTCTCTTCATTACCAGATATTTCAAAATGGATATTAACACTTGGTATGATACTGGGAAGATTAGAATTATTTGCTATATTGGTTTTGTTTTTACCTTCTTTTTGGCGAAATTAGTATTATGAGGGATATAAATATTTTTTTTAGAGAAAAACCATTAAAAATGATTTGTTTAGGTTTTTCATCTGGACTTCCTATTTTATTAGTTTTCTCTACTTTGTCCGTGTGGTTGGTGCAAGCTGGTATAAGTAGAAGCACTGTAACTTTATTTAGTTGGGCTGGTTTTGCCTATGCTTTCAAATATTTATGGTCTCCTCTAGTAGACAATTATAAATTACCAATTTTGAAAAAATTTGGTCACAGGAAAAGTTGGCTTTTAGTATCACAAATATTAGTCTTAATCTCACTTATATTAACTGCATTTACCGATCCACAAAATGATTTATTTTTCACTGCTTTATTTATTACCTTTTTAGCTTTTTTTAGTGCTACTCAAGATATTTTAATTGATGCATTCAGGATAGAGTCCGCACCTCAATCACTTCAAGGTCCAATGTCTTCAATGTATATTGCTGGTTATAGAATAGCTATGCTTGTAGCAGGTGCAGGTAGCCTGTGGTTGGCAGCTTTTTTTGGTACTGAAATTTACAATCAAGTTGTATGGAAAAAAGTCTATCTTATAATGTCAATTTTCATGTTTGTCGGAATTTTTACTACTTTATCCTCTCAAGAGCCAAAAATTAAAAAAAACTTTAAAAAAGACAACCACTTTAAATTTTTATTATCTGTATTTTTCTCTGTAATCGGATTTATATTTCTTTATTCAATTATTGAGAATCCCTACGATAAAAAAGATATTTTTTTAACATTTATTTTCTCAACAGTAAGATTAATTATTTGCTTTATCTTTGCGTTTTTTATTATCAAATTTTTAATCTTTATCAAATTTACCTCAAATAAAAAAATTTCTAAAAGTTATCTTAGACCCATACTAGATTTCATAACAAGATATGGTAAATTTGCTTTTCTAATTTTATTTTTAATTTCATTGTATCGAATAGCTGATGTTGTTATGGGAGTAATGGCTAATATTTTTTATTTAGAAAAAGGTTATAAAATTTCAGAGATTGCAACGTTTTCAAAATTTTTTGGTGTATTTGCAACAATATTTGGTGGATTTATCGGTGGTTATTGTTCTTACAAATTTGGAACAATGAAAGCATTATTTTTTGGTGCACTTGTAGCTGCACTTAGTAACTTATTATTTGCATGGTTAGCTATTTCGCCAATAAGCATAAATTTTTTAATTGCAGTTATTACAGCAGATAATATTTCAAGTGGCTTTGCTGGAGCAGCTTTCGTTATTTATTTGTCAGGGCTTACCTCTATAAAATTTACTGCTACTCAGTATGCATTATTTAGTTCTATAATGCTCTTCTTGCCAAAACTTATTGCAGGTTACGCTGGAAGCTGGGTTGATGTAATGGGTTATGCTTATTTTTTTTCACTAACAGCACTTCTGGGATTACCAGTTCTTTATTTAATAATCTGGATAGGAAGAGTTGCACCAATTAGAAACTAAATGATAAACAATTTTCCTTTAATAAATATTTACGAAAAACCAAAACAATATTCCAAACTTTCATCACAAATGTTATATGGAGAAAAATTTAAAATTTTAGAAAATAAAGGACATTGGTTAAAAATTAAAACTAATTATGATAAATATACTGGTTATATTCGAAAAAAAAAATTTTTAATAAAAGAATTTGTTCCAACATTTAAAGTTTCATCAAAAAAAACAGAAATTTTTACCAAAAGAAATAAAAAATTAATTAAAACAAATAGGTTTTTATTTTTTGCAAGTAGAATAAAAAAAATAGAAGAAAATAAAAATTTTATAGAATTTGAAAAAAACAAATGGATTAAAAAAAAACATCTAAAAAAAATAAAATTTTTTGAAAATAACTCAAATAAAATTTTTAGATTATTTTTAAACTCAAAATATCTTTGGGGTGGAAAGACTTCGGATGGTATAGATTGTTCATCACTTATCCAAGTTTATTTTTTTTATAATGGGGTTTTTTTCCCTAGGGATACAAAAGATCAAATAAAATATTGTAAAAAAAAAATTAAGAAAAAATTTACAAAAGGTGACATTATTTTCTGGAAAGGTCATGTTGGGGCATGTTTAAATCAAATTAAATTTATTCATGCATATGGACCTAGAAAAAAAGTATTAATTATGCCAACAAATGAAACGATCCAGCACATAAGAAAAACAGCAAAATTAATTGTAAAAAAAATAAGTAATATAAAGACTTATTAATCTCTTCCAAAATCTGGCTTATTTATATCTTGTTTAAGTTGGATGATTTTTGACCTAACTTTTTTTGTCTGGGTCAATTTTTTAAGAATAGACTTATTATTTTTCAATGAAATATCTCTTTTAAAAGATTTTAAGTTTTTGATAAATAAATTGATTGCTTTTGATATATTGGTTCTATTATCAAAAAAAATGTCTCTCCACATGATTTCGTTTGATGCAGCAATTCTTGAAAAATCTCTTAAACCACCAGCACTGTATTTCAGCAAATCATATTTTTGTTTTTTTTCAAAATCTTGTGCTGACTTGACTAAATTATAAGCGATCAAGTGAGGTAAATGACTTGTTATTGAGAAAATTTTATCATGTTTGTCTGGGGTCATCTCAATTGTTTTAGAACCCATTTTATTCCAAAAAGACTTTAGAAATTTTAAATGAGATATATTAGATCTTTTTCCTTTAATCAAAACACACCATTTGTTTTCAAAAAGATTTTGTTTGCCATTCTCTGGCCCGCTTACCTCGGACCCAGCAATTGGATGACTAGAACTCCAAAAAATACCCTTTTTTAAATTTTTATTGACTATTTCAAGGGATTTAATCTTTGAGGAACCAACGTCTGTTATAATATTTTTTGATTGAAATTTTTTGTTCATTTTTAAAATAATTTTTTCGTATTCACTCATTGGTGTACAAATGATAATTAATTTTGACTGAGACACAAAATCTTCAGGTCTCTTAATGAGAGTTCCTGGAAGTTTCAATTTTTTAAACTTATTTATATTTTTTTTTGATTTCTCGTAAACGAAAATTTTGCTTACCATCTTTTTTTTGTGAATTCTTCTAAGTAAAGATGAGCCTAATAAACCACAACCAATAATTAATATATTATTCATTTTCTAAATATTCCTTCTACTGCACGAATAAACTTTTGACAATCTGTTGTTGAACCAATTGTTAATCTCAACATATTTTTAATTTTGTAACCATACTCTGTTGATCTTAAAATAATTCCTTTTTTTTTAAGTTTTTCATAAAATTGTTTTGCTTTTAATTTACAGTTAGAAAAATCTAACAATAAAAAATTTGCCGAGACTTTGTTTGATCCAATATTGTATTTTTCCAAAAACTCCTTTAATTTTTTTGCATACTTCCTATTATGTTTAACTGAACGAGATATAAACTTTGTGTCTTTTAAAGACTCTTCAGCTGCTAATTGTGCAACCTCATTTATATTAAACGGCGGCTTAATTTGATTCAAAGCATTAATTATCTTCTTATCACCATAACCCCAACCTATTCTTAAAGAAGCAAGACCATATATTTTTGAAAATGTTCTCAAAATAAAAACGTTGTTTTTATTCATAAATAACTCTAAACCTGATTTGTAGTCTGAGTTTTTCATGTATTCTGCATAAGCATCATCAATGACTAAAAGAATATCTTTTCTCAATTTTTTTCTTAATTCAACAATCTCAAATTTGTTTAAATATGTTCCTGTTGGATTATTTGGGTTAGCTAAGAAAACTATTTTTGTTTTTTTAGCTACTTTCTTCAAGATCTCAGGAATTGATATTTTATAATCTTTCTCATTTGAAAAAACAACTTTTGCTCCAACTATTTTCGCATAAATTCTGTACATTAAAAAACTAAACCGTGGAACTATTACTTCGTCTTTCGGATTTAAAAAAAGTTGACACAACATTTGTATAACTTCATCAGAACCAGCGCCACAAATAATCTTATCTTTGTTACATTTAAATTTAATCGATATTTGGTTCTTTAATCTTTTTGACTGGCTATCTGGATACCTAGAGAAATTTAATTTTTTATTAGATAATACTTTTTTTGCCTTAGGGCTTATTCCTAAAGCAGACTCATTTGCAGATAGCTTAGTAATTTTTTTTATCTTTTTAATGATAGATTTCCCGGGTTCATAGACCTCTATATCTAATTTTTTGAATCTTACAGTTGTCATTTTTTTTAAATTAACGCTCTTTATAAATAAAATAACAATTATTCATATAGTGTTATTTAAAATATTTTTAAATTTGACATACTAAATAACATCTTGTACAAAATTTATGCGCTGATTTAACTGAATTGCGAGCGCTTTAAAAAAACCGCTAAAAAAGTTTTTTTTCTCACAATTCGTTGAATAGCCTCAATTATGAACAATTTTAATAATATAAAAACGATTTTGATTGAAAAACCGTTGAAACTAGATTGTGGTAAAACCATAAATAATTTCCCACTAGCCTATGAAACGTACGGTTCACTTAATGAAAAAAAAGATAATGCAATTTTAGTCTGTCACGCATTAACTGGTGATCAATTTGTTACAGGATTAAATCCAATTACAAAAAAGGATGGATGGTGGTCTTATGCAGTAGGTCCAAACAAATCAATTGATACAAATAAATATTTTGTAATTTGTGCGAATGTAATTGGAGGGTGTATGGGATCTTTTGGCCCTAGCCATATTAACCCAGAGACACAAAAAGTATATGGTACAGATTTTCCTGTTATCACTATCAATGATATTGTTAATGCTCAGGTAAATTTATTAGATTATTTTGGGATTAAGAAACTGTTTTCCGTTGTAGGAGGTTCAATGGGTGGAATGCAAGTTTTACAGTTTGTAAGTAATTTTCCGGAAAAAGCAAAAACAGCTGTTCCTATAGCCTGTACGTCTAGCCATTCAGCTCAAAATATAGCATTCAATGAACTTGGAAGGCAAGCGATTACCGCTGATCATAATTGGTCTGATGGAAAATATTCTTCTAACAAAACCGTTCCTGATAAAGGTTTGGCTGTTGCAAGAATGGCTGCTCATATTACGTATTTGTCTAAAAAAGGTCTTCAAGAAAAATTTGGTAGAAAATTGCAGGAAAGAGATGCTCTTAAATTTGGTTTTGATGCTGACTTCCAAATTGAGAGTTATCTAAGATATCAAGGTTCCGTATTTGTAGATAGGTTCGATGCTAATAGTTATCTTTATATAACTAGAGCAATGGACTACTTTGATTTAGTTAAACAGTTTAATGGAAATCTTTCTAATGCATTTAAGAATTCAAAAGTCAAGTTCTTTGTAATATCATTTACTTCTGATTGGCTTTATCCAACTCAAGAAAATAAGGATATAGTCATCGCTTTAAATGCTGTTGGAGCAGATGTTGGTTTTGTAGAAATTGATACAGATAAAGGTCATGACTCCTTTTTATTAAATGTTCCTGATTTTTTAAAAACACTTAAAAACTTTTTAGACAAATCTTATATTGAATAAAATTCATGAAAACAGAATATAAAATAATTTCTGACATTATAGATAAAAGTTCAAGAGTACTAGACGTTGGATGTGACGATGGAGCTTTGATGGAATATCTTAAACAAAACAAAAATGTTGATATAAGAGGGATCGAGATATCAAAAGAAAAAGTTCAAACTTGTATTTCAAAAGGACTAACAGTTTTAGAAGGAAATGCTGAACTTGATCTTAAACAATTTCCAAATAAATCTTTTGATTATGTGGTGCTTGGTCAAACCTTACAAGCTTTTGTTAATCCAGAGATAGTCATTAAAGAACTATTAAGAGTTGGTAAAAAAGCCATTGTTACCATTCCAAATTTTGGTCATTGGAAAGTTCGATTAAACTTATTAATCAAAGGCACTATGCCAGTTACTAGAACATTGCCAAATGAATGGTATAATACACCTAATATTCACATGTGTACTATTAAGGATTTTTTTAAATTTTCTAAAACAATTGATTTTAAAATTTTTAAATCTCTAGCGCTAATAAATAATAAAGTGTCTAACATAAATAGTTCAAATTTATTTACAAAAAATTTATTTTCAGAATTGGGAATATTTTTAATTGAGAAATCAAATGAAAACTGAGATTATAAAATGCCTCCAGGACAACTATAGTTATATTATAATTGATGAAAGTAATAATAATGCATGTGTGGTTGACCCTGGTGAGTCTTTTCCAATAATAGATTTCATAGAACGTAATAAGATAAAATTAAAATATATTCTTAATACTCATCATCATTATGACCACATAAATGGTAATTTAGAGCTAAAAAAAAAATATGGTTCTAAAATTGTTGCATTTGAAGAGGATAAAAATCGTATCCCTAAAATTGATATTTTTGTTAGAGATAATGAAATATGGAAAGCTGATAATTTCGAAGCTAAAATTTATCATACTCCAGGACATACAAGAGGACATATTGCCTTTCATTTTTTTAACGAAAAAAAAATTTTTACTGGTGATACACTCTTTTCACTTGGATGTGGAAGAATTTTTGAAGGAACCTTTAAAGAAATGTTTAATTCCCTCAGTAAATTTAAAAAACTTCCAAAGGAAACTGAAATTTATTGTGGACATGAATATACTCTTCAAAATTCTGATTTTTGTGTTAAGTACGATCCTGAAAATTCAAAACTTAAGAATAAGATTAAAAAAATTAAAAAAAAACTTAATGATAATTTTCCGACAGTACCAACAGTTTTGAGTGAAGAGTTAGAATGTAATATATTTCTTAAGGCTGAAAACTTGAAGACATTTACAAAACTCAGAGAATTAAAGGATAATTTTTAACTTATAGAGCTTGACTAAAATTAGGCTGAGATTATATTGCGTTAATCAAAATTACATTATTATTATGTCTTACGCAGTAATACAAACAGGTGGAAAACAGTATAAAGTGAAATCTGGAGAAATTATTAAAATTGAAAAACTTCCAGTCTCTAAACCTGATGCTAAAATAGAATTTAAAGATATTTTAGCTTATGGAGATAACAAAATAATTGAAATTGGAACACCAATGATACAAGGTTCAAAAGTTGAAGCAAATTTAATTAAGAATAGCAAAAATAGAACTGTCCTCATTTTTAAAAAAAGAAGAAGACAAAATTCGAGAAGAAAAAATGGACATAGGCAAAAATATTCATTGATTAGAATTAACAAAATTTTTTCGAAGGATGGTAAAGTGCTATCTGAAGCTGAGAAAATTTCTAAGACTACAAAAAAAGAAGTGACTAAGAAACAAGTAAGTAAGTAGGAAAATTTATGGCAACAAAAAAAGCAGGTGGATCATCCAGAAACGGGCGAGATAGCGCTGGCCGAAGATTAGGTGTTAAAAAATATGGTGGTGAAACTGTAATACCTGGAAATATAATTGTAAGACAAAGGGGTACTAAAATATTTCCTGGAGAAAATGTTGGTATGGGCAAAGATCACTCAATTTTTTCTATAGTAAAAGGTAAAGTAGTTTTTAAAAAGACCAAATCAGATAGAACTTTTGTTTCAGTAAAACCCAATTAATAGTACAACTAAAATAAACGTTGTATTATGAAATTCTTAGATCAAGTTAAAATTTATGTAAAAGCTGGAAACGGTGGAGATGGTTCTCCTAGTTTTAGAAGGGAAAAATTTATTGAATATGGAGGGCCAGATGGAGGTGATGGTGGTGATGGTGGCTCTGTAATATTAAAGTCTGAACAAAATCTTAATACTTTAATTGATTATAGATATCAACAACATCATAAAGCAAAAAGAGGTAATAACGGCTCTGGGCAAAATCGCACTGGGAAAAGTGGAGTAGATTTGATTTTAAAAGTCCCTCTTGGTACTCAGGTTTTTGAGGAAGATAATAAAACATTAATTTATGATTTTATAAAAATTGGAGAAGAATTTGTTGTTGCGAGAGGTGGCAAAGGAGGGCTTGGAAATACAAGATTTAAAAGTTCAACTAATAGAGCACCAAGAAAATTTACTAAAGGAAAATTAGGGGAAGAATTTGTAATTTGGCTTCAATTAAAAACAATTGCTGATATTGGCATAATTGGGTTGCCTAATGCTGGTAAATCAAGTTTGTTAGCAGCTATAACTAATGCTAATCCTAAAATTGCAAATTATCAATTTACTACCTTAAATCCAAATCTAGGAGTAGCAAATTACGATAACAAAGAAATTACTATTGCTGACATACCTGGTTTAATTGAAGGGGCACATAGGGGAACTGGTTTAGGAATACAATTTTTAAAACACATAGAAAGATGTAAATCTCTATTACATATGATCGATATCACTAATAAAGACTTAAAAAAAAGTTACAAACAAATTAAAAATGAATTAAAAAATTATAGCTCTAAAATATCTAAAAAAAAAGAATTAGTAGTATTGAATAAAACCGATTTAATTGGAAATAATGATATAAAAAAAATTGTTAAAGATTTTTCAAAATTTACAAAATCTGAGGTAATTACTCTGACAACACTTGAAAAAAAATCTATTTCCAAAATAAAGGCAAAACTAATTTTTTATGCATCTTAAAAATTCTAGGATTATTGTTATTAAAATTGGATCATCTTTATTAGTAGATGAAAAAAGAAGAATAAGAAAAAAATGGCTGAATAGTTTTGCAAAAGATATTAAAAAATTAAAATCAAAAAATAAAAAGATTATAATTGTCAGTTCTGGGGCTATAGCTCTTGGTTGTAAAAAAATGAATTACAATAAAGTTAATCTTAAATTAGATGAAAGCCAGGCAATAGCATCAGTTGGACAAATAGAGTTAATGAATTTATTTTCACAAACATTTTCAAAATTTAAATTAAATATTTCCCAAATACTACTCACTCTTGATGATACTGAGGAAAGAAGAAGATCAATAAATGCAAAGAGGACTTTTGAAAATTTATTTCAACTAAATTATATTCCTATTGTTAACGAAAATGATACCATTGCTACTTCAGAAATTAAATATGGTGATAATGATAGATTGGCTTCTAGAGTAGCTCAAATAACTGACGCTGATACCTTAATATTACTGTCTGATGTTGATGGACTGTTTACAAAAAATCCAAAGATATTTAAAGATGCTAAATTGATTAAAAAAGTTGATGATTTAATCAGAGATACTAAAGATATTAATATAAAAGGCAGAACAGAGTACGGGAGTGGCGGAATGAATACAAAAATTGAGGCTGCTAAAATTTGTAATTTAGCAGGATGCAACATGATTATTGCAAATGGATTACATCTTAGCCCAATTAGCCAGATAGAAAAAAATGATAAGTGCACTTTGTTCACTTCAAAAACTACAAAATTGCAAGCAAGAAAAAAATGGATCCTGAGCTCTATCTCACCAAAGGGGGAGTTAAAGATAGATGAGGGGGCAAAAAAAGCTCTATTGAACGGAAAAAGTTTACTTGCTGCAGGTATTAAAAGCGTTCTAGGAAAATTTCATAAAGGTGACCACATAAAAATTATAGATAATAAAGGAAAAGAATTTGCTAGAGGTCTAAGTTCTTTTTCATCAGAAGAAATTAATAAAATAATGGGATGTCATTCAAACAAAATTAAAGAGATTCTTGGATATGTTTCAAAATCAGAAGTAGTCCATAAAGATGATATGGTAGAAATATAATGAGAAACTTATTAATAAAAATCGGCGAGAAGTCAAAAAAAGCATTTTCAAATCAAATTATAACAAAAAAAAAAGACAAAGTGCTTAAAGACTATCTTTTTTTAATTATAAAAAATAAAAGAAAAATCCTGCGAGAAAATATTAAAGACGTCAAGAATGCTTACAAAAAAAACCTAAAAAATAATTTGATTGAAAGATTGATTTTAAATGACAAGAAAATTTTAGAAATTATTAATTCAATAAAAAAAATAATAAGATTAAAAGATCCAACAAATGTTGTTTTAGAAAAATGGAAACAACCTAACGGTTTAAATATTTCAAAAGTTTCAATTCCGATTGGAGTAATTGGTGTAATCTATGAAAGTAGACCCAATGTTACCTCAGATGTTGCCTCCTTATGTTTTAAATCTGGTAATTCGGTAATTCTAAAAGGTGGTTCGGAAGCTTTTTACTCAAATCTTATACTTTCAAAATTATTTAGGAAATCCCTAAAAAAGAATAAAGTGGATGAAAATTTTATACAATTTATAGATATTAAAAAAAGAACAGTAGTTGATTATCTCTTGACTAAGATGAGTAAATTTATTGATGTGATTATTCCGAGGGGAGGGAAAAGCTTAGTCAAGAAAGTTCAGGAATTGTCCTCAATCCCAACAATTGGACATTTAGAAGGAGTATGTCATTCATATGTAGATAAAGATGCAAGTCTTAAAATGGCAAAAAAAATAATTTATAATGCGAAAATGAGAAATACCTCTATTTGTGGTGCAACTGAAACAATCTTGTTCCACGACAAAATAGTTAAAAATTTTGTTAATCCAATTTTAAATGATTTAGAGAAAAATGGATGTAAAATTATTGGAGATAACAAAATTATGAAATTTTATAATGGTAATGTGCATAAAGCTTCGACTAAAGATTGGTCTAAAGAATATTTAACCTCAGTTGTTTCAGTAAAAACAGTGAAAAACTTAGATGACGCAATAAGTCATATTAATAAATATGGTACTATGCATACTGATTGTATAATTACTCGAAATAAAAAATCTGCTAAAATATTTCTTAATAGAGTAAAAAGTTCAATTGCTATGCATAATACTTCAACACAATTTGCAGATGGAGGTGAGTTTGGTTTTGGAGGTGAAGTTGGAATTTCAACAAATACTTTACCCCCACGTGGACCTGTGGGGCTTAAACAATTAGTTTCTTATAGATATCAAATATCAAGCAACGGAAAAATAAGGAAATAATTTGGATTTTAAAAATAATAGAATAGGAGTCCTTGGTGGTACTTTTGATCCTGCACATAAAGGTCACTTGGCTATTTCAAAAGATGCTTTTAGAAGATTTAAATTAAAAAAAGTAATATGGGCTATTACAGAAAAAAATCCGCTCAAAAAACAAAGTAAAAATTATATCTTCAATAGAGTGAAATACTGTAAAAAAATCATAGGAAAAAATAGTTTTATTGAAGTTAAATTTTATGAAAAGGTTATCAAATCAAATAAAACCTATAAACTTATCCTTTATCTTAATCGAAATAAAAAAAATGAAATTTATTTTTTAATGGGTGCAGATAATCTAATCAATTTTCATAGATGGTATAAATGGAAAGAAATCTCAAAAAAATGCAAAATCATAGTTTTTGATAGATACGGATATAAAAAAAAATCTTTAAATTCAACATCATTTAGAAGACTAAATAAGAATAATTTAACTTTTATAAGATTTAAAAAAGTCAATATTTCATCTTCTCAATTAAGAAAAATTTGATAATCTTTTAATAATTAATGGATAAAATTTTAGATCTTAAACAGATTATTATAAAAACCCTAGACTTAAATAAAGCCCAGAACATTATTAGTATTGACCTAAAAGATAAGAGCTCAATGGCTGATTATATGATTATAGCCAGCGGAACTTCATCACGACATATTCAATCACTATCTGAACAAGTTTTAGGAAAATTAAAAGATTGTGGAGTTAAAAACTCAAAAATTGAGGGTAAAGACAGTAATGAATGGAAATTAGTTGATGGTATAGATTTAATCATTCATATATTTCATCCAGAAAAAAGAAAGTTTTATGAGCTTGAAAAAATGTGGTCAGAATTAATTCCCAAAGAAAAATTAATCATATGACAAGAAAAAATCTTATAATTTTTTTTTCAACACTAATTTTTTACATACCTACTGTTTACTCATCAGAGAATGATATTTATAAAAAAATTGATTTGTTTGGTGAGGTCCTTGAAAAAATCAATAAAGAATATGTTGATGATATAAATCAATCAGAAAGCATGGATTCTGCAATAAATGGTTTATTACAATCCCTGGATCCTTATTCAGCTTACATGTCACCTCAAATATTTAATGAGATGCAAACAGAAACTAGTGGTGAATTTGGTGGTTTAGGAATAGAAGTAAGTATGGAGTCTGGTGTTGTTAAAGTAATTTCTCCGATAGACGATACTCCAGCTTCTAGAGCAGGTATTAAAGCAGGAGATTACATTGTAAAAATTGATAACACACAGGTTCAGGGAAAATCTTTAAGTGAGGCTGTTGAATTAATGAGAGGTCCAGTGGGAACTAGCATTGAGCTCACAATTAGACGAAGAGGAGAAAAAAAAGCTCTTAATTTTATTATAGTCAGAGAAATAATTGAAATACAATCCGTTAAAGCAGATGTGTTGGAAAAAAATGTTGGCTACATAAGATTAACCTCTTTTAATGAAAATAGTGGAGAACAAATAAAAGAAAAGATTAAAGAATTAGAAAATAAAAAAAAAGTAAAAGCATATATTTTAGATTTACGAAATAATCCTGGTGGTTTGCTTTCTCAAGCAATTAGGATAACTGACTATTTTTTAGATAATGGTGAGATTGTTTCTACGAAAAGTAGAAAAGCCTCTGAAAATAAAAAATGGTTTGCAAAAGAGGGTGACTTGACTAAAGGTAAAACTTTAATTGTGATGATAAATTATGGCTCTGCATCAGCATCAGAAATAGTTGCTGGTGCTTTAAAAGATCATAAAAGAGCGATATTAATAGGAGAAAATAGTTTTGGAAAAGGGTCCGTTCAGTCAATAATACCCTTAAAAAATAGTGGAGCAATAAGATTAACTGTTGCCAAATATTATTTACCCTCTGGTAAATCAATATCTGAGGTTGGAGTATCACCAGATATTGAAATAGATGAAGAGTCGGATGATTTTCAAATAAAAACAGATACAGACAACCAATTAAATTACGCTCTCAAGTTACTAAATAGTTAAGATGGAAGAAAAATTTAAAAAACTACCTCTTAGAGATGGGGTGGGTATTATAGTTTTGAATAAGGAAAACAAAATTTTTGTTGCTAGAAGAATTGATAATCCAAAAAATTTTTGGCAAATGCCTCAAGGAGGTGTTGATAAAGGCGAAGATCTATTAAGTGCTGCTTATAGGGAGCTCGAGGAAGAAACAAGTATTAATAAAGTAGAATTAATAAAAGAAATTGAAGGTACCCTAACTTATGAGTTACCAAAACATTTGTTGGGTATTATATGGAAAGGAAAGTATAAAGGACAAAAACAGAAATGGTTTTTAATGCGGTATTTGGGAAAAGATGAGGATATAAATATTAAGACATCTAAACCTGAATTTCTCGAATGGAAGTGGATAGATCTGGAAATGATTACTAGGGTAGTGGTGGATTTTAAATTACATGTTTATGAAGAGTTAAAAGAAAAAATAAAAAAAATTATTAATTAAGTGATCTCAAAACCTCAATTTTTTGATCAATCAAATATTTTGATTGATCACTTATTCCTATAGACCCTACTTCTTCCTCAGCTTTCTTAAGTAGATTTTGTATCTTATTTTTTTCCATCTCTTTCAAATTTATAATAGAGCTAGTCAAAATAGATAAAACATTATCTTTAAATTCTATAATTCCATCTTCTACAAAAAACTTATCTTCATCTGTTTTTGAATAAATAGTAATTATACCTGGTTTCAAAAATGAAATTATGGAAATATGATCTTTAAGTATTCCCATCTCGCCCTCAAACGCTGGAACAACTACCTCTGTGACATCATCTTTTGATAAGAAGGATTTATCAGGATTGACTATATCTATTTTATATTCTTGGCTCATTATGCAGCAGTATCTTTTTTCATTTTTTCTGCTTTTTCTATCGCTTCCTCAATAGTACCTACCATATAAAATGCTGCCTCTGGAAGATGGTCATATTCGCCCTTACAAATCGCATCAAATCCTTTTATAGTTGACTCTAAATCTACAAGTTTACCTGGGGAACCTGTAAAAACTTCTGCAACAAAGAAAGGTTGAGACAAAAATCTTTGAATTTTTCTTGCTCTAGCAACAACAAGTTTATCTTCTTCAGACAATTCATCCATACCTAAAATAGCTATTATATCTTGTAATGACTTATAAGACTGTAATATTCTTTGTACATCTCGAGCAACTCTATAATGTTCATCTCCAACAATCCTTGGATCTAAAATTCTTGAGGTTGAGTCTAACGGATCAACCGCAGGATAGATTCCAATTTCAGCTATTTGTCTTGAGAGTACTGTTGTTGCATCAAGGTGTGCAAATGATGTTGCTGGAGCTGGATCAGTCAAGTCATCAGCTGGTACATAAATTGCCTGAACTGATGTAATTGATCCCTTATTTGTTGTTGTAATTCTTTCTTGTAAATTACCCATATCAGTCGCTAAAGTTGGTTGGTAACCAACCGCTGATGGAATTCTTCCTAAAAGAGCAGAGACTTCTGAACCTGCTTGAGTAAATCTAAAAATATTATCAACGAAAAAAAGTACATCCTGCCCCTCTTGGTCTCTGAAATATTCAGCCACAGTCAAACCTGTAAGTGCAACTCTGGCTCTTGCTCCAGGGGGCTCATTCATTTGTCCGTAAACTAATGCTGCTTTAGATCCTGGGCCGTCTTGTTTAATAACTCCAGACTCAATCATTTCATGATACAGATCATTTCCTTCTCTAGTTCTTTCTCCCACACCTGCAAAAACTGAAAATCCACCATGTGCTTTTGCAACATTATTAATTAATTCCATGATCAAAACTGTTTTTCCAACACCGGCACCACCAAATAATCCAATTTTCCCTCCTTTAGCGTAGGGTGCAAGTAAATCAATTACTTTTATGCCAGTTACAAGTATTTCAGTTTCGGTTGATTGGTCATTAAATTCGGGGGCAGCTCTGTGAATTGGCCAACTCTCTTTAGTTTGAACCTTTCCTCTTTCGTCGATTGGTTCTCCAATAACATTAATAATTCTTCCAAGTGTTTCAGGTCCAACTGGAACTTGTATAGGTTTTTTTGTATTAATTACCTCATCACCTCTTTTTAACCCTTCAGTGGCATCCATTGCTATTGTACGAACTGTAGTTTCACCTAAATGTTGAGCAACTTCTAGAACTAATCTGCTATCCCCATTTTTACATTCTAATGCTGTAAGGATTTCTGGAAGCTCACCATCGAATTTGAC
Organism: uncultured Pelagibacteraceae bacterium; assembly: GCA_902575785.1. Classification (GTDB taxonomy): domain Bacteria; phylum Pseudomonadota; class Alphaproteobacteria; order Pelagibacterales; family Pelagibacteraceae; genus Pelagibacter. Next base: position 21,471 of record CACGSR010000009.1, read on the forward strand.
ATCTACCACCGCTCCAATTACTTGCGTGATTATTCCTTTGTTCATAATTATAAACTTTCTGCTCCTGATATAATTTCAATTAATTCTTTAGTGATTGCAGCTTGTCGACTTCTATTATACTCAATAGTGAGTTTGTCAACCATTTCTCCTGCGTTGCGAGTTGCGTTATCCATAGCGCTCATTCTTGATCCTTGTTCACTAGCTGAATTTTCTAACATTGCTCTAAATATTTGTGTTGAAATATTTTTTGGTAATAAATTACTCAAAATTTCATCCTCATCTGGTTCAAATTCATAACTTTCATCTGAACTATTTTTATCTTCCACATTATTTAAAGGTATTATTTGCTGTGCTTGAGGAATTTGAGTAATTACATTCTTAAACTGATTATAGAATATTGTACAAATATCAAATTCACCCGCCTCAAATTTTTCAATTATCTTTTTTCCAACCTTATCAGCATCAAAATAATTTGGATTTTTAGACTCTTTAAATGAAATATTTTCAACAATTTTTTTTCCATAAACTCTTTTTAATTGATCATTTCCTTTAGAGCCTACAGTTATAATTTTAAGTTCTTTTCCCTCATTTGATATTTTAGAAAAAAAACTTTTGGCTTTTTTAATGATATTAGAATTGAAACCGCCGCAAAGACCTCTATCGGATGTCATTATTACGCATAAATGAACTTGATCATTACCTGTGCCTGACAACAATTTTGGAGCATTTTCTTTGTCTGATATTCCATGAGAAAGATTTAAAATAATATTATTCATTTTTGTAGAATAGGGCCTTCCTTTCTCTGCACTTTCTTGAGCTCTTCTCAGCTTTGCTGCTGCCACCATTTTCATAGCTTTTGTGATCTTTTGTGTAGACTTAACACTTGCTATTCTTTTTTTTAGGTCGTCTAAACTTGCCATATAATTAAGATTTAAAAGTTCCTTTCAGTCGTTTAATTACCTCTACAAGCATTTTTTCCTTGTCATCATCAAGCTTTCCAGAATTTTGAATTGAGTCAATTATTTCAGGTTTTTCAGATTTACATCTATCGATAATTTTACTCTCAAATTCAGCAACATCCTTTAAATCAATATCATCAAGAAAACCTTTAACACCACAAAAGACAGATATCACTTGTTCTGCGACTGTCATTGGTGAAAATTGTTTTTGTTTTAAAAGTTCAGTCAATTTTGAACCTCTATTTAAAAGTTGCTGGGTAGATGCATCTAAGTCAGATCCAAATTGAGCAAATGCTGCCATCTCTCTATATTGTGCCAACTCCAATTTCATCGACCCAGAAACTTTTTTCATACCTTTTGTTTGAGCTGATGATCCAACTCTAGAAACTGACAAACCAACATTAATTGCCGGTCTAATACCTTGGTTAAATAATTCTGTTTCTAAGAAAATTTGACCATCCGTAATTGAAATGACGTTAGTTGGAATAAATGCAGATACATCTCCACCCTGCGTTTCAATAATTGGAAGTGCTGTTAATGATCCACCACCATGATCATCACTTAACTTTGCAGCCCTCTCAAGTAATCTACTATGCAGATAAAATACATCTCCAGGATATGCCTCACGACCTGGGGGCCTTCTTAATAAAAGAGACATTTGTCTATATGCAACAGCTTGCTTGGACAAGTCGTCATAAATAATCAATGCATGCATTCCGTTATCTCTAAAATATTCACCCATTGCACAACCTGTATAAGGTGCTAAAAATTGTAAAGGTGCAGAATCGGAAGCTGTAGCAGCAACAATAGTCGTATATTCCATTGCGCCTGCTTCCTCCAATGTTTTTTGAATTTGTCTCACAGTTGATCTCTTTTGTCCAACCGCAACATATATGCAATATAATTTTTGTTTTTCGTCACCAGATTCATTTATTTTTTTTTGATTAATTATTGCATCTACTGCAACAGCTGTTTTCCCTGTTTGCCTATCTCCAATAATCAATTCTCTTTGACCTCTTCCAATAGGAACTAGACTGTCGATTGATTTCAATCCAGTTTGCATAGGTTCGCTAACTGATTGTCGAGGAATAATACCTGGTGCTTTTACCTCTACTCTAGTTTTCTTAACACTTTTGCTAAATGAGCCTTTTCCATCAATTGGATTGCCTAAACCATCGACTACTCGTCCTAATAATTCTTTGCCAACAGGAGTATCAACGATATTACCAGTCCTTTTTACTACATCACCCTCCTTTATATTTCTATCATCACCAAAAATTACAACTCCAACATTTTCACTTTCTAAATTAAGAGCCATTCCTTTTGATCCATCTGCGAACTCTACCATCTCTCCAGCTTGCACGTTATCTAGACCATAAATTCTTGCAATACCGTCTCCTACAGATAAAACCTGCCCTACTTCTGTCACCTCAGCTTTATCACCAAAATTTTTAATTTGTTCTTTAAGTATCTTCGTAACTTCTGACGGATTTATTTCCATTTATGCCTCTATCATTTTATTTTCTATTTGTTGTAATTTATTTTTTATTGACGTATCTACCATAGTGCTTCCAACTTGCACTACCAACCCTCCTATCAAACTTTCATCATGTTTGTAGTTTAATTTTATTTTTGAGTTAAAATTTTTCGATAACGCCTCTGTAATTTTTGATATTTCATCACTTGATAAATTTTTCGCTGATTTTAATTCTGCTTTAAGTTCACCTCGTTTCCTTGAACAAGTCTCAATGAAACTTTCAAGTATATGTTCAACAAAAAAAAAGCGTCTTTTTTCAATCAAAAAACTCAAAAAATTTTTAAATAATTTATCAAATTTGTAAGTCTCTGTGATTGTGTTTATTACATTTAACAAATCATCTTGCATAATAGTAGGATCTTTAACTAAATTACTAAAATCATTGCTTTGATGAATCAAATTTAAAATAGATGTAGCATCTTTTTCTATCTTGCTTAATAATTTGGTTTCCTCAGAAAGTTCAAAAAGCGCAAGAGAGTATCTTTCAGCTGATGTGATTGAAAATTCTGTATTTTTACTCACTTTAGTTCCTGTGTAATAATGAAGATTATTTAAAAATCAGGTTTTAATTAGCATATGACCTTTACGTCTTCAAGTAACACATTCGATTAAATGTGGGTTTTTTTAGGGTTAATTGAAATTTATTGGATCAACATCAACTGAAAGTTTTATTCCAGGTTGAAATTTGTAATTTGGGATAGCATTAGCCAATGAATTTTGTAATTTTAGTGTTTTTGCTCCTCTAATTAACAGTCTAATTCTAAATTTTTTTTTTAATCTAAATATCGGAGCATTAACTGGGCCTAAAATTTTTCCAGTTAATTTACTTTCTATATAAGTTTTAAACTTATACGCTTCTTTTTCTAATTTTATCTCATTGTCTCCAGTTAGAATTAATGAAATAAACCTTTGAAATGGTGGAAGTTTATTTTTTTTTCTTATAGCCAACTCCCTATCTAAAAAGATATTTGGATTCCTATTAGTTAAATCTGAGATCATCTTATAATTATTATTATAAGTTTGGAAATATACTTTTGCAGGCTTACCTGTTCTTCCTGCTCGTCCAGAAAGCTGGTGATATAATTGTAAATTTTTTTCAGCGCCCCTTAAATCATGTCCATGTGCTGAAAGGTCAATATCAACTACTACAATACAATTTAAATTCGGAAAATGAAAGCCTTTTGAAATTAATTGTGTGCCAACTAGAATTTGAACTTCGTTATTAATGATTTTTTCTAATTTATTTACAGAGTCCTTTTTATTCATTGTATCACTTGAAAAAATTTCAATTTTCTTTGATGGAAATTTTTTTTTAACCTCTTCAGATATTCTTTCGACGCCTGGGCCACTAAAAATAATTTCACAAATTCCATCTTTTGTACAAGTTCTTTCCAAAGATTTTGTAAAACCGCAATAATGACATAACAAATTTCCTTTAGCTTTATGATAAACTAAATTAACTGAACAATTAGGACATGAATAACTATTAAAACATTTTTTACACAACACATGTGGAGAAAATCCACGTCGATTTAAGAAAAATAATACTTGATCTTTTTTTTCAAGGTGAAAATTTACTTTTTCTATTATTTTTTTTGAAAGCCAAGATTGTTTTTCTAATTTAGTTTCGTTAAGATTAATTATTTCATAATTTGGCAAGGATGCATCTTGATAACGTTTTTCTAACTTAGAGATACTGTATTTGCCTTTTTGAATATTTTCATATGTTTCAACTGACGGAACTGCAGTAATTAAATTAATAGGAATATCTTCGAATAAAGCTCTTGAGATTGCCATATCTCTCGCGTTATAAATTACGCCTTCATCTTGCTTATAAGATTGGTCATGTTCTTCATCAACAATGATTAAACCTAATTTTTTAAAAGGTAAAAATAAAGATGATCTAGCTCCTATCACAACTTTAATTTCTCCGTTAGCGACCCCACTCCAAATAACTTCTTTCTTTTTTTTTGAAATACCAGAATGCCAGATTGCTGGTCTATTTTCAAAAAATTCTATATATTTTTTTTCAAATTGACTTGTTAAACCTATTTCAGGCAATAATATTAAACCTTGAAATCCTTTGTTTATGATTTCCTCTAAAGCTGAAAAATAAACCATGGTTTTACCTGAGCCTGTTGTTCCTTGAAGAACATGAACTCTAAATTTATCATTTGATATATTCATTTTTTTTAAAGAATTTTTTTGTTCCTCTGAAAGTTGAATAAAGCTTGTCTTAGTGCTGGTATTGAAGATCTTGTAAGTGCCTTTATGTAATTTCTCCACAGCATTATTACTTAATAAAACCAATCTTAAAGCCATTCCCTTAGGAATTATGTTGTATCTAGCAAACCAATTTAGAAATTTTATAGTTGTTTTTTTTAATGGAGTTACATTTAATCTCTTAAAAACTTTTTTTAATTTAAAATTTTTATTACTTCTTGCCTCAAATTCATCCCATACAACCCCAGTTATTTTGGATCTGCCAAAAGGTACTAAGACATAATCACCTACTTTTAAATTCAAATTACTCTCATATGTAAAAGGATGATTAAATATATTTGGTAAAAGTATTGGAATTTTCATAAACAATAGACCTTTGACAATTTAAAATTAATAATCAATAAGAGTAATTTAGTTATCAATTTTTAAAAAATTTATTATATGTTAAGATTATTTTAATAATAACCAGAAAAATATTTATTTAAATGAAAATACCCTTATGCAAGCCTTCTATTGATAAAAAAGAGGTTTTGTTAATGAGCAAAACATTAAAATCTAATTGGCTTACCCACGGACCTTATAATAAAAAATTTGAAAAAGACTTTTGTAAAAAGTTTAATATTAAATATTCAATATCCATGAATTCATGCACTAGTGCACTCGAGTGTGCTATAAAATCTTTAGGGGAAAAAGGTGAGATAATTATTCCTAGTTTTACTTGGGTATCTACCGCGAACGCAGTATTAAATTGTGGATCAATCCCTATTTTTGCAGACGTTGATTTAGAAACAAGAAACATAAATCTTGAAAGCCTTTCTAAATGTATCACTAAAAAAACAATAGCGGTAATTGTTGTCCATTATGCAGGTTTGCCCTGTAATATGAAAAAGATTGTAAAATTGTGCAAACAAAAAAAAATAAAAATAATCGAAGATAGTGCTGAAACGCTTGGTGCAAAATTAAAAGGGAAATTTACAGGTTCATTTGGAATAGGTTGTTTTTCTTTTTTTCCTACAAAAAATATTACCACTACTGAAGGTGGAATGCTTACTACTAATGATAAAAATGTATATGAATATGTCCAAAAATTAATTGCACATGGTATTGATAAAAATAAAAAAAAAAAGTTTTGGCACAGAGTTGCTGTTCTACCTGGACACAATTTTAGAATGCCAAATCATTTAGCAGCGTTAGGACATAGTCAACTCCAAAAACTTGAAAAGTTTAATTATCAAAGAAATAAAATAGCAAAATTATATACAGATGGAATTTCAAAAATTTCAAAAAAAAATTTTTCCACCAAAAATACCAAAAGGTTATACTCATTCTTTTCAGATGTATACAATCAGGGTAGATAAAAAAATTCGTAACAAGTTAGTTTCATATTTGAAAAAAAATAATATTGAGGCATCGGTTCATTTTGACCCTCCTCTTCATAAAATGAAGTATTTAAAAAAATTTAATAAAAAGAAATTACCAACGACTGAAAAACTTTGTAATGAATTAATTACGTTGCCAATTTACCCAAAAATGGAAAAAAATGAGGTAAATTATGTTTTAAATAAAATAAAAACATTCTATAAAAATTAATTAAAATTTAATGAGCAAAACTTTAATCACTGGGGGTTTAGGATTTATTGGATCAAATATATCTGAAGAATTACTTAAAAAAAAAATAACCAAAAAATGTATTCTTATAGATAATTTTGGAAGTTATATAAATCCATTAAAGGAAAATTTTGTTGATTTTAGAAAACTAAGATTTTCGTCTTTGAAAAATACTATCATAGAAAGATGTGATACTAGTAATTATAAAACAATTTCAATGCTTATAAATAAGTATAAGCCAGATTATATTTATCATACAGCCGCCCTCCCTTTGGCAAAAGTATCTAATCTTAATAATGAGGAGGCAAAAATAAGTTCTGTTGACTCTACTTTGAATATTCTTGATGCGATAATAAATCTCTCAATAAAAAATAAATCATATAAATGTAAGAGGTTTGTTTATTTTTCATCAAGCATGGTTTATGGTGATTTTGAAAAATCATCCGTTAACGAAAAATCAGAAAAAAAACCAAAAGATGCCTACGGTATTATGAAACTAGCTGGAGAAATTATAACAGAAGGAGTCTGTAAGCTTCACTCAATACCTTATACCATAATAAGGCCGTCGGCTGTTTACGGTCCGAAAGATATGAATAGACGTGTGTCACAAATTTTTGTTGAAAACGCATTTAAAGGTAAAAAAATAATAATTCAAGGTAAGAACGAAAAGTTAGACTTTACCTATATTAAAGATTTAGCAAATGGAGCAATTTTAGCAGCAACAAATAAGAATGGTAGAAACCAAATTTTTAACATTACATGTGGAAAAGGACAGAGTTTATATAAATTTGTTCTTTTGCTGAAAAAACAATTTCCAAAACTTAAATATCAAATTCAGAAAAAAGATATTTCAAAACCTAGTAGAGGAACCCTTTCTATTAAAAAAGCGCAAAATTTACTTGGTTATAAGCCTAAGTTTGACCTTAAGGTTGGTATCAGCGAATATGTTAAGTTTTTAAAAAAAAATAAAGTTTCCTGATTTTTTGTGAAAAAAAAAGATATTTACTTATTTTGTCCATTTATACATGATGGAGGCCTAGAAAAAACCTTAAAAATCTATTCCAGTTTTCTAAGTAAAAAATTTAATGTTTTTTTAATTACTAATACATTTAACAAAAAAAGATTAAATATTTTAGATAATAAAGTACGAATTATCAATTTTGGAAATGAATTTTTTTCCAAAAGTAGAATTTTAAACAATATCTATTGTATATTTAAAGTTCTTTCTACTACAAGAAAAAATTTATTAATATTTTCACTTCAAGACCATTTTTTTTGGTGCATCTTAAAATTTCTTAAATTAGATTTTAAATTAATCATAAGAACTCAAACTGCAATCATAAATCTTAAAAATAAAAGCGAAGAGAAATTTTTAAAAAAAAAATTTTTTTTAAGAAAGATGATTACCTTCTTTTATAAATATGCTGATCTTGTAATTACTTTTTCTAATCAAAATAAAATGTATTTAGAAAAAAAAATTAATGTGAAAAATGTAAAAGTAATATACAATTACTTTCCAAGATTTTCAGGTACTAAAAAAAAGAAGAGAATTTACAATGTTTTTTTTATAGGACGCCTTGTCCCTGATAAGGATCCAGTCTTTTTCGTTAAAAATTGTATAGCTTTAAATAACAAGATTAACTTTAATATAAATATAGTAGGAAAGGGACAATGTTTACATGAAATTAAGAAAATTTGTAACTATTCAAAAAAAAAAGTAAAAATTTATGGTTTTATTGAGGATGGTCTTCAAAAATTAAATAGAAAAATTGATGTTTTATGTATCACATCAAAGTTTGACGGTACGCCAAATGTGCTTGGTGAAGCAGTTTCTTATAAAATTCCATGTTTGGCTCCACGAAATGTTGGTCTCTCAGATTTAATTTTATCAAATGGAAAAAGTGGTTACTTATATAAGCCAAATTCAGATAAAAGTTTTCAAAAAAATCTTTATAAAATACTTAATGATTATGATCTTGCAATCCAGAAATCAAAAAGAGCTTATAAAAAACTTGATAAGTTTAATTTAAAAAACACTTTAGAAAAACTACAAAAAAGTATAGATGAAATATTATGAAAATAGTTAAAAAATTTACTAACAATCTTACTAAAGAAGAAATACATCAAATAATAAAACTAAAAAATTCTTATTGGAATTTTGGTTTAAAATCTCAAAAT
>CACGSR010000010.1:0-28978 GCA_902575785.1 uncultured Pelagibacteraceae bacterium
GTATTTATTAAAGGCTCTGGATAAAAACCAAAATATAAAGTTGGAATAGCTAAACAAGTAAGCGTGAACACTTCTGATTTATTTAAATCAATCATTTTTTTTAATTCTGAATTAACTAATTTTCCAAAAATAACTCTTTTGTATAGCCAAAGCATATATGCTGCCCCGATAATAACTCCCAAACTAGCTAATACTGCTACTAAAAAATTATCTTTAAAAGCAGCCATTAAAATTAGAAACTCACCTACAAATCCGCTTGTTCCAGGTAATCCTAAAGCAGCTAGAGTAAACACCATGAATAGAACCGAATATTTAGGAATAATAGTAACGATACCTCCATAGTTAGTAATCAATCTAGAATGCATCCGATCATAAACTACACCTACACATAAAAATAAAGCTGCTGATACCAGACCATGACTTATCATTTGAATTATACTTCCTTCAATTCCCTGTTGTTGAATTGTAAAAATTCCTAAAGTAACAAATCCCATATGGGCTACAGAAGAATATGCAATTAATTTTTTCATGTCTTCCTGCATTAAAGCAATTAGTGAAGTGAAAATAATCGCAATCACACTTAAAGTATAAATTAAAGGAGTAAAAACTTCTGAAGCAGATGGAAAAAGTCCTAAGGAAAATCTTATAAATCCATATCCTGCCATTTTAAGTAAAATTGCTGCTAGTAAGACTGATCCTGCGGTCGGAGCCTCCACGTGTGCATCTGGAAGCCATGTATGAACTGGCCACATAGGAGTTTTTACCGCAAAAGAACTAAAAAAAGCTAGCCACAATAAATTTTGGTATTTAGTATCTATACCTAATTCATAAAGTTGAACAACGTCTGTAGTTCCTGTAATCCAATAAATTGAAATTATCGCCACTAGCATTAAAACTGAACCTAAAAGAGTAAATAAAAAAAACTTGAAAGCAGAATAAACTCTTCTAGACCCTCCCCAAATCCCAATAATTAAAAACATAGGTATTAATCCAGCCTCAAAAAATAAATAAAAAACTACAAGATCTAAAGAACAAAAAACTCCGATCATGAAACTTTCCATTACAAGAATAGCTATTAAAAATTCATTTAATCTTTTTGTAACTGAATTATTTACTGAAATTATACATAGAGGAGTAATAAATGTTGTAAGAATTATAAAAAGAATTGATATTCCATCTACTCCCACTTTATAATTAATTAGTCCTTCAATCCAAATTCTGTCTTCTACGAATTGAAATGCAGATGTTGTTTGGTCAAATAAAACCCATAAATAAATTGATAAAAAAAAGTTTGCCAGAGATGTAAATAATGCAACATATTTTACAGTAATTTTATTCTCGCTTTTACTTCTAGTAAAAAATAAAAAAAAAGCTCCAATTGAGGGTAAAAGTATTAATGAGGAAAGAATTGGAAGGTCCATTATTTAACAATCAAGAAGGTTAAAAAAGCGGAGAAACCAAGTAACATTATAAATGCATATTGGTAAATATAACCACTTTGAAATTTTTTGGCTTTAATTGAAAACTTTTGAATTAAACCTGAGATACCATCAGGTCCAAAGCCGTCGATAACTTTTATATCAAGAAATTTCCATAAAAATAATCCAAATTTTTTAAAGGATTTTACAAACAATATGTCATAAATTTCATCAAAATACCATTTATTGAATAAAAATTCATATAAGGGTTTATTAATATTTACTATTTGTGCAGAAAAATTCTTATCTTTTACGAATAGATAATAAGCTAATGGAATTGATAAGATTACTAATGTTGGAGTTAAAGTTAAAAACCATAATGGTGGATGATCAGTACTTAAAGGTTCTAAAAAGAAAATCGATTCTCTCCAAAAATTAATAATTCCTTCAGAGCCAATAAATAATTCTTTAAAAATAAATCCAGCAAAAATTGCCCCAATAGACAATATTAATAAAGGTATTAACATAACTAACGGGGACTCATGAGTTTCCTCAATTCTTATTTCTTTGTTGTTATATGGTCCGTGAAAAGTTTTAAATATCAATCTCCAAGAATAAATAGATGTTAGAAATGCTGTGATTATACCAATACCAGCAGCATAATAGCCAGAAGTTGTACCACTTAAGTAAGCAAACTCTATTATTGCATCCTTAGAGTAAAAACCAGATAACAAAGGGAAACCGGTTAATGCCAAAGTTCCTACTATCATTAATGCATATGTATAAGGTAATTTTTTCCATACTCCTCCCATGTTATTTATATTTTGCTCATCTTTAAATGCATGAATAACAGACCCTGATCCCAAAAATAATAATGCTTTAAAAAATGCGTGAGTAAATAAATGAAACATTGCAACATTATATGCACCAACGCCTGTAGCAAAAAACATATAACCTAATTGACTACATGTGGAATAAGCAATTATTTTTTTTATATCTGTTTGAACCAAAGCTACACTCGCTGCAAAAAAAGCAGTGCTCATACCAATTATAGTTACAAGGTTTAATGCTAATTCTGAATATTCATATATCGGTGAACATCTTACAACTAAAAAAACTCCAGCTGTAACCATTGTAGCTGCATGTATTAAAGCTGAAACAGGAGTTGGGCCTTCCATTGCATCTGGTAGCCAGGTGTGTAAAAAAATTTGAGCTGATTTGCCCATAGCTCCAATAAACAATAGTATACAAATTAAATCTATTGCCTTGATTTGAATTCCTAAAAAATTTAATTTTTCATTTACGACAGTTGGGATTTGATCAAAAACTTCTGCATAATTAACTGTTCCAAATAAATAAAAAATTAAAAATATACCCAATGCAAAACCGAAATCACCTACTCTATTAACAACAAACGCTTTAATAGCTGCTGCATTTGCAGTTTCTTTTTTAAACCAAAAACCAATTAAAAAATATGAACAAAGACCTACCCCTTCCCATCCAAAAAATAATTGAATAAAATTATCAGCCGTTACCAACATCAACATTGCAAAGGTAAATAATGATAAGTAGGCCATAAATCTTGGTTTATGAGGATCATGAGACATGTATCCAATAGAATAAATATGAACTAATGCAGAAATAAAAGTTACGACCACTAGCATAACTGCTGATAATGCATCTATTTTCATAGTCCAGTTTACTTCTAATGATCCAGAATTAATCCATTTAGCAATTATTATATTTTCTTCGTATTGATTAAAAATTACTTCGTAAAATACAATGACAGAAAGAATGGCTGATATAGATACTAATAAACTGGTAACGATCTCAGAATTTCTGTCTCCTATAAATTTACCAAAAAATCCAGATAAAATTGAAGCAATTAGTGGTAATGCAATAATTGAAATTTCCATTTTATCCTTTTAATTTATCTATCTCTTCAACACGAATAGTTCCTGCGTTTCTGTAGTAGACTACAATTATTGCTAGACCAATAGCAGCCTCAGCAGCAGCAACGGTCAAAATAAATAATGTAAAAACTTGACCGGTCAAATCACCAAGAAAAATCGAAAAAGATACTAAATTGATATTTACAGCTAACAAAATCAGCTCAATACTCATCAAAATCACTATAATATTTTTTCGATTTAAAAATATACCAATAACACCAATACTGAATACAACTGCTCCCAAAGTTAGGTAGTGTCCTAAACCTATTTCAGTCATCTATCTTAACTCCTTTATTTGAAGGAACCTCTAATACTTCAATACCTTCAGACCTTTCTCTTGAAATTTGTTTCAAATAACTTTGTGTTTTAACTCCTGCTCTTTGTCTAAAAGTAAGAACAATCGCACCTATCATTGCAATTAATAAAATCATTCCACTTATTTGAAATACATGAACGTAATCTGTATACAGAACTTGACCTAATGAATGTGTGTTACTTATTTCATTGGAAATCTGAGTTGCGCTTGAGTCTGATAATTCTGGTTTAAACTTCCATCCACCTATAACAATAATCAATTCGAAAAAGATAATTGTGCTTATAATTAAGCCTATTGGAATATGGCCAGAATTTTCCTTAGAATTAAACCATTGATTTTTTTGTTGAGCAACATTTAGCATCATTACTACAAACAAAAACAAAACAGCAACTGCACCTACGTAAACAATTAACATGATCATGCCTAAAAATTCTGCACCGATCATAATAAAAAGACAAGAGATGCTTATAAAATCTAAAATTAAAAAAAAAACCGAGTGAACCGTATTTTTTGAGACTGTGACCATGATTGCTGAGATGACTGCAATAATTGAAAATACATAAAAAAATATTGCATGTGCTATCATAGTATCATCTATAAGGATTATCGGACTTAATGTTTGCCGCTAAAATATTTTCCCATCTATCACCATTATCAAGTAGTTTTTCTTTAGTGTAATAAAGCTCTTCCCTAGTTTCTGTTGAAAATTCAAAATTCGGACCTTGTACAATAGCATCTACTGGACAAGACTCCTCACATAAACCACAATAAATACATTTCATCATATCAATATCATAACGAGTAGTTTTTCTACTACCATCAGATCGTTCAGCTGACTCAATTGTTATGGCCTGAGCAGGACATACAGCTTCACATAATTTGCAAGCTATACATCTTTCTTCACCATTGGGATATCTTCTAAGAGCATGTTCCCCTCTATATCTTGGACTTATTTTACCTTTTTCAAATGGATAATTTATAGTTTTTTTAGATTTAAACATTTCTCTTAAAGCAATTAAGAGACCAGTTATAAAATCTACCATCAATATAGTTTTTAAAAATCTTGTAAATTTCATTTAAGTTACAGGTAAAAGGTTAAAATAAAATAAATAGCTTGCAGTTAAAACGACATACGTAAGAGATAAAGGAAGAAATATTTTCCACCCTAATCTCATAAGTTGATCATATCGATATCTAGGTACAACAGCTTTTACCAACGCAAACAAAATAAATAATAATAAAATTTTAAAAATTAGCCAGAAAACTCCTGGTATCAAATTAAATGGATAAAGATCTATTGGTGAAAGCCATCCTCCCAAAAATAAAATAGATCCTAATACACACATTAATAAAATATTTGCATATTCTCCTAACCAAAACATTGCATACATCATGCCTGAATATTCAGTTTGATACCCTGCTACTAGTTCAGCTTCAGCCTCGGGTAAATCAAAAGGTGGTCTGTTAGTTTCCGCCAATGCAGAAATAAAAAAAATTACAAACATTGGAAATAATGGAATTATATACCACATATTTTGTTGAGCCATTACAATATCACTCAAGTTCAAAGACCCTACACATAATAGTACATTTATAATTATTATCCCAATAGACACTTCATATGAAACCATTTGAGCTGCAGATCTTATTGCACCTAAAAAAGGATATTTTGAATTTGAGGCCCATCCTCCCATTATAATTCCATAAACTCCTAATGAAGAAACAGCGAATATATAAAGTATTCCAACGTTAATATTTGCTAAAGCTTGATTCTCACCAAAGGGAATTACAGCCCAAGAAATCAAAGCTAAAGTCATCGTTATTATAGGGGCTAAAATAAAAATAATTTTGTTAGAACTCGCTGGTATAATTATTTCTTTAAAAATATATTTCAGTGCATCAGCTAATGATTGTAATAGTCCAAAAGGACCAACTACATTTGGACCTTGTCTCTTCTGTACGAATGCCCAAACTCTTCTGTCTAACCATACAATCATTGCTACAGAAACTAAAACTGGAATTAAAAGAAATAAAATTTTATAAACCTCATCAAAAACTATATTTAGATATGCCATTTTTATCCCTCAGTTCCAGTACGTTTAGTTTCTAGTTTCGAGTTGTAACAATTCAGCATTGTTTTAGATGACCTAGCAATTACATTTGAAAAATAATAATCTTTAACAAAAATTTTTAAATCCTCGTTTTGAAACTGATTTGAATAATTATCAGTACTTAAGATTGACCCTTGTTTTTCCTCTTTAAGTTTAAGATAGTTAAACATACTACTTTCCAACTCTTCTTTATCATTAAAAAGTTTTCTATTATTCATAAATTCTGCAAGATCATTTATAATTTGCCAGTCTTCCTTAGCGTCCCCTGGAGGGTATGATGCTTTATAAGCTTTTTGAATTTTTCCTTCCAAATTTGTAAAATGACCTGATTGCTCAGTATAAGCAGCACCTGGTAAAATTACATCAGCTAATTCAGCACCTTTGTCTCCATGACTTCCTATATAAATTATAAATTCGTCTTTCTTATTAATTTTTAAATTATCTTGTCCAAAAAGAAAAACTATTTCAAACTTATTTTCATTTAAATCTTTTAATAAATTATTAGTTTGATTAATTATGTCTAAATCTAGGTTGCCTACTGTAGCTGCATCGGTAGATATTATATTTAAAGGATTCCATTCATCATTAAATTTATTTTCATCAATTAAAAATTTTTTAAAAGACTGAAATAGATATTTTGCTGAGCTAGATTTCAAAAATGACTCACCAAAAATAATCATTGGTTTTTTTGCTTCAATTATATTTTTTGATATCTCATGATTATTCTCAATAATATTCTTAATTGTCTGAGTTTTTCCATCGAGACTTTCATAGGGATATGTTAAATCACCTACATCATTTAAAGATTTAATTTTCAATTTATTATTGAGGTAGGCTTTTCTTATCCTTGCATTTAACATTGTGGCCTCAAATCTTGGATTTGTGCCAATCAATAAGATAAAATCTGAGTCCTCAATTCCTTTTATTTTCGAGTTAAATAGATAATTTTCTCTTTTAGAATTATCAATAAAATAATTAGATGATCTGCATTCATATTTTGTTGAATTTATTGTTCTATCGAAAAATTCTTTAAATATGTAACCGGCTTCCATGTTAATTAGATCGCCAACAAAACCGCTGATTTTATTTTTATCACTATTTTCAATTTTTGATTTAATGATTTTATAAACTTCATCCCATGAAGCTTTTTCAAACTTTTTGTTATATTTTATATAAGGTGTATCGAGTCTTTGGTTTAACAAACCGTCACATGCATATCTAGTTTTATCAGATATCCATTCCTCATTAATATCCTCATTAATAACAGGCAAAATTCTTTTAACTTCCCAATCGTAAGTATCAACTCTAATATTTGATCCGACTGCATCCATTACATCAATTGTTTCAGTTTTTTTTAACTCCCAAGGTCTTGCTTCGAACACATATGGCTTTGATGTCAATGCACCAACAGGACAAAGATCTATTACATTTCCAGATAATTCAGACTGTATAGATTTTTCTAAATAAGTTGTAATTTGCATGTCTTCACCTCTACCGATTGCACCTAATTCAGGAACACCCGCGATTTCAGTTGCAAATCTTATGCATCTTGTACAGTGAATACATCTTGTCATTTGCGTTTTAATTAATGGACCCATGTACTTATCTGGAACTGCTCTTTTATTTTCCTTGAACCGTGATTTATCTATTCCATAAAACATTGATTGGTCCTGAAGGTCACATTCTCCTCCTTGATCACAAACTGGACAATCCAAGGGGTGGTTAGCTAGTAAGAATTCCATTACACCTTTCCTAGATTTTTCAATGAATGGTGTATTGGTTCTAATTACCATGCCGTTAGCTGCTGGCATGGCACAAGAAGCAATTGGTTTAGGAGATTTTTCCATTTCTACTAAACACATTCTACAATTTCCGGCTATAGATAATTTTTCATGATAACAAAATCTTGGTATTTCAACTCCAGCTTTTTCACAGGCCTGAAGAACAGTTAAACCTTCATCAACCTCTACATCTTTATCATTTATTTTTAATTTAAGCATTTTTATCTAAAAGATGTTGATCAACTAAGTAAGGAATATTTCTATTTTCTTCAACTATTGGATCAAACTTATTTCTCTCCTTAATTTCTTTTTTAAAATGTCTAAGTAATCCTTGAACAGGCCATGAGGATCCTTCTCCAAAAGCACATATAGTATGGCCAGCAATCTGATTTGTAACATCTCCGAGCATGTCAACTTCATCTTTAGTTGCCTCTCCTTTCGCCATTCTTTCAAGCATTCTCCACATCCAGCCAGATCCTTCTCGGCAAGGTGTACATTGTCCACAACTCTCGTGTTTATAAAATCTAGCAATTCTAGCCATACATTTTATTATATCTTGATCTTTATTGATAACTACAACACCTGCTGTTCCTAATCCACTTTTTTCATTTACCAAAGAGTCAAAATCCATCTTAAGAGTTTCACATTTTTCTTTTGGAATTAGAGGCATTGAAGATCCACCAGGAATTACTGCTTGCAGATTGTCCCAACCACCTATTACACCCCCGGCATGTACTTCAATTAATTCTTTTAAAGGGATATTCATTTCTTCCTCAACATTACAAGGATTATTAACATTACCAGATATGCAAAAAATTTTTGTTCCTGTATTTTTTTCTCTACCAAGAGAAGCAAACCATTTACCACCTTTTTTTAAGATTGTCGGAACTACAGCTATAGTTTCAACATTGTTTATTATTGTAGGACATCCATAAAGTCCAACTAAAGCTGGAAAAGGAGGCTTCAATCTTGGTTGACCTTTTTTTCCTTCTATACTTTCGAGTAATGCAGTTTCTTCACCACAAATATAAGCACCAGCTCCATAATGTATGTAGATATCTAAATCCCATCCGGTTCCGGAAGCATTCTTACCTATTAAATTTTTTTTATAAGCTTCATCTATTGCATCTTGAAGTTTTTGGCCTTCAAGGAAATATTCACCTCTAATATAAATGTAACATGTGTGAGCTTGAACAGCATATGATGCTATGAGACATCCTTCAATTAATTTGTGTGGCTCAAACCTTAAAATGTCTCTATCTTTACAAGTTCCAGGTTCAGACTCATCAGCATTTATAACTAAATAATGTGGCCGAGATCCAACATCCTTAGGTGCAAAAGACCACTTCAATCCTGTAGGAAATCCAGCACCGCCTCTTCCTCTTAATTGTGAATCCTTTATCTCACTTATAATCCAATCTCTTCCTTTATTAATAATATCTTTAGTATTTATCCAATCACCTCTTTTTTGAGATGCGTTAACATCTGATCCTAAATCATTATATAAATTTTTAAAAATTCTATCTTTGTCTTTAAGCATTTTTTAAATCCAAAAGTGTTTTTCTATTATTTTCAGGCGCATTATTTAACCTTCCTCTGTAAGATCCAGCTTTTGGTTTTTCTCCTTTCAAAATTTTATCTAAAATCTTCAATGTTTTTTCTTTATCAAGGTCTTCATAGTATTCATCATTAATTTGCATCATCGGGGCATTTACGCAAGCTCCTAAACACTCAACCTCCATCCATGAGCAATTTTTATCACTTAATAGTTCTAACTCATTTTTAGAAATTTTTTCTTTACAAGCTTCAACTAACTTGTTTGCACCCCTAATCATACATGGTGTAGTTGTACATACTTGAATAAAATACTTCCCAACTGGAGAAAGATTGTACATCGAATAAAAAGTAGCTACTTCGTAAACTTTAATGTAAGGCATATCTAAAAATTTTGCGATATATTTCATTGCTGCTAATGGTATCCAATTATTGTTTTGTCTTTGTGCAATATATAATAAAGCCATGACTGCGCTTTGTTGTTTCCCTTTTGGATACTTCGATATAATATTTTTTGCTTCTTCAAGAGATGAATTATTAAACTCAAAACTTTCTGGCTGATCTTTTGCTGGTCTTTTTATGCTCATCTATCTACCTCGCCAAAGACTATATCTAAAGATCCAAGAACAGCAGGAACGTCCGCTAACATGTGACCTCTGATTAGATAATCCATTGATTGTAAATGAGAAAAACCAGGCGCTCTTATTTTACATTTATATGGTTTACTTGAGCCATCTGAAATTAAATAAACACCAAATTCCCCTTTTGGCGCTTCTACAGCTGTATAAATTTCATCATGCGGTACTCTATAGCCCTCTGTAAATAATTTAAAATGATGTATTAAGGCTTCCATAGACTGCTTAATATCTTTTTTTGACGGTGGAGATATCTTCCCATCGAAAGTTTTTATTGGTCCTTTTTCCATTTTATTTAAACACTGTTTTATTATTGAAACACTCTCTTTCATCTCCTCAATTCTACATAAATATCTATCATAGCAATCACCATTTTTTCCAACCGGAATTTTAAAATCTAATTGTTCATAACAATCGTATGGTTGAGATTTTCTAAGATCCCATGCTATCCCCGAACCACGAAGCATCACTCCACTAAAAGAATATTCTAGGGCATCCTCTTTTGAAACTAAACCTATGTCAACATTTCTCTGTTTAAAAATTCTATTATCAGTTAATAAATTTTCTAAATCATTTATTATTTTTGGAAAACTCTCACAAAAATTTAAAATATCATTTTCTAAACCTGCTGGAAGATCTTGATGTACACCTCCAGCCCTAAAATAGTTCGCGTGCAATCTTGAGCCAGATGCCCTTTCGTAAAAAGTCATTAGTGTTTCTCTTTCCTCAAACCCCCATAATGAAGGTGTCAATGCACCTACATCCAGAGCTTGTGTTGTAACATTTAAAATGTGACTTAAAATCCGCCCAATTTCACAAAACATAACTCTTATAAACTGAGCTCTTATAGGTACATCTATCTTTAAAATTTTTTCGATTGCTAAAGCAAAGGCATGTTCTTGATTCATGGGTGCAACATAATCCAAACGATCAAAATAAGGGACTGCCTGCATATAAGTTTTATTTTCAATTAATTTTTCTGTACCTCGATGTAATAAACCTATATGTGGGTCAGCTTTTTCAACAACTTCCCCATCCAATTCAAGTATTAATCTTAATACACCATGGGCTGCTGGGTGTTGTGGACCAAAATTTAAATTTAAATTCTTAATTTTTTTTGTCATTATTGATCTGCTCTCTAATATATTCGGTTCCTTCCCACGGACTCTGATAATCAAAATTTCTATAATTTTGTTCAAGTTTTACTGGTTCATTGATAACTTTCTTTTTCTCTTCGCTGAATCTAACTTCTGTATGCCCTGTTAATGGAAAATCTTTTCTAAGTGGATGACCCTCAAAACCATAATCCGTTAAAATTCTTCTTAAATCAGGGTGATCTTTAAAATTTACTCCATACATATCAAATACCTCTCTTTCCATCCAATTTGCAGATGGAAAGACTGATGTTAAAGATGGGATCAACTCTTTTTCAGTAATTATATAGCTTAGTATAATTCTTTGATTGAATTCATGACTTAGAAATAAATACACAATCTTAAATCTTTGAGCTTTTTCTGGGTAATCAACAACAGTTATATCTATAAGTTGTCTAAATTTTGTATCTTTGTTTGTTTTTAAAAATAAAGTTACCTCTATTAAATCTTCCTTATCAATCTCAACGTACAATTGATTGTATTTTATTTTAGTATCATTAATCTTAGTTGTTAACTCAGAATTAATTTTTTTTTCTAAATCTAATAAATTATTCATTTTATCTACTTAATGATCCTTTATTCCTGATTTTCTTTTGTAATTGCATTATTCCATATAATAATGCTTCTGCTGAAGGCGGACATCCTGGAACATAAACATCCACTGGTACAATTCGATCACACCCTCTTACAACTGAATAAGAATAATGATAATAACCACCTCCGTTAGCACAACTTCCCATGGATATTACATATCTTGGTTCTGGCATTTGATCGTAAACTTTTCTTAATGCAGGGGCCATTTTATTTGTTAAAGTTCCTGCAACTATCATTACATCTGATTGTCTGGGTGAACCTCTGGGTGCGGCACCAAATCTTTCAAGATCGTATCTTGGCATAGCAGTTTGCATCATTTCTACAGCACAACAAGCTAAACCAAAGGTCATCCAGTGTAACGATCCAGATCTTGACCAATTTATCAAATTATCAAATGAAGTAGTTATAAAACCATTATCACTAAAATCTTTAGCGAGTTGTTTAAATTCTTCTGGAATTTTTTCTAAATTTTTTTTCATTTTTATATACTTTTATTCCCAATCTAGCGCACCTTTTTTCCATTCATAAATAAAACCTACTGTTAGAATAAATAAAAAAATCATCATTGAGGTAAAGCCAAAAATTCCGATGCTTCCAAGAGATATAGCCCAGGGAAACAAGAAAGCAATTTCTAAGTCAAAAATGATAAATAGAATTGCAACTAAGTAAAATCTGACATCAAATTCCATCCTAGAGTCTTGAAAAGGTTCAAAACCGCATTCATATGCAGACAATTTTTCTGGATCTGGGTTCTTTGGTGACAAAATAAAGTTGATCACAATAAAAGCGCAACTTAAACCAAAGGCTATAATAAAAAACAAAATTATCGGTAAATAATCTTTTAAAAAATCAGCGGTCATAGTATTAACAGTGTTAATTAATGAGTAAGAAAATTCTGATAAGATTCATATTATAATTGTTTTTTTATATAAATTAAAGTTTTAATATCTTAATTATGTTGACGTTTTTATAGGTATTTTTGAACTTATTTATAGTGCAAATTGGTCACGTATTTTATGGCTAGTTTATTAACCCAATTATTAATTTGAGAATCGTTATCATTTAGTGGCGGGAGTGAAGGGACTCGAACCCTCGACCTATCGCGTGACAGGCGATCGCTCTAACCAACTGAGCTACACCCCCACTGTTGATCACTTTGGTGGGCAGTAAAGGACTCGAACCTTTGACCCCCTCGGTGTAAACGAGATGCTCTACCAACTGAGCTAACCGCCCGAAAATGATGTTTACTATTACAACAAGGTTACGTTAAAGTAAATTATTAATTATTGAATGCTAGCTTGAGATTTATCATCTTTATTCGACATATCAACCTCAACCCATTCAACCTTTTTTAGTTCTTTTGTTAGAGCAATTTTTAAAACTTCATCGGCAAATTCAACTGGAGTTATTTTGACTTCATCAATTATTTTTTTAGGCATATCAACTAAATCTTTTTCATTTTCTTTTGGTATCAAAACTTCCTTAATGCCAGCTCTATGTGCTGCTAATAATTTTTCTTTTAAACCACCAATTTGAAGAACTTGGCCAGTGATTGTAACTTCTCCAGTCATAGCTAAGTCCTTTCTAACAGGTATATTTGTAATTGAAGATACAATCGAAGTTACCATACCTATCCCAGCGGAAGGTCCATCTTTAGGTGTTGCTCCTTCAGGAACATGAATATGAAAATCTTTCTTTTCAAACAGTGGAGGTATAATTCCGTATTCAAGACATTTAGATCTTACAAATGATTTGGCCGCTTTAACAGACTCTTGCATTACATCACCTAACTTTCCGGTAATTTGTGTTCTACCTTTGCCTGGCATTGTTACTGTTTCTATTTTTAATATTTCTCCACCATATTCTGTCCAAGCTAAACCTGTAACTATACCAATTCTATTTTCAGTTTCCAGTTCACCAGATTTATATTTTGGTATTCCTAAAAAATCTGACAGATTTTTATTATTTACAAGCACTTCTTTTTGCTCACCAGACACAACTTTTTTAACAACTTTTCTTGCTACTTTTGATATTTCTCTTTCAAGATTTCTAACTCCAGATTCTTTTGTGTAACTTCTTATTATTTCTTTGATGATATCATTACCTAACTTCATCTCATTTTCTTTTACACCATTATCTTTAATCTGTTTTGGTAATAAAAACTTATCCGCAATATTGATTTTTTCATCTTCTGTATATCCGGCTAGTCTAATAACTTCCATTCTATCTAGCAAAGGTGGTAAAATATTTAAAGTGTTAGCTGTAGTTACAAACATTACATCTGATAAATCATAATCCACCTCTAGATAATGATCATTAAACGATGTATTTTGTTCTGGATCTAGCGCTTCCAATAAAGCAGATGATGGATCACCTCTATAATCATTACCAATTTTATCAATTTCATCTAATAATATTAATGGATTTTTTGTTCCAGCTTTTTTCATCATTTGAATAATTTTACCTGGTAAAGACCCAATATAAGTTCTTCTATGACCTCTTATTTCGGCTTCATCTCTCATACCACCTACAGACATTCTTACGAATTCTCTATTAGTTGCTTTGGCTATCGATTTTCCTAAAGAAGTTTTACCTACTCCAGGAGGTCCTACTAAACATAAAATTGGACCTTTAATTTTTTCCATTCTTTTTTGAACAGCAAGAAATTCAATTATTCTCTCTTTTACTTTTTCAAGACCAAAATGATCTTTATCAAGAATGTTTAATGCTTTGGATAAATCAATATCAACTTCGCTTTTTTTGTTCCA
Source organism: uncultured Pelagibacteraceae bacterium (assembly GCA_902575785.1). Lineage (GTDB taxonomy): Bacteria > Pseudomonadota > Alphaproteobacteria > Pelagibacterales > Pelagibacteraceae > Pelagibacter. The sequence goes on from CACGSR010000010.1 coordinate 14,284, forward strand.
AGGTAATTCCGTCATCCAATCTAAATAATTTCTCACAACAGTTGCCTCTGCCGACATTGGACTCATATTTTTGAGTTTCTTAAGTTCTTGTAAACATTTTTTTTCAACTTCTTTTGGCATTTTAGCTTTTAGAATTGCTTTGTTGAGACTTGTACTTTCATCTTTTCCATCTTCAATCTCACCTAACTCCTTTTGGATAGCTTTAAGTTGCTCATTCAAGTAATATTCTCTTTGAGTTTTTTCCATTTGATTTTTTACTCTGCCTCTAATTCTTTTTTCAACACCAATGATACTGGTTTCATTTTCCATAATTTTGATTATAGAATTCAATCTTTTCTTTACATCTACCGTTTCAAATATTTGCTGTTTTTCAGAAATTGTTGCAACAATATGTGAAGCTATGTTATCAGCAATTTGTGACGGATCTTTCAGCTGCTTTATTGCATTAATCGTTTCTGAGGATATCTTTTTATTTATGGAAGTAAGTTTTTCTAATCTTCTTACTGCAGTTACTGCTAAAGGGTATAAATCCTCACCTTCAGAGACCTCATCTTTTAATGATGTAAAATCACACGTAATAAATTTTTCATTATCTTTAAAATCTAAAATTCTTACTCTTTTAATACCCTCAACAAGAACTTTGACTGTTCCATCCGGTAATTTCAGCAATTGAAGTATATTTCCTTCACAACCAAACATAAAAATATCTGTTTTCTTAGGATCATCTATTTCGGAATTCTTTTGTGTTACTAAAATAATTTTTTTGTCTTTTTTCATTACCTCGTTTAATGCAGAAATAGATTTATCTCTTCCTACAAATAAAGGTATCACCATGCTAGGAAAAACTACAATGTCTCTTAGCGGTAGAAGCGGCAATGAAATTTTAACATCCATAAGATAGAATATGGATATTATCAATTATAATGCAATACCTTTTTCGCTTTTATTAATGATATTAAGCCGCTGTAGTCTTGCCTGATTTAGGTTTATTATCGGCTTTTGAGTGGACTATTATTGGCTGAGAATGTCCTTTTACAGATGAAGCATCAACTATTACTTCCTCAATATCGTCTTGGCTCGGAAGATCATACATAGTTTTTAAAAGAATATTTTCTAATATCGATCTCAAACCTCTCGCACCAGTTTTTTTTCGAATAGCTTTAAGCGCAATTTCCCTAAGAGCATTATCTTTAAATGTTAATTTTGAACCATCAAGTTTAAATAATTCTTGGTATTGTTTTACGAGTGAATTTTTTGGTTCTTGTAAAATCTTTATTAAAGATTTTTCATCTAAATCTTCAAGAGTTGCTATCATTGGCAATCTGCCTATAAATTCCGGTATCAATCCGTATTTTAATAAATCCTCTGGCTCTAAAGATTTCATCCATTCACCAGTTTTTTTATCTTGAGTATTTTTTACGTCAGCCCCAAAACCTATTGAAGTGCCTTTGTCTCTTTGAGAAATAATTTTATCAAGTCCAGCAAATGCGCCACCACATATAAAAAGGATGTTGGTTGTATCAACTTGTAAAAACTCTTGTTGTGGATGCTTTCTTCCACCTTGAGGAGGAACACTTGCTATTGTTCCTTCCATAATCTTTAATAAAGCCTGTTGAACTCCTTCTCCAGAAACATCTCTGGTAATTGAGGGGTTTTCTGACTTTCTACTAATTTTATCAACCTCATCAATATAGACAATCCCTCTTTGGGCCTTCTCAACATTGTAATCAGCTGCTTGTAATAATTTAAGTATTATGTTTTCAACATCTTCCCCAACATACCCTGCTTCAGTAAGAGTGGTTGCATCAGCCATAGTAAATGGCACATCTAAAATTCTCGCTAATGTTTGAGCTAATAATGTTTTTCCACATCCAGTAGGGCCAACCAAAAGAATATTAGACTTTGCAAGCTCAACATTTTTAGTTGTTTTATTTTCATAATTTAATCTTTTGTAGTGATTATGAACAGCTACTGATAAAACTTTTTTAGCGTGTGTTTGACCAATCACATAATCATCTAAAACATTACAAATTTCTTTTGGAGAAGGAAGACCATCTTGGTGCTTTACAAATGTATCTTTATTTTCCTCTTTAATGATATCCATACATAACTCAACACACTCATCGCATATAAAAACTGTAGGCCCAGCAATAAGTTTTCTTACTTCGTGTTGGCTCTTCCCACAGAAAGAGCAGTAAAGAATATTTTTATTATTTGTATTCATAAATTTTTAAACGAATCAATGTTAGTACTTTATTATAAATGAGTTATGATAATCAAGTTTCAAATATCTTGATTTCAATATGTGGTACTTTAAGATCTTTTTTCTACTACTTCGTCTATTAAACCAAATGACTTTGCCGCATCAGCCGTCATAAAATTATCTCTTTCCAATGCTGACTTTATTTCATCAACTGACTTGCCAGTATGTTTTGAGTAAATTTCATTTAGACGTTTTTTTAACGACAAGACTTCTTTAGCATGAATTTCAATATCAGTTGCTTGGCCTTGAAATCCCGCAGAAGGTTGATGTACCATTATTCTTGAATTTGGGAGTGAAAATCTTTTACCTTTTGAACCAGCAGCTAATAAAAAAGATCCCATTGAAGCTGCTTGACCAATGCAGAGGGTAGAAATACTTGGTTTAACATATTGCATCGTATCATAAATACCAAGACCAGCAGTAACTAAACCTCCCGGACTATTAATATATAAATAAATTTCTTTTTTTGGATCCTCAGCCTCTAGAAACAAAAGCTGTGCTGTTACTAAAGATGCTACATTATCATTTATTTGACCAGTTAAAAAAATTATCCTCTCTTTTAATAATCTTGAATATATATCGTATGCACGTTCTCCTTTATTTGATTGTTCGACAACCATAGGAACTAAATTATTCATAAACTCTGAAATTTTATTTGTCATAAGTTGATTCGATTTACTTATACAACTTGAGATTACTTTTTGCTAACTTTTTTTGTTTTTTTTGTTGTAGTTTTGGTTTTAGCTTTTTTTATAGGCGATTTTTTAACTTCAACCTTTTTAGCTTCAGTCTTTTGTGGTTTAGAACTATTTCTGTATTGATCAAGTTCTTGTTTTTGAGAGTCTTTTAAAATTTTTTCAGCTTCTTCTTTTGATATCTCTTTTTTAGTTGAAACAGCCTTTTCCTTAATCAAATTCAATATTTTATTCTCATAAACTGTGCCTCTTAAACTCGACACAGCTTGTGGGTTTTTTTGATAAAAATCCATCACCATTTTTTCTTGACCTGGCATCATTCTAATTTGTTTTTGAACTTCGTTTTGCAATTCTTGCTCTGTCACTTTAATTTGATTTTTTTCACCAAATTCATTTAAGACTAAACCAACTATAATTCTCTTTTTTGCAACTTCTTCAAAATTTTTTCTATTATTTTTTGCATCATCTTCACTCATTCCTTGAGAAAGGATTTTTATTTCATCCTCAAGAAGATTTTTTGGTATCTCATTAATCTTAAATTTTTCAATTTCACTTAAAATTTGTTTTTTAGTCAATCGGTCTAAAGAATTTTTATATTCATCATTTATTTGTTTTGAAATTAATTCTTTCAGATCATTTAAATTTTTTGCACCTAAATTTTTTGCAAACTCATCGTTAATTTTTACATCTTCTGGATTTTTTATAGCTAAAATTTTACAATTAAACTTTGCTTTTTTGTTGACTAATTCTTTATCCGGAAAATTTTCTGGAAGTGTTGCTTCCACAACTCTACTTTCGCCTTTTTTAATACCTATTAGTTGAGCATCAAAACCTTTTAAAAAAAGATCCTTGCCTAAAGTTAGTTGTGTATTTTTCCCTTCATTTCCCTTAAATGGTTTTTCATCAATAGTTGCAGTATAGTCTAAAGTAACAAGATCTTTCTCAGCAGCTTTGTAATTTTCCGGGGCATCTTTAAAGTTTGGTTGATTTTTTGCAATATCATTAATTCTTTTATCCGCCTCTTTTGGATCTATTTTTACGACATAATCATTAAATTTAATTTTCTCAATGGATTTAATTTCAATTTTTGGTAGCTCTGTAACTGAAAGAGTGTACTCCAAATCTTTATCTTCTCCATAAGTTTTTAAATCTAATTTCGGTTGCCCTGCAGGTTTGATTTTATTTTCTTGAAGAGCTTTTACAGATGTATCTTTTAAAACTTTATCTAAAACTTCATTAAAAACCGCTTTACCGAATTGTCTCTTTAAAATTTCTCTTGGAACTTTACCAGGTCTAAAACCTTTGAGGTTGACTGTATCTTTAATTTCTTCATACTTTTGATCAATGTATGAATTCATTGTCTTTTTATCGACAAAAACTCTCACATCTTTATCAAGACCTTTTTTATTTTCTATCGTTACTTTCATATTTTTCTCGTGGTAGGGCGAAAAGGACTCGAACCTTCACAGATTGCTCTATCGGTTCCTAAGACCGACGCGTCTACCAATTCCGCCATCGCCCCACAAAAGACAGAGATTTTATATATTATTGAAATCATTTGTCCAACGACAAATATTGTTATTAATGAAAAATTTTCTATTATAATAATAAATATGATTATTTCACCATGTATTAGTATTTGTAAAACTGATCCTTTAACCGGTTTTTGTTATGGATGTGGAAGAACTAATCAAGAAAAAAAAATTTGGAAAGATGAGACTACAAATGATGAATGGAAAATGGAAAATATCAACAACATTAGAAAAAGACTAAAAGGTTGGCAACTTGAAAGCTTTGAAGAATCTTATAAGTATAAAATTAAAAATGGAATCTCATTATTTAAAAAAAATCAATTAAAATAAATGCCAAAAAATGTTGAAGAAGATATAAGTATTATAATTACTTTATACAAAACTCCGATTGAAAATATTCAGCTATTGAATCAATATAGAAATTTTAGGGTTTTGATCTTTAATCAAGCTGAAAAGGATGATTCAAAAAAAAGACTTGATGATATTCTGAAATTTAATTTCGAGTATTATTCATCAAAAAAAAATTTAGGAAATAGCAGATCAAGTAATGTTTTGCTTTCAAAGGTAAAAACTAAGTATTGTCTTTTCACACAGCCAGATGTTACGGTCGACGATATAAGCATCAAAAAATTAGCAAATCTTATGAAAATACGAGAAGATATCATCTTTGCTGGACCTATTATCAAAAGTAATGAGGGGATAAAAACTAAAGATAATAAGCAAAATTACATAGAAAAAAAATATCTCGACGCTTCATGTATGCTTTGTGACGTAAAAAAAACAAGAGAAATTGGTTTTTTCGATGAAAATTTTTTTTTATATTGGAATGATGAGGATTTGATGGCAAGAGTAAATAAATCGAATTATATCATGATTCAATCTTTAGATTCGTTTGCAATACATAAAAGTAGCCAGTCATCGAAAAATGATTTTAAAGTTGATTTGATAAGAGGTGTATCTTTTAAATATGGGGAATATCTTTATGATTATAAATATAAAAAATTTAGGTTTATTAAATTAATTAGACAGTTTATTCAAAACCTTTTTTTCATGTTATTCAATATTGTATTTTTAAAGAGAAAAAAAGCTTTAAAAAATATATCTTACCTGATTGGTATATTAATTTTTATTAAATTTATAGTTTTCAACAAAAAAGCTTTATTGTGAAAAAAAAAGATAATTTATATACAATTTTTGGCTCTAGTGGTTTTTTTGGTAGGAATTTACACAAGTCTCTAAAAGAAAAAAAGAAAAAAATTTTTATTCCAAAAAAAAATGAATACTCATTTAAAAAAAATTTAGGTAATGTAATTTATTGCATCGGCACCAGTGAAAGTATAAGGGATCCAAAAAATGCACTTGCAGCCAATTTGGAAATATTAAGTAAAATATTAATTAATAACAAATTTAAAACTTTTACCTATTTGTCTAGTATTAGAGTTTATTCAAAATCATCTAAAACAAAGGAATCTGACAAAATTATTTTTAATCATAATGAAAGAGGGGTTTATTTTAAATCACTCAAACTTGCTGCTGAAAGTCTTTGCCTGCAAATGAATAACCCTAAAATAAAAATAATAAGACTTGCAAATGTTTTTGGAGATTATTTTAGTGATCAAATTTACTTACTACCCTCTTTATTAAGGCAATCAATTACAAAAAAAAAAATAGATATAACCATTAATATGAGTTCAAGAAAAAATTATATTCATATTAATGAAGCAATTGATGTAATATTAAAAATTATAAATAGATCCAAATATCAAATTTATAATGTTGCCTCAGATAAACAAATTTCACTAGGTCAAATTTCTAAAATAATACAAAAATTAACTAATTGTAAAATAACTTACAAAAATTCAAATATTGTTTTTAATGAACCTAAAATTAATATACAAAGAATAAAAAAAGAATTTGATTTTAAGCCGAAAGTTAAATTTGAAAATGAAATGCATAAGATAATAAAAAATTACAAGAGGCCTAAACATGCATAAAACGACTTTAGTAATTATAATTTTTATTAGTGGTTTAATTTTTGGAGCTTTAGTATTAAATCTATGGAGTGCAGAAACAAGTCCATTTAAAGCTTTATTGGGTCTTGGCTGGACAGCTCTTTTTTTAATAGGTTTATTTTTTGCTGATAAACATGACAGGAAATAAATTTTTTTTTCTTTTAGTATCAATATTACTTTTTATGTTTCAGACTCAAAGCGTAAAATCAGAAATAATAATTTTAAGTGGTTGTGATGACAAACAGGATGAATTTTTAAAAAATGAGTATATTTTAAATTTAAATGAATTAATTATGACTAGAAACTATATCTATAGAGAAAAAACTTACCAAAAATATAAACTGACTGATTTAAGTATAAAAAAATCAAATTCATATGTAAGAAATATTTATGAAAAGGATGGTAAAATACTAACTCATAAACATGGTTACCCTCAATTTTACACTCAAATTTTTTTCAAAAAAGATGAAAAGGAGGTTTTTATGAAAACTGTGTTAAATAATGAAGAAGGTATATCAAAAATATCTAACTGTAAAAAAATTGAAAAGTTTGATGATAATAGTTAATTTTTTTTCTTATTCTTAATTAAATTTTTTCTGTTGATTTTAAATTTATTGGAAGTGATGTTGCTACGATGCTTTGCATAGGCTTGTTTTTGTGCTTGTTTCATAGCTCTTTTAGATGACATAATTATTTAATAATTTATTTTAATGCTTCCTATTATATTAAATTCTTTGTCAGAAACAATTATTTCGCCTGATGAGGGAGCATAATCTAACACTTCAGATATCAAAACGTAATGAGTAACAAAAATTATGTTTTTTTCAAAATTATTTTTTTTTACAAACTTCATTAAGTTTTTGATTTGTTTTGTTTTATTTTTTGCATAATTAGAGCTATAGAAAGAATTTAGAAAATTTTTTGTTGTAAAATTAGTAAATGCAATTTCTGCTGTTTCTTTACATCGACACCATTCGCTTGAATAAACTTCGTCTATCTCAATTTTATTTTCTCTAAATATTGTACCAATATTTTCTGCTTGTTTTCTCCCTCTATCACTTAAATTTCTTTGAGTTGAACAATCGTTTAAATTGAAATTATTTGGATCACCACTTCCAGGTGCATAAGCATGTCTAATAAATATTAATTTTCCACCTTCTGTAAGTTGTTTTAATAAATCTTTATTTGAATCTGCTTTAATGGAAGTGGTTAAAGATATAAAAATAATTATAAATATTTTTAAAAAATTCATGTATGGATATTAGATTAAACGAGTTAAACAAAACAATAATTAATTGTAAAAAATGTCCCCGGTTAGTTAAATTTGTTCAAGAAGTAAGTACAAAAAAAAGAAAACAAAATATTGATGAAATATATTGGGGTAAGCCTGTTCCAGGATTTGGAGATTTAAACTCAAAATTAGCCATTATTGGTTTAGCGCCTGCTGCCCATGGAGGAACTAGAACAGGGAGAGCTTTTACAGGGGATAAATCAGGTGATTTTTTATTTAAATGTTTATTTAAGGTAGGAATTTCAAACTCACCAATTTCCAAAAATTTAAATGATAATTTAAAACTAAAATTTACCTACATAACAAATATACTTAAATGTGTACCACCGGAAGATAAACCCCAGGGCAATGAAATTTCAAATTGTTCACCTTTTTTTGATCAAGAAATATTGTCTTTAAAAAAATTAATTGTAATAGTCACCTTGGGCAAAGTGGCTTTTGATAATTGCATTAAATTGTATAAAAACAAATTTAAGTTAAAACAAAAATTTATTTTTAAACATGGTAAAACTCTCATATTGCCAAATGGTTTAGTAATAATTCCAAGTTATCATCCGAGCCCTAGAAATGTAAATACAAGGCTTATTTCAGAAAAAATGATGATAAGTTTATTTAAAAAAGCAAAAAAATTAGCTAAATTTTAATACTATCACAAAAATAAGGTTTAAATTTAGAATAGATTTCATCCGGTAATTTTACTGGCTTGCCTTTTTCATCAACAAAAACTAAGTGTACTTGTCCATCTAAAACTGTTTCATCGCCTCTTGTAATTTCTTGATTCATAAAAAAAGATGTTTTGGTAGTAGATTTTACAAAAGACCTGACGGTTAATATATCCTCTAGATAGGCAGATTTCTTAAAATTTATAGTACAAGATTTGACTATTATTAAAGATTTAAATTCATCTTTTACCTTTTTATTACTATATCCAAGTGTATATAGGGCTTCTGTTCTTGCTCTTTCTAAGAATTTTAAGTAATTGGCATAATAAACTACCCCACCAGCATCAGTATCTTCATAATATACTTTTAATTTATGAAAAAAATTTTTATGCATAATTTAGATTATATCAAATAATTAATTTTTTTATATAAACTAAGGTATAGTAAGAGTTATGAATATTTTTGTAATTTGGCTTGTTATGGTGATTGCATGGAATTTTGGTTATCCTCAAGCTAGTCCTGCTGCAGATGTAATTGTAGCGGTTATTCTCGCTCTCTTTAATATTGTTTTAAAGAAATATCTTAAATTCTAATTATTTAGATGAAAAATAAATGTTTTGAAAATAAGCAATAGACATCATTTTTGAATTATCAGTATCTGACATAATAGCTACACCATCAATCTCATTTACTTCTAAATCATGAAATCTTTTAAAATCTTTCTTAACATTAGCTTTTACAGTAACCCATTCATCCAAATTACTTTTTGTGCTTGCTAGAACATTATCAATAGATTTTTTTGTATAAGGACTTGGAAAATTTGTTCCAACCTCATTATTGCTTGAAAAAACATAATTAATAGCCCTATTTGATAGGGGTGTAGCACCAGTCTTCTTAATAACAAAAACTCTTGCTGCAAAATCATGCCCTTTTTTGGTATTTTCTTTAATTCCAGACAAATCTTTTTCAATCTTCCAAGTAATGTTGATAAAAGGTGTCTTGTTTAAGTCAATTTTTAACTCCTTGCCAAGGCCAGAAGCAGCATTATCAGCAACTGATTTAATAAAATTTCCATTCTCATTGCTTCCAAGAGTGTAAATGGTTTTATTATCTGCCCCTCTCACCTTTCTTACTTGAAGATTAGCAAGTTCAGTTTCTGTGAAATCAAATACCTTTATTTCATCAGCTGCACAGATATTTATTGAAATAAAAAAAGTCAAAAAAAATCTAAAAAAAATTTTCATAAAAAAATGTTAATACATTATTTTGACAAATTTTAAACATCCTAAAATCAATTTTTATAGCTATTTATAAATAATGAAGACAATTTCAATTTTTATTCTATTAATTTACTGGTCGATAATAATTTTTGCTCCAGTTATGTCAAAGGATGTTAAGTTTAGTAGAGCTAAAACTGGTCAAATAAAGCTAGTTGAACAAAAACCTCTAAACTAATAGGTCGATCGACCTCCACTAATGTCAAAAACTGCAGCTGTTGAAAAGGTATTTTCTTCTGAGGAAAGCCAACAAACTAATGATGTAAATTCTTCAACTTCTAAAAACCTGCCTCTTGGGACCATTGATAACATTCTTTGAACATGTTCTTTGGTCATTTGATCTAAAATTCGAGTTTTGGCTCCTGCTGGTGTAACTGCATTCACTGCAATATTTTTATCAGCGAGCTCTTTACCTAGTGATTTTGTTAAACCTATCGCACCTGCTTTTCCAACGCTATAAGCACTAGCATTGGCATTACCATCCTTACCTGCAACTGATGCTACATTAACAATCCGTCCATAGTTATTTCCGATCATGTTTGGAACTATTGCTCTACAACAATTAAATGTACCCATCAAATTAATATCTACAACTCTTTTCCACATCTTAATGTCATATTCCCATAAAGCTGAGGTTGGGCCCGTTATTCCAGCATTATTAATTAGGATATCAATTTTAGAATTTTTAATAATTTTATTAGTGGATTTTTCAACGTCATGGTAATTTGAAACATCTACTACATCAGAGGATAAATTAGGATTATCTAAATTTTTTAGAGCTTTTTCAATCATCTCAGAGTCATTATCCCAAATCACTACTTTAGCGCCAGAAATCAAAAAACGTCTTGCAATATCAAAACCGAAACCTTGGGCACCCCCTGTAATAACTGCAGTTCTGTTTTTAAAGTCGTAAGAAATTTTACTCATTTAATCATTTTTTAGCTAAAAGATAATATGAAAATGCAGCAACAATTCCACCTACAATCCATGAATAAGATTGAAAAAACATAAAGTTAGGATTCCAGATTGTTGAAGCTGAAAAAATAAAACCTAAGAATAAAGAATAAACACCTTTAACATGCCAACCTCCTGAATAATAATATTCACCGTCCCTTTCAAGAGAATAGATATCCTTGTTTTGTAATTTTCTTTTTTTTATAAAATAAAAGTCTGTAATCATAATTCCAAACAATGGTCCAAAAAATGCTGCGAAGGTATCTACAAAAGATAAAATCCCTATTTGACTTAAGAAGCTGAGCCAAAAAACTCCAATAACAAAACCTAATATTGCAATGATATAACTTGAACTTTTTAATGATAGCGAAGAGGGGATAAAATTAATTAATGTATATTGTGATGGAATAAAGTTAGCAATTAAATTTGTTGAGGCTGAAGCAATTATCACAAATAATAATGCAAGGTTAACAATAAGAAGACTATCTAAAGTTCCAATTATATCAGTAGGATTTGTAAGTATTCTAGGTATATTTTGTGAGCCTTGTTTTAAAATAGCATCAAAACCAGCCACAATAAACAGGGCTAGAAAAGAAAAAATTATCAAATTTAAAATTAAACTCAGATTTCCTTTTCTAAGTTCATCTGAATTTTTAACATAGCGAGTAAAATCACCAAAACTAAGAATTATTATTGAAAAGTATGCAAAAACGGTACCAGCCACAGTAAATAAAGGTACTAAATTTTCTTTATTGGAGAAATCATTTAAATTTAGAGCATTAATAAATGTGCTTGAATAAAGTTTTACATCACTCAAAAAAATAGAAAGAAAAAACAAAATTATTCCAAAATAAACTGAAATTGCAGAAAATCTTATTATTTTTCTATTTAATATCATTCCAGAGCTAAATAAAAAGGTTTGTAAAATGATTGTCAAAATTATTGAAGCCCAATCAATTATGTTTAAACCTAAAATAAATAGAAGAAAAATTTCCTGATCTAAGATTAATGGCTCAATATTAAAAACTAAAATTCTTATTACATAACTAAAAGCTTTTGATAAAAAATATGTTTGAATTCCAAACATGAATATTCCAACAAAAAACCTTAATAATCCAAAATATTGTGCTCCTTTTATTCCTAATGAAGACCTCAGTAGCACAACAAATGGTAAACCAAATTTTTGAGAGGGTAATCCAATTAAATAAGAAAAAAAACAAACTAAAATTGTTCCTAAAATCGTACCAAGAAAAACTACATAAGTATTTAGATCGTAAACAACATACAAAGAAGCTATTAAAGAAAAACCTATAACACTTTGAATGTTAACTCCCCAAAAACAAAATAAATCTTTCCAATCCCAATTTTTATCATTTGGATTTACAGTTACTAGATCCCAATTAATAAGTGTTTTTTTCGATTTTTGTTGACTCACTTAGACAATATAAATGTTTAATTTTCTACTGTCCATATAAGAGAGTTGGTAACCAAAGAGCAATTTTTGGAAAAATAATAATTAAAACTAGACCTATTACTTGTAACACCATAAATTGCATCATTCCGTAATAGATATCTTTTAAATCCCACTCAGGAACAACACCTTTAAGAAAATAGGCTGATAAAGCCACTGGGGGTGAAAGCCAGGCGGTTTGAAGATTCACGGCAACTAATATTGCAAACCAAGTCAAATTAAACCCTAAAGCCTCTACCAGAGGTAAAATGATTGGAATTATAATCATAACGATTGGTACCCACTCTAGTGGCCAACCTAATAAAAATATCATTACCATTATCATTGCTAAAATAAGGTATTTATTCATCTCTAATCCAAGTAGAAATTCAGTTAATAAAGTTGGAGTTCCTAATCTTGCAAATACTGCACCAAAAAAATTCGAAGCTGCAACTAAAACCATTATTAAAGCAGTTATCTCTAAAGTTTTTACTAATGCTTCTTGTAATTTTGAAAGTGTCAATTTTTTGTATGCTAGCGAAAGGAGCAATGCGCCCATTGCACCACATCCTGCTGCCTCTGTAGGTGTTGCAAATCCAAATAAAATACTTCCTAAAGCAGCAAACACAAGAGCTGCTGGTGGAACTAATCCAAGGAAAAATTCAATCCAAACATCTTTCATACTTGTAGCACGCATATCTTCAGGTAAAACGGGACCCAAACTTGGATTAATCATACATCTAATTGTTGTGTAGGCTGCATACAATGATGCAAGTAATATTCCAGGAAGAATAGCTGCAGCAAATAAATCAATTACAGGTATTTCCATTATTGGACCCATAACAACTAACATAATACTTGGTGGAATTAAAATTCCTAGAGTACCCCCTGCAGTAATAGTCCCTGCTGCAAGTTTAACATCATAACCAGACCTATTCATAGATTTTGCTGCCATGATTCCCAAAATTGTGACTGACGCTCCAACAATACCTGTAGCTGCTGCAAAAATTACTGAAACAAATAGCACAGCGTAATATAAAGAACCTTTTACTTTAGATAGCATCAATTGAAATGCTGAGAATAACCTTTCCATTAATCCTGCTTGTTCCATCATAATTCCCATAAATACAAAAAGAGGAACTGCAGCGAGAGTTTGCTCAGTCATAACCATGGAAAATTGGAGTGTCATTAAATAAAAAACTAATTTTCCAAAACCTAGATAGCCAAAAACAAATCCTAAAAATATTAAAGTAAATGAAATTGGGAAACCCACAAATATTGCAAAAAGCATTACGCCGACTAAAATGAAACCTAAAACAGCTGGATCTATTAATTCAGCAATCATTTTTTATTTTTTTCCCCTGGCCATTCACCTTTTTTGGCTGCCCAATAACTTTTTAATAATTCTGAAAAGCCTTGAATAAGTAAAAATATTATACCAATTAATAAACAGGATTTTATTGGCCACATAAAAGGCATCCAAGTAGTGTCCATACCCCTTTCACCTCTTCGAATTGATTCTTCCACGAATCCAATGGTCATGTATAAAAAAACAATTAAACCAGGGAAATAAAATAATATATATAACCAGAAATCTATAAGGCCTTGTGTTTTAGTTTTAAAATTTCTATATAAAAAATCTGCTCTAATATGAACTCCTCTAGATAATGCATATCCAGCACCTAACATAAATAATGCGCCGTAAAGAAAACGACTAATATCATAAGCCCAGATTGTAGGTGCTAAAAATAATTTTCTTGCTAATACTTCGTAAGTCATTGCAAATATTAAAGGCATTAATATCCAACAAACAATATTTCCTATTATCTTGCTAAAACGATCAATCTTAATAATTGAATTTGCCATCCACGATGGCATATCCTCAGGCATTTTTTCTGAACCACCGCGCCTTTCAGCAATCATTTCATCTGAAATGTCTAATTTTGATGATTCGTTTGTCATAAATATTCAGTTAAAAAAATTAGAGCGGACTGTAAAAGTCCGCTCTAATAAAATCAAGATTTATTACTGATTACTTTAATGTTGCTGCGTGAGCCATTCCTAGCTTCGCATTAGACATTTGAGCACCACTCCAGAATGGAACAGCTACGTCAGCAAAATCTTTCATTGAATCATATACTTTTTTGAAAAATTTATTTTTCTCAGCATTTTTATTCAATGTAGCTTTTGCTGCAGCCATATATTCTACAAAGTAGTCAGATGGAGTATCTTCTAATTTAACTCCATGCTTTGTAGTAAGCTCTTGTAGAGCTTTTCCATTCTCATAGATTCTGTAACTTAAAGATTTCGCTAATGATGCATTAGCTGCTACTTCAAGTGACTTTTTCTCATGTGCACTCATTGCATTGTAAGTTTTTCCAGTTATATAAAAGTCAGCATTTACTACTACTTGATGTAAACCTTGTAGATAGTAGTGCTTTAATACTTTTTGAAAACCAAATGTTAAATCTGGTTTTGGACAACACCACTCAGCAGCATCGATAGTACCCGCTTCAAGTGCTGGAAGAATATCACCACCACCCATAGCAACAGATGCTA
>CACGSR010000011.1:0-24204 GCA_902575785.1 uncultured Pelagibacteraceae bacterium
ACGCTTTATCCAGATATTTTTCCTGGGCCTTTAGGAAAAGGTCTTTACGGAAAAGCAATGTCTAAAAAATTGTGGAGTTTGAATGTGATAAATATTAGAGATGCAGCTACAGATAAACATAAAACAGTTGATGATACTCCTTACGGTGGTGGAACAGGTATGTTATTAAAACCTGATGTTTTAGCAAATTCTATCGATAAAAACATAAATAAAGGAGATAGGATTTTGTATCTTTCACCAAAGGGTAAAGTATTTAATCAAAAACTTGCGCAAGATCTATCATTAGAAAAATCTTTCTCATTAATTTGTGGTCATTTCGAAGGTGTTGATGAGAGAGTATTATCTACAAGAAATATTGAAGAGATTAGTGTAGGAGACTATGTATTGTCAGGCGGAGAAACTGCTGCGCTAGTAGTGCTTGATAGTGTATTGAGACTTTTACCTGGAGTCTTAGGGAATGATAAATCAGCTTCAGAAGAAACTTTTGAAAATGGCCTTTTGGAGTATCCACAATATACCAAACCCCAGATTTGGGAGGAAAAATCAGTTCCAGATGTGTTATTATCTGGTGATCACGCTAAAATTAAAGACTGGCGTTTATCTCAATCTGAGGCTATAACACGCGACCGAAGACCAGATTTGTGGCATAAATATAAAAAGAACTAATTTGTTAAATATTAAAATGAAAACAATAGAAGAAATAAACCAAAATAACGTTAAAAAAATTCTTTCAGAAAAAAAAATTCCTGATTTCTTTCCTGGTGATGTTGTTAAAGTTGGTGTCAGAATTACAGAGGGAAAAAAAGAGAGAATTCAATATTTCGAAGGTGTTTGTATAGCGAAAAAGAATAGAAATTTAAACTCTTCATTTACAGTTAGAAAAATTTCTTTTGGAGAAGGGGTTGAAAGAACTTTCCCATTATATGGAACTGTAATAGATACTATCAAGGTAATTAGATCAGGAAAAGTGAGAAGAGCGAAACTTTACTACCTAAGAGATAGAACTGGTAAATCTGCTAGAATTGCGGAAAAAATAAGAAAAAAAATTGGTATAGATATTGATGTTAAACCAGAGACAGTAACTGAAGAAAATGTAGCCCCAGTTGTAAAAGAATCAACTTCAGATGAAAAAGATGAGGCTCCAATATCAGATAAGATTAAAAAAGAGGAAATTTTAAAATCAGATGATAAGATGGATATATCTGCAGTTGAAAATAAGACCGAAAAAAAACTTGAAAAGTTAAAAGAAAAAAAATAATTTTTTTTTCAATGCCTAACACACTTTATGATAAAATATGGAATGACCATTTAGTTCATCAGCAAGATGACGGAACAGCACTATTATTTGTTGATAGGCATTTAGTACATGAAGTCACAAGTCCTCAAGCTTTTGAAGGGTTGAGAAACTCTAAACGTAAAGTAAGACATCCCAAATTAACACTTGCTGTTGCAGATCATAATGTTCCGACTACGGATAGATCAAAAGGTATTTCTGACAAAGAGTCAAAAATACAAGTAGAAACTCTAGAGGCAAACTGTAAAGAGTTTGGCATAAAATTATTTGGTATGAATGATAAAAGACAAGGTATCGTTCATGTAACTGGTCCTGAACAAGGTTTTACTCAACCTGGTACAGTAATAGTTTGTGGAGATAGTCACACGGCAACCCATGGAGCTTTTGGTGCATTAGCGTTCGGAATAGGAACATCAGAAGTAGAACATGTTTTAGCGACTCAAACATTAGTCCAAAAAAAAGCAAAAAATTTTAGAATAAATGTAGAGGGTAAACTCCCATTAGGTGTTACCTCCAAAGATGTAATTCTTCAGATAATTGGAAAAATCGGAACAGCAGGGGGCACTGGTTGTGTCATTGAGTATGCTGGAAATTTAATTACATCTTTAAGCGTGGAACAAAGAATGACGATTTGCAATATGACAATTGAAGGAGGTGCTAGAGCTGGATTAATAGCACCTGATGAAAAAATATTTAAATATCTTGAAGGAAGACCTATGTCACCTAAAGGTATTAACTGGGACAAAGCTAAAGAAGATTGGTTATCCTTAAAGACTGACGATGGAGCAAAATTTGACAAAGAAGTAAATCTAAAAGCTGAAGAAATTTTACCAATGGTAACATGGGGGACTTCTCCGCAAGATGTAATTACTATTGATGAAAAAGTTCCGAATCCTCAAGACGAGATAGATGAAGATAAAAAAAATTCTTTAGAAAGAGCTTTAAATTATATGGGTTTAAAACCTAACATGGCAGCAAAAGATATAAAAATAGATAAGGTTTTTATTGGAAGTTGTACGAATGGAAGAATTGAAGATTTAAGAGAAGCTGCAAAAATACTTAAAGATAAAAAAATTGCTTCTCATGTCCATGGCATGGTTGTTCCTGGATCTGGGTTGGTAAAAGAACAGGCTGAGCAAGAAGGGTTAGACAAAATATTTGTAAACTCTGGTTTTGAATGGAGAGAACCAGGTTGTTCAATGTGCCTTGCTATGAATGCAGACAAGCTAAAACCAGAAGAAAGGTGCGCATCAACCTCAAATAGGAATTTCGAAGGAAGACAAGGAAGAGGTGGAAGAACTCATTTAGTCAGTCCTGGAATGGCAGCTGCAGCAGCAATATCTGGCAGTCTTGATGACGTCAGAAAGTATCAAAATTAAATGCAAAAATTTAATACACTAAAAAGTATTCCGGCGTATTTGCCAATAGTCAACATTGATACTGATATGATTATTCCTAAACAGTTTCTGAAGACAATAAAAAGAACCGGATTAGGTAAAAATTTATTTTTTGAGATGAGATATGATGACAATGGTAAAGAAATTAATGACTTCATTTTAAACAAAAGTCCGTTCAATAATTCAAAGATTTTAATAGCAGGAAAAAATTTTGGTTGCGGATCTTCAAGAGAACATGCCCCGTGGGCATTATTAGATTTTGGTATTACGTGTGTGATAAGTTCAAGTTTTGCAGATATTTTTTTCAACAATTGTTTTAAAAATGGGATTTTACCAATTATCCTTGATGATGAAAAAATAAAAGAATTATCAGAGTATGCAAATAGAAAAGAAGAAATTTCAATAGACCTCAATGAAGAAAAAATATTTTATGGAAATAATGAACTAAAATTTAATGTAGACGCTTTTAAAAAAAAATGCCTTTTAGAAGGATTAGACGACATCGCTTTATCGCTAAATAAATCTGATAAAATTGAAAATTTTGAAAAGAGTCTGAAAAATAAAAAACCATGGATCTTCAATGATTAAAGTAAAAAAAAGAAAAATATTGTTACTACCTGGTGATGGAATTGGCCCAGAGGTAATCAGTGAGGTCAAAAAGATAATAAATTGGTTTAATGATAAAAGATCATTAGATTTTGAAATCGATGAGGATTTGGCCGGTGGATGTTCTTATGATAAACATGGCACACCAATTACAGATGAAGTTTTCTATAAGGCTCTTGAAAGTGCAGTAATTATGCTTGGTGCTGTTGGTGGTCCTAAGTGGGATGGTGTAGAATTTTCGAAGAAACCTGAGAGAGCACTTTTAAAATTAAGAAAAGAGCTAAAACTTTTTGCAAACTTAAGACCAGCAATTTGTTTTAAGCAATTAGTCGATGCTTCAACTTTAAAACCTGAAATTGTCTCAGGTTTAGATATAATGATAGTTAGAGAGTTGACAGGAGGGATATATTTTGGTGAACCTAGAGGAATAAAACCAATTGAAAATGGTGAAAGAAAAGGAATAAATACTCATACATATACAAGCAGTGAAATTATAAGAGTTGCTAGAATTGCTTTTGATCTAGCGAAGAAAAGATCTAACAAAGTTACATCTTGTGAAAAATCAAATGTAATGGAAGCTGGTCAACTTTGGAAAGAGGAAGTACAGTCACTACATGATAAAGAATATAAAGATGTTGAATTGAAACATATGCTTGCAGACAATTGTTCAATGCAATTACTGAGAAATCCGAAACAATTTGATGTAATTGTGACAGATAATCTTTTTGGGGATATGTTATCTGATCAAGCGTCGATGTTAACAGGTTCATTAGGGCTTTTACCTTCCGCTTCACTAGGAGCTAAAAATAAAGATGGAGAAATGAGAGCTATGTACGAACCAATACATGGATCTGCTCCTGATATTGCTGGTAAAGGAATCGCAAACCCTATAGCTTCAATATTAAGTTTTGCTATGGCGCTGAGGTATTCTCTAGAACTAGACAAAGAGGCAGATACATTAGAAAAAGCGGTCCAAATAGTGCTAAACGAGGGTTTAAGGACAAAAGATATTTTATCAAAAGGAGCAAAAGAAGTATCAACATCCGAAATGGGTGATGCGATCATTTCAAAATTGCAATAATTAATTAATTATCTTAAACTTACTTTATGCCAAGCTATACTGCACCTGTAGAAGATATGATGTTTCTTTTTGAAAAATTAAGAAACAACAAAAAATATAACGAGTTAGAAAAATATAAAGAGGTTACTTCTGATTTAGTTAAAGATATTTTACAAGAAGCAGCAAAAATCAATCAAAATCTAATTTTACCATTAGCAAAAGTCGGAGATGAAAATCCTGCTGTCTTAGAAAATGGCGTAGTTAGAACACCGCCAGGTTATAAAGAAGCATATAAAAAATATATAGAGGATGGATGGACATCTTTATCTTGTGATCCAAAATATGGAGGACAGGGTATGCCAAAAACAGTGAGTGCTTTTTTTGATGAAATGCTATCTTCTGCCAGCTTGTCTTTTAAACTTTATAGTGAACTTAGTATTGGTGCCTATAATTGCATCAATCATCATGCAAATGATGATATTAAAAATAAATATTTACCAAAAATAGTTGAAGGTAAATGGAGTGGCACAATGTGTTTGACCGAACCAGTTTGTGGTACTGATTTAGGTTTACTTAAAACAAAAGCAAAAAAACAATCTGATGGAACTTATAAATTAACTGGACAAAAAATTTTTATTACCTCCGGCGATCATGATCTGACTGAAAATATTATTCATTTAGTTTTAGCTAGAGCTGATGATTCTCCAGATGGCACCAGAGGAATAAGTTTGTTCTTAGTTCCAAAATTTATTGTTAAAGATGATGGGACTATTGGGCCAAGAAATGGAGTGTCCACAGGGTCAATTGAAACTAAAATGGGGATAAAAGGATCAGCTACTTGTGTTTTAAATTTTGATGATGCAATTGGATATATGATTGGTGCTAAAGAAAAAGGTCTAAGCGCTATGTTTACAATGATGAATCTCGAGAGAATAGTTGTTGGTATTCAAGGTTTAGGCATTTCAGAAATTGCTTATCAAAATTCTTTGTCCTATGCAAAAGAGAGAAAACAAGGAAAAACAAATAATTCAAAATCAAAAAATGGAGCTGATTTTATTATTGAGCATGCTGATATTAGAAGAACATTGTTAAACATGAAATCAATTATCGAAGGTGAAAGAGCTTTATGTTTTTGGTTATCCCAACAAACAGAGGTGAGCCTGTATCATCCAGAAGAAAAAATTCGTCAAGAAGCATCTGACTATGTATCTTTAATGACACCTGTGGTTAAATCACTATTCACAGATCTAGCAATGGAAATTACAAGCGATGCAATGCAAATTTATGGAGGCTATGGTTACACCAAAGATCAAGGAATTGAACAATTATATAGAGATAACAGAATTACACCCATCTACGAAGGTACTAATTCAGTTCAAGCTGCCGACCTAGTTTTTAGAAAATTATCAAACAAAAATGGGAATATAATTGACAAATTTTTAGAACAGGTAAAATCTGAATGTAATTCAAACAATGAAAAAATTGAACCCTTTATATCAGAATTCAATAATTATCTTAGTACATTAAAAAAATTTAGTAACTGGATGATTGATAAAGCAAAAACTCAAAAAGATGATGTAAGTGCAGCCGCAAATGATTATTTGAAAACTTTAGGTTATGTCTCTATTGCATATGCTTGGATTAAGGTTCTTGAAGTAAGTTTTAAAGACTACAACGAAAATAAAAATTTCTACAATGAAAAAATAGAGACTGCTAGATTTTACTTTGATAAAGTATTGCCAAGAGTTGAACAACATTACAAGTCAGCTATTTCTGGTAGCTCAAATTTAATGAATTTCAAATTTAATTAAAATGAGCCATTACGATACTAACTTGGACAAAAATAATGCCAATTATGTACCACTAACGCCATTAACTTTTTTAAAAAGAGCTAAAGAAATTTACCCAAACTATGAAGCAGTTATTTATGAGGATAGAAAATATAACTGGGATCAGGTTTATAAGCGAACTGTAAAATTTGCAAGTGCACTTAATAAAATTGGAGTTAGAAAAGGTGATACAGTTTCATTTTTAGCTTTTAACACTCCTGAAATATTTGAAGGTCATTATTCTGTGCCAATGACTGGAGCAGTATTAAACACAATAAATATTAGATTAGATGCAAAAACTATTGCGTATATATTAGATCATAGTGAAGCAAAAGTATTAGTTGTAGATAGACAACTTCATTTGGAAGTAAAAAAAGCATTAAACACCCTAAAAAAAAAAATTATAATAATTGATATAAATGATAAATTTGCAGATCAATCAAAGTGTGAAAAAATAGGTGATCTAGAGTACGAAAGTTTTTTGAACACCGGTGATGAAAATTACGATTGGAAAATGCCAGATGACGAATGGCAAGCAATATCACTAAGTTATACTTCTGGAACTACAGGAAACCCGAAAGGTGTAGTGTATCATCACAGAGGATCATATTTAATGTCCACTGGAAGTGCAGTAGCCTGGAATATGCCTAATAGATTAAATTTTTTAACTATTGTGCCAATGTTTCATTGTAACGGATGGGGTTATCCATGGACTGTACCTATGTTAAATGGAAGGACTATTTGTTTAAGGAATATAGATGTTAAAAAAATATTTGAACTAATTGATGAATATAATGTAACTCATTTCGGTGGAGCACCTATTGTATTGAACATGATCACTGGTGCCCCTGAGACCGAGAAAAAAAAATTAAAACAAAAAGTGCACGTTCTCACAGCTGGAGCTCCACCTCCAAGTATAATTTTTAAAAAAATGAATGAACTTGGATTTGAAGTAATGCATGTTTATGGACTAACAGAGACTTATGGACACGTCACACAGTGTGCTTGGAATGATGCTTGGAGTGACTACGACGAGGAAAAACAAAATGAAATTAAAGCTAGGCAAGGAGTGAGGTACCCAAATACCGAAGGAATTGCAGTCATGGATCCAGAGACAATGAAAGAAGTACCTAAAGATGGAAAAACCATTGGTGAAATCATGATTAAAGGAAATATTGTAATGAAAGGATATTTTAAAGATAAAGATGCAACGTTTAAAGCTATGAATGGAGGATGGTTTCATTCTGGAGACTTAGCTGTAATGCATCCTGATGGATATGTTAAAATTCAAGACAGATCTAAAGATATAATAATCTCTGGTGGTGAAAATATATCTTCTATTGAAATAGAGAATACTTTAGCTAAACATCCATCAGTATCAATTGCTGCGGTAGTAGCTAAACCGGATGAAAAATGGGGCGAAGTACCTTGTGCTTTTATTGAAATGATCAAGGATAAACCGGTGACAGAAAAAGAGCTCATAAGTTTTTGTAAAGAAACACTTGCAGGATTTAAGGTACCTAAACAAGTTATTTTTTGCGATTTACCCAAAACATCTACTGGTAAAATTCAAAAATTTGAGTTAAGGAAAAATTTTAGGTAAGTAATTGATATTCCAAATAGAAAACCAAAATATATATGCATCTGATGCAGGACAAGGAATAGATATAAAAAAAAAAACTATGATATTCCTTCATGGGAGTGGCCTTTCGCACATCGTTTGGTCTTTAACTGAGCAATTTTTTTTCAATAAAAATTTTAATGTACTATCGCTTGATCTACCCGGTCATGGAAATTCAGATGGACCTTGTTTAGATAGTATAGAAAAAATTGCTGACTGGTTAGAGGAGGTATTTAAAAAATTGAATTTGAATGATTTAATTTTGGTTGGTCATTCTCAAGGATGCTTAGAAATACTTGAGTATGCTCATAAATACAAGAGTAGATTAAAAAAGCTGATTTTTGTGGGAGGCTCAAATAAAATGCCAGTTCATCCTGATCTAATTGAGCTAGCAAAAAATGGTGACTCTGATGCAATTAAACTAATGATGAAATGGGGTTATGAGGGTTCAAAAAAATTTATAGGTGGTAATCCGGTAGAAAAAATAATTCAATCACCAAGAGATATAAGTGAAATTTTAGCCGTAGATCTTATTGCATGCAATAATTACGTAAATGGTTTTGAGGCTGCTAAAAAGATAAATTTACCATCATTAGTGATTTTAGGAGAATTAGACAAAATGGTTAATTTAGAGTCAGGAAAAAAATTTTCAAATTTGCTTGAAAATTCGACAACTCATATAATTAATGAGTGTGGGCATATGATTATGATTGAAAAAGCTTTTGAAATGCGAGAAAAGATTTTAAAATTTTTAGAGTCATGAAAAGTTATTCAATAGCAAAATCAAGAAGAGTAAGAAGCTCGCCGTATACTTCAAGAATAGAAAAACAGGGTGTAACAGCTTATACTGTTTATAATCACATGTTATTACCTGCAGCATTTGGATCTATTGAAGATTCGTGCACTCATCTTAAAAAAGATGTTCAAGTCTGGGACGTTGCTGCTGAAAGACAAGTTGAAATAAAAGGAAAAGATGCAGCTAAACTTGTACAATTAATGACTTGTAGAGATTTATCAAAATCAAAAATACTCAGATGCTATTATTGTCCAATAATTGACGATCAAGGTAATTTAGTAAATGATCCTGTAATTCTTAAATTAGCAGAGGATAGATGGTGGATTTCAATTGCTGACTCCGATGTCATATTTTTTGCAAAAGGTCTTGCCTCTGGGAATGATTTTGATGTTCAAATTTTCGAACCAAATGTAGATATTATGGCGGTTCAAGGACCAAAATCATTCGACTTAATGGAAAAAGTTTTTGGTAAAAAAATTAAGGAATTAAAATTTTTTGGTTTTGATTTTTATGAATTTAAAGGTGTTAAACATTTAATTGCTAGATCTGGATGGTCTAAACAAGGAGGATTTGAGGTATATGTCGAAAATACTCAGTCAGGCTTAGATCTATATGATTATTTTTTTGAAGTTGGACAAGAATTTAATTTAAAGGCTGGTTGTCCTAATCTTATTGAAAGAATTGAGAGTGGTCTTTTATCTTATGGAAATGATTTTGATAATAATGATAACCCTTTTGAATGTGGTTTTGAAAAATATGTAAACTTAGACTCAGATGTATCTTTCTTAGGGAAGGAAAAATTAAAAGAAATTAAAAAGAATGGAGTAAAAAGAAAACTTATGGGAGTTTTTATTGATATTGATAAAATTAATTTAACCAAGTCTATAGATATAAAAGATGACAAAGGTAATTTTATTGGAGAACTAAGATCAGCTTGCTATTCACCTCATTTCAAAAAAGCTATTGGTATAGCAATGATAAATGAGCCTTATTGCAAAGCAGCAATGACTGGAATGATGGAAATTGAAGGTAAATCTTTAGTTGTAAAAGTTTGCGATTTGCCTTTCATCTAGTATAAAACTTAAATCATGAATATTGCAATTGTAGGAGCAACCGGAAATGTTGGAAGAAAAACTTTAGAAGTTCTGGAAAAAAAAGAACTTTCTATTAATAATATTTATTTAATTGCCTCGTCAAAAAGCGCAGGTAAGAAAATAAGATTTAAAGGTAAAGATCATGAAGTTTTTGATCTAGAAAGTTTTGATTTTTCTAAAGTGAAAATTACTTTTTTTGCAGCTGGGGGAAAAATTTCAGAAAAATTTGCAGAAAAAGCTGCTAAGCACTGTTTGGTGATAGATAACTCAAGTTTTTATAGGATGGACCCAAGTGTACCATTAATCGTTCCCCAGGTTAATTCAAATCATTTAAAAAATATAAAAAAAAATATTATTGCGAATCCAAATTGTTCAACAGCTCAATTAGTAATTGCACTGAAACCTCTACATGATGAATTTGTAATAAAAAGAATAGTTGTTTCGACATATCAATCTGTTTCAGGTGGTGGTAAAGCACCAATGGATGAACTGATTGAGCAGACTAAATCAGTCTTAGATGGCAAAAAAGTAAAGTCTAAAAATTTTACAAAACAAATTGCCTTCAATGCAATTCCTCATATTGATGTATTTTCGGATGATGGTTATACAAAAGAAGAACTGAAAATGAGCAATGAAACAAAAAAAATTCTTGACGAAAAAATTGATTTAACAGCAACATGTGTGAGACTGCCTATATCTGTTTCACACTCGGAATCGGTAAATATACAATTTGAAAAATCCTTTACTCTTGAAAAAGTTAGAGATCTATTAAATACTTTTGATGGCTGTAAGGTAATTGACGAAAGAACTGACGGCGGATACACAACTCCTTTAGAGGCTGAAGGCAAAAATGAGACATTTATATCAAGGATCAGAGAAGATAAAACAATCAATAATGGATTAAACTTATGGATCGTTTCTGATAATCTTTTAAGAGGAGCAGCTTTAAATGCTGTAGAGATTGCAGAAACATTAATTAAAAATGATTTTTATGGAAAATAAGTCCCCGTTATCTCCACATATTCAAATTTACAAATGGCATATATCATCATTAGTTTCCATCTCACACAGAATAACAGGAATAATTAATATCATAGGCGTTACTTTTATTTGTGTGTTGGCCTCACTGTTATCCTTAGATGAAAGTAATTATGAAATGACTTATTTATTTTTAAGCTCTCAAATTGGTAAGTTTTTAATTTTAGGACTCACCTGGTCTTTTTCTTTTCAAATTTTAAGTGAAATAAGACATTTAATTATGGATTTAGGCTATGGATTTGACCTTAAAACATCAAAAACAACTGGTTTAATAGTAATATGTGGATCAATTGTTTTAACAGTAACATTTTATTTAATTGGAAAAAATTTTCTTTAAATGATTAATGCAACTAAAAAATGGATTTTTTTAAAAATTAGTGGTGCTTTATTGGTGCCGTTGATGATATGGTTTATCATAAATTTCATTGCAATATACGATCAAGATTTTAATGCAATTAAAATTTTTTTCACAAGTTCTGTGTCAAAATTTTTATTCAGTATTTTTATAATAAATGCATATTTTTTCTCTGCATTGAGTATAAGTGAGGTTTTTGAGGATTATATTAAAAATGATAAAATCAAAAATGTCGCAAATAAGCTTTTATTTGCATCATGTGTGGTAATTCCATCAATTACAATTATATTAATATCTACAATATGAGTTCATATAAAATAATAAATCATGAATATGATGTCGTAGTTCTGGGTGCAGGTGGATCAGGATTAAGGGCTGCAGTGGGACTTAGTGAGGCAGGTTTGAAGACTGCTTGTATCTCAAAAGTATTTCCAACAAGAAGTCATACATCCGCTGCTCAAGGTGGAATTTCTGCAGCTTTAGGAAATATGGGTGAGGACGATTGGCGTTGGCATATGTATGACACCGTTAAAGGTGCTGATTGGTTAGGAGACCAAGACAGTATTGAATACCTGTGCAAAGAAGCGCCTAAAGCTGTTATTGAATTAGAAAAATATGGTGTTCCTTTTAGCAGAACAGATGATGGAAAAATTTATCAAAGACCTTTTGGTGGAATGACAAAAAATTATGGAAATGGAATTGTTCAAAGAACATGTGCAGCTGCTGATAGGACAGGACATGCAATTTTACATACCTTGTATGGTCAAGCTTTAAAACATAAAACTGAATTTTTTATTGAATATTTTGCTCTAGACTTGTTAATGAAAGATGGTGAGTGTAAAGGTTTAATTGCTTGGAATCTTAATGATGGAACTATACATAGATTTAGAGCACATTCTGTAATCATAGCCACTGGTGGTTATGGTAAAGTTTACTACTCAGCAACATCAGCACATACTTGCACAGGAGATGGTAATGCTATGGTTTTAAGAGCAGGTTTGCCATTACAAGATATGGAATTTGTGCAGTTTCATCCTACAGGAATATATGGACATGGAACACTAATTACTGAGGGTGCGCGAGGTGAAGGTGGATATTTAACTAACTCCAAAGGTGAGAGATTCATGGAAAGATATGCGCCAAAAGCAAAAGATTTAGCTTCAAGAGATGTAGTAAGTAGATCTATGTCAATCGAAATTAATGAAGGAAGAGGTGTAGGAAAGGATCAGGACCATGTTCATTTAAATCTAAGTCACTTAGACAAAGAAATAATAGAAAGTAGACTTCCAGGAATAACTGATGCAGCAAGACTTTTTGCAAATGTTGATGTTACAAAAGAACCAATACCAGTAGTGCCTACTGTACATTACAATATGGGTGGTATTCCGACAAACTATAAAGGTGAAGTTCTAACAGTTAATGGATCAGAAAAAACTGTGCCAGGCTTAATGGCTATTGGTGAAGCCGCATGTGTTTCAGTTCATGGTGCTAATAGACTTGGATCTAACTCATTAATAGATTTGGTGGTTTTCGGAAGAGCTGCTGCAAAGAGAGCTTCAGAACTTATCAAACCAGGAACCCCTCATGATGAAATTAGTGAACAAGAAACAGAAAAATGCCTTGATAGATTTGATAAAATCAGAAATGCAAATGGCGATATAGGTACAGCAGAATTGAGATTATCAATGCAAAAAACGATGCAATCAAAATGTGCAGTTTTTAGAACTGAAAAAACATTAAAAGAGGGAGTTGATGAAATCAGAAAAACTTATGATGGCTTAAACTCTTTATCGGTGAAAGATAAATCTTTGATATTTAATACTGATCTAGTAGAAACTTTAGAATTTGATAACTTAATTAGACAAGCTGTAGTGACAGTTGACTCTGCATATCATAGAAAAGAAAGTAGAGGAGCTCATGCAAGAGAAGATTTTCCTAAAAGAGATGATGAAAAGTTTATGCAACATACTCTTGCTTGGTACGATGGTAAAAAAACAAAAATAAGCTATAGAGAAGTTCATAAATCTACATTAACTAATGAAGTTCAGTATTTCCCTCCTCAAGAGAGAGTTTATTAATGGTACAGATTAGTTTACCTGAAAACTCAAAAGTTAATAAAGGTAAATATTTTAAAGATAAAACTGGATCAAAAAATTTAAAAAAAGTAAATGTATATAGATGGGATCCATCTTCAGGTGAAAATCCAAGAGTTGACACATATGAAGTTGATATGGATAACTGTCCGTCCAAAGTTTTAGATATTTTAAATAAAATTAAAAATGAAATAGACCCTACTCTTGCCTACAGACGATCATGTGCGCATGGTGTATGTGGATCTTGCGCCATGAATATGGATGGTAAAAATGGCCTGGCTTGCACCACGCCTCATAAAAATATTGAAGGAGATATTAATATTTATCCATTACCACATTTAAAAGTAAAAAAGGACTTAATTGGTGATTTAGACGGATTATATAGACAATACAAATCTATTGAACCTTGGTTAAAATCAAGTTCAAAATCTGAGGAGGCTGAAATAATTCAATCAAAAGAAGAAAGAGCTAAACTTGATGGAGCTTATGAATGTATAATGTGTGCTTGTTGCTCCACTTCTTGCCCAAGCTATTGGTGGAATGGAGATAAGTATTTGGGTCCAGCAGTTTTACTTCAGGCTTATAGATGGATCATAGACAGCAGAGATGAGGAAAGACAAGCTAGACTAAGGAAAGTAGCCGATGAACTTAAATTATATCGTTGCCACACAATTCTGAACTGTACAAATGCATGCCCTAAAGGTTTGAACCCCGCAAAGGCTATTGCTGAAATAAAAAAAATGTTAGCAACAGCTAATATTTAAACAATAGACTATTAAGAATTTTTACTCTAAAAGATCCTATTCATGAAATTAATTGAACATTTTGTAGGTGGAAAAATAATTTCCGGAACTTCAGAAAAAAAAGGAAAAGTTTTTAATCCTGCTACTGGCGAACAAGAGAAGGAGGTAAGACTCGCCTCCTCTGTTGACTTAGACCAGGCAGTAGAAACTGCAAAAAAAGCTTTTGAAACATGGTCATTAAAACCCTCACTTCAAAGAGCAAGGATAATGTTTAAATTTAAAGAGTTAATTGAAAAAAATTCTGACGAACTTACACAGTTAATCGTTTCTGAACATGGAAAAGTTTATGAGGATGCAAAAGGTTCGTTAACTCGAGGATTAGAAGTCGTGGAATTTGCCTGTGGAATTCCACATTTACTAAAAGGAGAATTTTCAGAAAATGTAGGCACAAATGTCGATAGTTGGTCAATACGTCAGCCTCTAGGTGTTGTTGCTGGAATAACACCATTTAACTTTCCAGCTATGGTTCCGATGTGGATGTTCCCAATTGCTATCGCATGTGGAAATACATTTATATTAAAGCCATCAGAAAAAGATCCTTCTTGTGCAATAAGATTAGCAGAATTATTAAAAGAAGCCGGTCTTCCAGATGGTGTATTTAATGTGATAAATGGAGGCAAAGAAGCGGTAGACGCAATTTTAATTAACAGAGATATAAAAGCAGTAAGTTTTGTAGGCTCAACTCCAATAGCTAAATATATTTACGAAAATTCAGCAAAAAATGAAAAAAGAGTTCAGGCATTAGGTGGTGCTAAAAATCACTTAGTAGTAATGCCAGATTGTGATTTAGATGGTGCTGTTAATGGTTTAATGGGAGCTGCTTATGGCTCTGCCGGAGAGAGATGTATGGCCCAGTCAGTTGCTGTGGCAGTTGGTGATATCGGAAATGAACTAGTTTCTAGATTATCAAAAAAAGTAGATTCTTTAAAAGTGGGACCAGGAATGGACAAAAATTCTGAAATGGGTCCTTTAGTTACTAAAGAACATTTAGAAAAAGTGAAAAGTTATGTTGATTTGGGTGTAAAGGAAGGTGCGAAATTAGTTGTTGATGGAAGAAATTTAAAATTACAAGGATACGAAAATGGCTTTTACATTGGCGGTTGTTTATTTGATAATGTGTTAAAAGATATGAGGATTTATAAAGAGGAAATATTTGGCCCTGTTCTATCAGTCGTTAGAGTTAAAACTTTTGAGGAAGCTTCAAAATTAATTAATGAACATGAATATGGAAATGGTGTAAGTATTTATACAAGAGATGGAGATGCAGGAAGAACATTTGCGAGCAAAATTCAAGTTGGAATGGTTGGTATTAATGTACCAATACCTGTGCCGATGGCTTTTCACAGTTTCGGTGGCTGGAAAAGATCTTTGTTTGGAGATAGTGCAATGCACGGTATGGAAGGAATAAAATTTTACACTAAATTAAAAACAATAACCTCAAGATGGCCCTCAGGAATTAGATCAAACGCTGAATTTGTGATGCCAACAATGAAATAAAAGACAATGAGTAAAATATCTTTAATAGGTGCTGGTCAAATAGGTGGGACTTTAGCTCACTTAATTGGAATTAAAGAATTAGTAAATGAAGTAGTTTTATTTGATGTTGCATGCGGTGTTGCAAAAGGAAAAGCATTGGATATTGCCCAATCATCATCTGTAGATGGGTTCGATGTTAAATTTTCAGGAACTGATGACTATAAAGACATCAAAGACTCAGACGTAATTATAATAACAGCTGGGGTACCAAGAAAACCTGGTATGAGCAGAGATGATTTACTTGGTATTAATTTGAAAATTATAAAGCAAGTTGCGGAAGGAATTAAAAAAAATGCACCAAACGCATTTGTAATATGTATTACTAACCCATTAGATGTAATGGTGATGGCTTTTCAAAAATTTTCAGGACTATCTCCAAATAAAGTCGTTGGAATGGCAGGTATATTAGATAGCTCTAGGTTTAAATTATTTTTATCGGAGGAATTCAGTGTTCCGGTAAAAGAAATAGAAGCAATGGTAATGGGTGGTCATGGTGATACAATGGTACCGCTTCCAAGATTTACTAAAGTTTCAGGGAAACCTTTATTGGATTTAGTTAAAGAAGGAAAGATTTCTCAACAAAGATTGGAAGAAATAAATCAAAGAACTAGAGACGGTGGAGCTGAAATTGTAAAATTTTTGGAAAAGGGTTCAGCTTTCTATGCTCCAGCAGCTTCAGGAGTTGAGATGGCTACAGCTTATCTAAGAGATGAAAAAAAAATGCTTCCATGTGCTGCTTATTTGAATGGTGAATATGGAATCAAAGATATTTATGCTGGAGTACCAATTATAGTTGGAAAGAATGGTGTAGAAAAAATTGAGGAACTAAACTTAGATGAGAAGGAAAAAACCGAATTTCTTCATTCAATTGATGCGGTAAAGAAACTCTGGGAAGCAGCATCTAAAATAGATCCAGATCTAAATAAACAATGAACATACACGAGCATCAGGCAAAACAAATTTTAAAGAAATTTGGCGCAATTGTCCCTGAAGGTGTTTTTGGTTTTACAGTCGAAGAACTTTTAGAAAAATGTAAGTCACTAAAAACAGAAAAATATGTTTTAAAAGCACAAATTCATGCAGGTGGAAGAGGAAAAGCTGGAGGTGTTAAAATTTTGAATAGTCTTGAGGAACTAGAAAAATCTGCCAAAGAGCTTTTAGGAAAAAAATTAATTACCCATCAAACAGGACCTGAAGGAAGAGAAGTTAAAAGATTATATGTCGAAGCTTCATCAAATATTGAAAAAGAATTTTATTTATCATGTTTAATAGATAGATCTGCTTCCAAAATTGTATTTATTTCAAGTGATCAAGGCGGAATGGATATTGAGGATGTAGCAAGTAAATCACCAGAAAAAATTTTAAAAACTAAAGTAGAGTTAAGAGATGAAATTTCAAATGAAGAATGTGAAAAAATTATTCAAATATTCAAATTAGAGAATAATTCTAAAAACGACGCGGTATCTTTAATTAAATCAATTTATAAGATGTTTGTTGAGACCGATGCAAATATGGTTGAAATAAATCCTTTAATACTAACCAAAGAAAAAAAAATTATTTGTTTAGATGCAAAAGTTAATTTTGATAGTAATGCTTTATTTAGACATCCCGAAATTTTAGAACTTAGAGATTTAAATGAGGAAGACCCAACCGAAATTGAAGCTAGTAAGCATGATCTAGCTTACATCAAATTAGATGGTAGTATTGGATGTATGGTTAATGGAGCTGGATTAGCTATGGCTACAATGGATATAATTAAATTATATGGACAGGAGCCAGCAAATTTTTTAGATGTTGGTGGGGGAGCTTCAAAGGAAAAGGTTTCAGCAGCCTTTAAAATAATTTTATCTGATAAAAATGTTAAGGGAATATTAATCAATATTTTTGGTGGTATTATGCGATGTGATATTCTAGCTCAAGGTGTTGTAGATGCTGCAAAAGAAATGAAAATAAATGTTCCTTTAGTAGTTAGACTAGCGGGAACAAATTTTAAAGAGGGAAAAGAAATATTAGATAATTCAGAGTTAAAATTAATTTCTGCTGAGAATCTAGATGATGCAGCAAAAAAAATTGTTGAGGCAATAAAATAAATGTCTGTTTTAGTTGATAAGAATACTAGATTAATCTGTCAAGGATTTACAGGTTCTCATGGAACTTTTCATTCTGAGCAAGCAATAAAATATGGAACAAATTTAGTTGGAGGGGTGACACCGAAAAAAGGTGGTCAAAAACATTTAGATCTCCCAGTTTTTAATACAGTGGAAGAGGCAAAAAACTCCGAGGGTGCCAATGCAACAATGATATACGTTCCAGCCAAATTTGCAGCCTCAGCAATTATTGAAGCGATCGATGCATCTATAGAATTGATTGTATGCATAACTGAAGGAATTCCTATTCAGGATATGTTAAAAGTTAAACAGAAATTAACTGGTTCAAAAAGTAGATTAGTTGGTCCTAATTGCCCAGGAATAATCACTCCTGATGAGTGTAAAATTGGTATAATGCCCGGTAGCATTCATAAAAAAGGAACAGTTGGGATAGTTTCAAGATCAGGAACTTTAACTTATGAGGCTGTGGCACAAACAACAGAAAATGGTTTGGGCCAATCTACCTGTATTGGTATTGGAGGGGATCCAATTAATGGAACTAATTTTATTGATTGTTTAGATTTATTTTTAAACGATGATGAGACACAATCAATCTTAATGATAGGGGAGATTGGTGGTACCGCAGAGGAAGAAGCAGCGGAATTTATCAAAAATCACAAAATAAAAAAACCAATTGTTGGATTTGTCGCTGGAATAACAGCTCCTCCTGGTCGTAGAATGGGACATGCGGGAGCAATTATATCTGGAGGAAAAGGTGGAGCCGAGGATAAAATCAAAAAAATGGAGGAGTCTGGAATTATAATTGCCAAATCTCCATCTATAATTGGGAAAACTCTCTTAAACAAACTGTCTAATTGAAAAATTTTTTACTAGGTTTATATTACTTATAAATGTCTTCTTCTAAAAACCTTGAATATCAAAAAACAGCATTTTTAAACAAATCAAATAGTACATTCATCGAGGAAATGTATTTAAAATTTATAAATAATGACTCAACTTTACCTGCTAGTTGGAAAAAATACTTTAGTGAAATTGGAGAAAACTCAGAGACTGTTGTAAAAGAAATTAATGGACCTTCTTGGAATCCAGCTCAAAAATTTACTGTAAAAAAACGTCAAAAACAAACTAGCGAAGATGAAAAATTTACTGAAGTTGAAATTACCGAGTCTAACTCAAATTCAATAAAAGCAGTGGCTATGATTAGATCTTATAGACAAAGAGGACATTTAATTGCTAAACTTGATCCATTAGGCTTACTTAAATCAGATTACCTTGAAGAGCTTCATCCAGAATTTTATGGATTTAAAAAAGAAGATTATCAAAAAAAAATTTTTTTAGATGGGGTTATTAATAAAGAATATTCAAATGTTAAAGAAATAATTGAATTTCTTAGGGAAAAATATTGTGGCTCAATTGGATATGAATATATGTACATCGCTAATCCGAATGAAAGAAAATGGTTTAGAGATAGAGTTGAACAGGTGGATGATTTTAAATTTACCCTTAATGGTAAAAAAGCAATATTAAATAAATTAATTCAAGCAGAAGGTTTTGAAAAATTTTTACATACTAAATACGTTGGTACAAAAAGATTTGGTCTTGATGGTGGTGAGAGCTTAATTCCAGCGCTAGAGCAAATAATCAAAATTGGAGGTCAATCAAAAATAAAAGAGGTCAAAATTGGGATGTCACATAGAGGACGACTTAATGTTTTGGCTAATGTCTTGCAAAAATCATACAAAAGAATTTTCAATGAATTTGCAGGTGAGATAAGTTCAAAATCTGAAGATGATACTGGAGATGTTAAGTACCATTTGGGAGCCTCTTCAAATAGGGAGTTTGATGGAAATTTAGTACATGTAAGCTTGACCGATAACCCATCACATTTGGAAGCAGTCAATCCTGTTGTACTCGGACAAACAAGAGCTAAACAATTTTTTCACAAAGATAAAGAGAGAAAAAAAGTGATACCAATATTGATTCATGGAGATGCAGCTTTCGCAGGGCAAGGTGTGGTAGCAGAATGTTTTGCAATGTCTGGTTTACCAGGGCATAATACTGGTGGAACAATTCACATAATAGTTAATAATCAAATTGGTTTCACTACCAGCCCAAGATTTGCGAGATCTTCTCCTTACCCATCTGATATTGCAAAAATGGTGGAAGCTCCAATAATACATGTAAATGGTGATGACCCTGAGGCTGTCGTCTATGCTGCGAGAATAGCAACAGATTTTCGATTAAAATTTAATAGAGATGTGGTTATTGATTTAATTTGCTATAGAAGGTTTGGTCATAACGAGGGGGACGAACCTTCTTTTACACAGCCCTTGATGTATAAGAAAATTCGTTCGCATCCCTCGCCAATTAAAGTTTATGGTGAAAAGCTTGTTAAAGAGGGTTCAATCACAAATGATTTTTTAAATAGTGAAATTAAAAATTTTAAAGATTTATTAGATGATCAGTATAAAAATGCAAAAGATTACAAACCAAAAATAGAGTGGTTTGAGGGCACATGGTCTAGATATAAACCTGAAAAGGGAAAAGATAAGAGGGGTGCTACAGGTTCTGATTTAAAAAAACTTAAAGAGATATCTAACAAGATAAACACTATTCCGGAAAAAATAAATATTCATAAAACTATTTCAAAAATTATGGAAATCAGAAAGTTGTCTGTTATTAACGAAAAAAATATAGATTGGTCAACAGCTGAGGCATTAGCTTTTGGAACGTTGTTAGAGGAGGGTTACCCTGTTAGATTAGTTGGGCAAGACTCAGGTAGAGGGACATTTAGTCAAAGACACTCTGTTTTAAGAAATCAATTAGATAATTCAAGATATATTCCTTTAAATAATATCTCAAAAACACAAAAAAACTTTGAGATTGTTGATAGTTTTTTATCAGAACTAGCTGTTTTGGGTTTTGAGTATGGTTATAGCCTAGTTGAACCCAACACGCTTACAATTTGGGAAGCTCAATTTGGTGATTTTGCAAATGGTGCTCAAGTAGTCATAGATCAATTTGTTACGTCAGGAGAAAGAAAGTGGTCCAGAGCTTCAGGCTTAGTGATGTTGTTACCTCATGGATATGAAGGTCAAGGTCCAGAACATTCATCAGCAAGATTAGAAAGATT
Source organism: uncultured Pelagibacteraceae bacterium (assembly GCA_902575785.1). Taxonomy (GTDB): domain Bacteria; phylum Pseudomonadota; class Alphaproteobacteria; order Pelagibacterales; family Pelagibacteraceae; genus Pelagibacter. The sequence continues at coordinate 20,764 of CACGSR010000011.1, forward strand.
TTTACAATTGTGTTCAAATGATAATATACAAGTGATGAATTGTACAACACCTGCAAATTATTTTCATGCTTTAAGGAGACAGATGCATAGGGATTTTAGAAAACCATTGATAATTATGACACCAAAATCTTTATTGAGACATAAACATTGTGTTTCAAATATTAAGGATTTTAGCAAAGAAAATTCATTTCATAGAGTGTTATGGGATCATGCAATTGATCCTAAAGTTAAAGGATTTATAAAATTAAAAAAACCAAAAAAAATCGAAAAGGTAATATTATGTTCAGGTAAAATCTATTTCGACTTACTTGAGGCAAGAGAAAAGTTTAAAAGAGACAATGTTATATTTTATAGAATTGAACAACTTTACCCTTTTCCAGCAAAGGCACTTGCAAAAGAACTTAAACCATACGCAAAAAATGCCTGTTTCTACTGGTGTCAAGAGGAGCCTAAAAATATGGGTGCTTGGTTTGCTGTTCGAGATTATATCCAATGGACATTAGATAACATTAAGGCTAATAATAAAGAAGTTTCTTATATTGGAAGAAGTCCAGATGCATCACCTGCAACAGGATATGCTAAAAGACATATTTCTCAACAACAAGAAATTATTAATAAAGTTTTTGAATAAATTGTAATGGAAGAAAAAATTCTAGTTCCAGTTCTTGGTGAAAGTATCACAGAGGCTACAGTTTCAAAGTGGTTAAAAAATGAAGGGGACAATGTGGACGCCGATGAACCCTTAGTTGAACTTGAGACTGATAAGGTAAATTTAGAAGTACCTTCGCCAGTTTCAGGGGTATTGAAAAAGATAAATTCAAAAGACGGCACTACTGTTGAGGTTGGAGCTCTATTAGGGCTTGTTGTTGAAAGCGCAGATTCTTTAGAAAATGTTGAAAAAATTGAAAAAATAAAACCAACAACAAAAAAAGATAATATTATCGAACTAGATCGAGAGAAAGAAAAAAAAGAGGAACCAAAAATTTTTGATAAAGTTTCAAATGAAATTGAAGAGAAGGAAAAACCATTAGTTTTAACGAAAGAAATTAAAGAGAATAAACTTTTAGGTGATGATAATAAAAATCAAAATTTATCACCGGCCGTCAGAAAAATGGTTGCAGAAAATAAAATAGATATCAATACTATTGAAGGATCTGGAAAAGATGGAAGAGTTTTAAAAGGTGATCTAATCAATTTAATGGGTGTTAATCCACCACCCTCTGAAAGAAAGATGAAGTATGGTCAGGAGGAAAGAATTAAGATGACAAGGTTGAGACAGACAATAGCTAAAAGACTAAAACAAGCACAGAACAACGCAGCTCTTTTAACGACTTTTAATGAAGTAGATATGACAAATATTATGGAAATGAGAAAAGAAAACCAGGAAGATTTTCAAAATCGCTATGGTGTTAAATTAGGTTTTATGTCTTTTTTTGTTAAATCCTGCGTAGTTGCATTGAAGAATTTTCCGGCAGTAAACGCAGAGATTGAAGGGGACGAAATAATTTATAAAAATTATTACAACATCAGTTTTGCAGTTGGAACTGATAAAGGTTTAGTAGTCCCTGTTTTAAAAAATGCTGATGAATTATCTTTTGCTGATATTGAAAAAAATATTAAACAAATTTCTGAAAAAGCAAGAGACGGAAAACTTACAATAGAAGACCTTCAGGGAGGAACATTTACAATTAGTAACGGCGGAGTATATGGCTCTATGCTCTCAACCCCAATATTAAATTTACCTCAATCAGGAGTACTAGGTATGCATAATATAGTTGAGAGACCTATAGTAATTAATGGTGAAATTAAGATTAGACCAATTATGTACTTAGCATTATCTTATGATCATAGAATCATTGATGGAAAAGATTCAGTTTCATTTTTAAAAATGATAAAAGAAAATTTAGAGGATCCGCGAAGGTTATTTTTAGGTATTTAGATGGAAGATAAATTTCAAGCTGTTGTTATTGGTGGTGGCCCAGGTGGATATGTATGCGCTATAAGATTAGCTCAATTAGGTATCAAAACTGCATGTATAGAGTCTAGAGGCTCGTTGGGAGGAACTTGTCTTAATATCGGCTGTATTCCATCTAAAAGTTTATTAAATTTATCAGAAGAATTTCATAAAGTAAAAAATTTATCTAACAAAGGGATTGAAATAGGTGATGTAAAATTAAATTTATCGAAAATGATGAAAAATAAAGATAAAGCAGTAACTATTTTGACAAAAGGAGTAGAGTTTTTATTGAAAAAAAATAATGTCACTTACTTTAAAGGCACAGGAAGCTTTAAATCAAAAAATGAAATTTCTATTAAAGACGATAAAAAAAAAGAGACTTTGATAAAAACTGACAAAGTAATAATTGCAACAGGTTCGGTACCATTATCTTTACCAGGTATTGAATTTGACGAGAAGGTGATTGTTTCATCTACAGGTGCCTTGAAATTAGAAAAAGTACCAAAAAAAATGATTGTTGTCGGAGGTGGTTATATAGGATTAGAAATGGGATCAGTCTGGTCAAGACTTGGTGCAGAAGTTCACGTTGTTGAATTCTTAGACCATATAACTCCTGGTATGGATAGGGAGATATCAAATGAATTTATGAAAATTTTAAGGAAACAAGGAATTAATTTTCATATGCAGCATAAAGTTGAAAAGATTATAAAAAGTAATACGGGTGCTAAAGTTATAACAAAAGATAAAGATGGTAATAAAAAAGATTTTGAGTGTGATGTGGTATTAATTTCTGTGGGCAGAAAACCAAACACTTTAGGACTTCACCTAGAAAAAATCGGAATTGAATTAGACGAAAAAAAAAGAGTAAAAACTAACAAGAGTTTTCAGACTAATTTAGATAACGTGTACGCTATTGGTGATGTAATTACAGGCCCAATGTTAGCCCATAAAGCTGAGGATGAGGGGATTGCTGTAGCGGAAATTATAGCAGGTCAGTCTGGTCATGTTAATTATGATACTATTCCAGGAGTTGTTTATACAACTCCTGAAGTTGCATCTATAGGAAAGACTGAGGAGCAATTAAAAGAAAAAAATATTAAATATAAAATAGGTAAATTTTCATTTATGGCAAACTCCAGAGCAAAAGCGATAGATGATACAGAAGGTTTTGTAAAAATTTTAGCTGATGAAAAAACTGATAAAGTACTTGGAGCACATCTCATTGGTCCACACGTTGGGGAATTAATTGGAGAAATAGGTGTTGCTATGGAGTTTGGTGCTAGTTCAGAAGATATAGCGAGAACATGTCATGCTCACCCTACTTTTTCTGAAGCAGTCAAAGAAGCAGCATTATCTGTAGATAAAAGAGCTATTCACTCTTAAATTATTTATCATAATAAAATAAAATTTTTTTTTTTATTTTTCTCTGAAAAGGATTATTAATCATTCCAATTAAATTATTTTGATGATCCATAATTTTAAAC
>CACGSR010000012.1:0-19954 GCA_902575785.1 uncultured Pelagibacteraceae bacterium
ATTTGACACAAATTCCTCAACATATACCTATTTAATTTCATCAGGAAAAGGTAGAGAAGCATTAATTATTGATCCTGTGATAGAGAACGTTGGTGAATACATAAATTTACTCAAAGAATTAGATTTAAAATTAGTAAAAGTAATTGACACTCATATTCATGCAGATCATGTTACGGGAGCATCTAAGCTAAAAGACATCACTAAATGCTCAACTATTATGGGCGCCCATACTCCTGCGGATGCAGTTGAAATAAAAGTTAAAGATGATGAATATATTAATCTTGATAATCTTAAAATAAGAGCAATGTATACTCCTGGGCATACTTCAGATAGTTATTGTTTTTTAATGAATAATTATCTTTTTTCAGGAGATACGTTATTAATTAACGGAACCGGTCGAACAGATTTTCAAAATGGTAGTTCAAAAGATGCCTATAATTCAATATTTAATAAACTTTTAAAACTACCTGAAGAAACTCTTTTATACCCTGCTCATGATTACAAGGGTGAAAAAGTAAGTACAATTGGAAAAGAAAAGAAACAAAATCCAAGATTGCAAGTGAGTAATGTTGATCAATATATTGAAATGATGAACAACCTTAATTTAAAAAAACCTGCTCAGATTGATTTCAATGTATCTAAAAATATAAATTTAGGTGTTTGAATTAAATCGAAGTCTCTAAAGCTTTATAGATCAGTTCTTTAGTAATCTCTCCAAGACTTCGGTAAACTTCTTTATTATCTTTAAAAATTAAAAGTGTGGTTTGATATTGTACATTAAAAAAATTAGCAATATCTTTATTCGTTACATCGAAACTAAAATATTCAATATTTTTAAAATCATTTTTCGCTTTATTCAAAACTTTCATTTGACTAGCACATGACGTACAATACTTAATCCAGGAGCTGACCACTACAACTTTGCCCTCAGATTGTGCTTTATCAAATAATTCTTTTTTGAAAGTTGTTTCCTTTTCCATAGCATTGACATTGAATGCAAATAAAAGAAAACAAAATGTTAAAACATTCTTCATAATTTCTTATACAACAAATATTAAAAACCAGTAAGAGGCTAATCCTGAAAATATTGTCGCAATTATACTTCTAGAGAAAATACCGATTACCATTGCAATTATTGCAGCTAATATTTTTGGATTATTATCTATTTCGAACAAACCTTTGTCATTAATAAAAATTGCTGGAAAAATTATTGCAGGAAATATTGCGGAAGGTACATATGATAATATCTCTCTAATTCTATCATTGAACATTTCTTTTTTAATTAGAGCAATCATGGAAAATCTTGTTAAATAAGTAATCAAACCACAATATAGAATTAATGCCCAGTTACTCATGCTTTTTTATTTTTTGGTGTTAATATCATTGCAACAAATAATCCTGCTAAAGCTGCAACAATTACATATGCTTTAAAAGGAATATAATTATAACCAAATGTGGCTACTAAACCTGAAACTAGTATTACAATTACATTTATAAATTTTCTGAAATCATTAACTAATAAAGCTAAGAATGTTAAAGGAACTGCAAAACTTAGTCCAAGTTTTTCTGGAATAGCTGCTCCAAGGATAATCCCTAAAAATGTTGTTGATTGCCAAATTACCCAACAAGTAGCTCCACCACCCAATAAATGAAAATATCTATTATTATCCTTATCCTTTTTTAAATATTCATTTGATATTGCAAAAGCCTGATCAATTAAAAAGTATGAAATAATAATTTTCCAAATTAATTTTAAATCTGAAAGATGTTCAGATACAACTGCCCCATAAAGTAAATGACGTGAATTAACAGCTCCCACAGAACTAATTATTACTAAAGAAGAAGCTCCACCTGAAAATAATTGCAATAAAACTATTTGAGAAGCACCACCAAAAATTATAAGAGACATTGCTATAGTTTGGATTGGTGTAAATCCGATATCAATAGCCAACACGCCAAATATTAGACCAAATGGGACCACTGGAATCATAAGGGGACTCACATCAATAATTCCCTTTAAGAATACTTTAAAGTTACTTTTCATTTTCTAAAAGGTTTTTATTAGAAGCAAACTATATGATCAATATGTATTGGTCTTTTGATACCAAATTTTTCATCTATTTCATGTTGATGAATATGGTGAGAATGGACAAAAACTGGGATAAGAGTGTTGCTAGAAGCTCTAAGCGTATAAATGAAATTAGTACCTCTAAATTTTCTATCCACCACATGTAATTTTAAGTTACTTTTATCATCGTGTTGTAAATCTTCTGGCTGGATTAGAAGTTTTACATTAGATCCTATGGGAAATGGCTTAACAAAATTACCAGTGATTGTTCCAAGATCTTTACTTTCTAAACTTTTAGGGCTTGTTACTTCTGCTGGAATGAGAATTCCTCTATTTAAAAATTTAACTACCTCAACCGAATTTGGTAAATGATAAACATTATAAGGATCATCAAATTGTTTAAGTTCTTGATTTAAAATTATTCCACATTTTGATCCTAAATAAAATGCCTCATATGAATCATGAGTGACTATAATTGTTGTTATCTTTAAATTTGTGAGTATTTTTTTTAGTTTTTCTTGTATCTCCTCTTTAAAACTTTGATCAACATTTGATAATGGCTCATCTAATAGTAACAAATCAGGCTTAGTGATAAGAGATCTTGCAAGCGAGGCTCTTTGTGCTTCGCCAGCACTTATCTCATGTGGATACTTATTTAGTATTTGGGAGATATCTAATAAACCTATTAATTCTTCAATATTTATTTGTTTTTTTTTATTACCTTTATTTCTTTCTGAACCTAATAATATATTTTTCTTAACAGTATAATGTGGAAATAAGCTATTTTCCTGGAAGGCAAGAGATACATTCCTATTCTCTGGTTCAATATTTATTTTTTCTGAAGACAAAGTTTTTCCATCAAGTTTAATTGAACCATTATCTGTTTTTTCCAATCCTGCAATAGTTCTTAAAATTGTTGTTTTACCAATACCTGAAGGTCCCAACAAACATATTATTTCCCCTTCTTTTTCTATAGAAAAAGAAACATTCTTTACTTTGACTTTATTTCCAACTTTAAAATCAACATTTTTAATTTCAAAAAAATTTTTACTCATTATTTTCTCTTAAAATATATTTTGATGTTACTATAATAAATAAACTAGCAATTAAAATTAAAAATAAAGAAGGAACTGCTGCTGCTTCTAATAAATCTTCAGAGGCTGAAATATATGCAGTTGTAGCGAAAGTTTCAAAATTAAAAGGCCTTAAGATAAGTGTTATTGGTAACTCTCGTATAATCTCTAAAGAGATTAGGATAATAATAAACATAAGTGAATTTCTTAAAAAAGGAATATGAATATTGGTAAAAGTTTTTCTTTTAGAATAACCAAGTAAATATGCACTTTCATCGACAGAAATATTCATCTTTTCATATCCCGACTTGATCCCGTTGAAAGCCAAAGAATAAAATCTTATAGAATAAACCAAAACCAATCCAAAGATAGATCCTATAAACAATTTTTTAATTGACGAAAAGCCTAATGACTTAATTATGCTATCATCAAACCATGCTATAAAAGTAATAAAAGCAATAGCTAAAATCACTCCTGGTATAGCATATCCCGAAATAGACAATGTGGATAAAAAATTGAGAAACTTATTATTTGAGACTCTGTTGCCATAATTAGAAATTAAAGAAAATATTATTAACACCAAACTTGATAACGTAACTAGATATAAAGTATTCAAAACTAAATTTGTTATTTGTAAATCAAATAAGTTTTCAGGGAATTTAACTGTCCAGTACAACATTTGACATAGTGGAAATAAAAAACTTACGAAAAAGATAAAAAAACAAAAAACAAAAGCTAAATAGGCATCAAATCCAAAAAGTTTTATTTTTTCTTTTTGTTTAAATCCACCTTTTGAATTAATATGATATTTAGCCCTTTTTCTTGATAAATTTTCTAAAATAAATAAAGAAAATATAAATAATAATAAAAAAAAAGATATTCGATTAGCGAAAGCTAAATCATCAAAATAAATCCAAGAGTTATAAATACCTGTAGTCAGAGTATTTATTGAAAAAAAGTCGACAGCACCGAATTCTGCTAAAGTTTCCATTGCAACCAAAGATAAACCCGCAACTATAGCTGGTCTAGCTGCAGGCAAAATTACCTTATAAAAGGATTTAAACCTTGAAAAGCCGAGATTTTTACCAAGATCTATTAGATTTTGTGATTGATATAAAAATGAAGCTCTGGCTAGTATATATACGTATGCATATAAAGAAAAAGATATGGATAATATTGCTCCAAACATTCCATCAAATTTAGGAATATTTTTGTTATAATTTGCATCTCCTAATAAACTTTTAAGAATGGTAAAAGCAGTTCCATAATTTTCAAAAAAAGCAGTTAAGGAATATGCATAGATATAGGGTGGAACTGCAAAAGATAATATTAACGACCATTTAAAAAACTCACTTCCAGGAAATTTATAGAAAGATACTAAGTAAGCTGCACCTGTACCTATAACAAAGGTAAGTAATAAAACTGATAATAAAAGTATAAGTGAATTTGAAATATACTCAAATAGAAAAGTATTTTTTAATATTTCATAGTAGTTAGAAGTACTCTCAAAAAAACTTGCAAACACAGTTATGATTGGAATTAATACTATAAAAGAAACTAAAAAAGATGAAAAAAACCAGCTATTAAATTTCATATTATACTCCGCCTTATAAAAATGAAAAAAATAAAGTGCCCATAATCAATACCGATCTATTATGGACACTATTAAAAAATTCAAAAATCAAATACTTTTAGGATATGCGGAACCTCCTCAATTTTAATCTCTGATATTTTCCTATTATTTATTCTTTTGTTGATTTTTTTACACTCCTTTAAACATGGGGAACATGCAACGGAAGATTTATTTAAATCAACTTCAGAAATAAATTTTTCTTTTTCTTTCACCATAATTATTTCCAACCGGCAGCTGTCATTACCTCTACTGCAGCAGCTTGATTTTTTGCATAAGAAGCTAACTTTGTTTTCATATCTTGTTTAAAATCTAAACCTAAGTTGTTTACTACTAATGGACTTGGTGAAACACCATCAATCATAGGAAACTCAAAAGTATTATTTGTAAAATGTTCCTGAGACTGCGGAGTTAATAAAAACTCAATAAGTTTAATAGCATTAGCCTTATTAGGCGCACCTTTTACTAAAGCTGCGCAACTAACATTCATGTGCGTTCCTCTATCATTTTGATTAGGAAAAAAAGCTTTAACTTTCTTTGCAGCCTCTTGTTGTTCTGCACCTTTTTTACCAGACAACATAAGAGCTAAGTAATAAGTATTAGCTACTGCAATATCTGCTTCACCAGCAGCTACTGCCATTATTTGAGCCCTATCATTACCAGTTGGTGTTCTTGCCATATTAGCAACAACCCCTTCGGCCCACGCCGCCGTAGCAGTTTTTCCATTGTTTTTAATCAATGAAGCCACAAGAGATTTATTATAAATGTTGCTAGACTTCCTTATAACTAATCTACCTTTCCATTTAGGATCAGCTAAACCTTCATAAGTCATTCCGGATAATTCAGCACCAGTAACTCTCTCTGGAGAATAATAAATTATTCTCGCTCTTTTTGCGATACCTACCCACTTGCTTGTTCTAAAACTTTTCGGAACAGCTGCCTTAATAGCTGCAGATGTTAAACCACCCTGAAGGGTACCTTTTGCATCCATAGCACCACATCTTCCAGCGTCTGCTGTGATATAAAGGTCAGCAAAAGAATCTGCACCCTCGCTAATTATTCTTTTCTCTAAAGCACCTGATTTTCCATTTATTAAGTTAACTTTAATACCAGTCATGTTAGTAAATTTGGAATAAAGCTCACCATCTGCTTTGTAATGTCTTGCGTTAAAAACATTAACTTCATTTGCAACAGAATATGCTGAAAAAAAGATAGAGGTTATTAACGCAAAAATTGATATTTTTTTCATTAGTCTCCTTTATTGTTATTTTTTCCGCATATTTATTTATGAGAATGATAACTATTCTCAATGATATTGATAATCAATCGCAATGGTGTCGCAGTAAGAAAACCTGATTATTCTTTAACTTTGGCTATGATTTCCAATCACCGATCTTACTAAACAAAAAATTCCTGAAGGCTTGAACTCTAGCGGTATTTTTGAGGGATTGTGGATACACGAAATGCGCCTCTGTAATGGGTCCCTCAGATTTTGGTAAAACTTTAATTAAATTATTTGAATTATCAACCAAATAATCTGGTAATGCAGCTAAGCCTACTCCAGACTCAACCGCCAATAAAAGGCCCATCACACTATTCACTTTCATTATAGATTTTCTTTTTTTTCCGTCATGCATACCAAGTTTTAAGGCCCAATCTGGATTATAAACAGGTGAAGGAGCACCTTTACCAAAAGATATAAATTTATGTTTATTTAGATCATTAACTGTTTTTGGCATGCCATGTTTTTCTAGATATTTATTTGAACCATAAATATGATAATTTATATCAACTAATTTTTTTTGAATATAATTTAGTTGTTTTGGCCTTCTCATAAAAATACCAATATCTGCTTGTCTAGTGCTTAAATCTAATTCTTTATCATCAAATACCAACTCAATATCAATTTCTGGATTAAGACGCATAAATTCTTGGATTCTTGGTGTCAACCAGTGAGTTCCAAAACTTCTAACAGTTGTAATGGTTAATTTACCCGTTGGTTTATTTTTTTGATCTCCAAGGGAAGTTTCTACCTCTTTCAACTTAGTAATTACTTCATGAGCTGTTTTAAAAACATATTCACCATTTTCTGTAAGTGTCAATCCTCTTGCATGTCTCTCAAACAATTGAACTTTTAAATCCTGTTCTAAAGATTGAATTTGTCTACTAATTGCTGATTGACTTAAATTTAAATTAATAGTCGCATTAGTAAAACTTCCCGCTTCAGCGACAGCATGAAAAATTTTTAATTTATCCCAGTCCATTATTTATTTAAATCAACCAAAACCCTTCCAGAAATTTCCCCTTTTAATATTTTTGGATAAATTTCAACTAATTCCTCTAAACTAACTATCTGAATAGATTTTTCTAATAAATTAAAATCAATCAAATTTGCAGCTTCTCCCCATATAAATTCTCTTCTTTTAATACTACAATTAGCGGAGTCCATACCCCATAGTTTAATACCTCTTAACATAAAGGGAATAACACTGGTATTTAGTTCATTAGTATTTGCGTTTCCACATACTGCAATAATCCCATTTGGATTGGTTTGTACTATTGCATTGGCTAAAATTTTTCCACCTACTGTATCTACCACACCGTCCCATAAACCTTTATCAATAAGTCGTGGATCTTTATCGAATTCTGCCCTATTTACAACAGTTTTAGCACCTAAAGATTTTAAGTAATCCACTTTAGAATCTTTTCCTGTAACCGCAGTCACATTGTAACCCATTTTATTCAATGCTATTACTGCAATGCTACCAACTCCCCCTGTTGCTCCAGTTACTAAAACATCATTTACTTTCTCACCCAACAAAATTTCTTCCCTTGCCTTTATCGCAAAAGCACTCATCAAAGAGGTAAAACCTGCTGTTCCAAGGATCATAGCTTGCTTACTTGTAAGATTTTTCGGTTTTTTTATCAAAAATTCAGCATTTACTTTAGCTAACTGGGAATATCCACCATAAAAAATTTCACCAACTCTAAATCCTGTTAATATTACTTCATCACCCTTTTTAAATTTTGAATTCTCACTTTCTATAACTGTTCCTGAAAAATCTATTCCTGGAATATGCGGAAATTCCTTTACTAGTCTTCCACCATTCTTCAAAATCATTCCATCTTTAAAATTTAAATCTGAATAATCGACTTTAACGGTTACATCACCGTGTTTAAGAAAACTCTTATCTATTGATTTAACTTCTCTGCTAAACTCTTCACCTTTTTGATTTAAAATTAATGCTTTAAATTGTTCAGACACTTTAATCTTTTGAAATACTAATAAATCTTAAATATCTATTTTGGTAACTAAGGTCTTCTTTAAATTGACCTAAATAATAATTAGTTACAGTTGTTGCTTGCTCTTTTTTAATTCCTCTCATGGTCATACATTGGTGAGTTGAGTCAATTGTTACTGCTACTCCTTTAGCGTCTAAAGCCTCCATTAAGGTATTCGCAATTTGCATAGTAAGTCTTTCCTGTGTTTGCAGTCTTTTTGAAAAAACCTCAACTACTCTTGCGAGTTTACTCAGACCAACCACTCTTTCTTTAGGAATATAAGCAACATGAGCTTTTCCAATTATTGGTGCCATATGATGTTCACAATGACTCTGTACAGAAATATTCTTTTGAATTACCATATCGTCATAACCTTCAACATCTCCAAAAGTTTTTTCCAATATTTGAAGTGGATCCTCTTTATATCCTTTGAAGTATTCCTTAAAAGCTTTAACAACTCTTTTTGGAGTTTCTAATAATCCTTCTCTGTTTGGATCTTCGCCCATCCAAGAAAGAATAGTTTTAAATGCTTCTTCAGCCTCAGAGTCACTAACATTTTTTAATTCTTTTTTAAGATTAGTATCTTTAACAAGTTTCATGCAGGGTTTTATACCTATATTTTCGTAATTTTAAAATATTTAAAATATGGCTATATGTGCTACAAAATAACTTTATATGTTCAAAAAAAGAGAGAATGTTGTTGAAATTGAAGAAGGTAATCTTCTTTCCCCTAAATTTGATAATGATGGGTTAATACCTGTTATCACTATGTGCTCAAAGACTAAAGAAATTTTAATGCATGGGTACATGAATATTGAAGCATTTAAAAAAACTATTGAAACTAAAGAAGCTCACTATTACAGCCGTTCAAGAAAAACAATTTGGCATAAAGGAAAAACTAGTGGATTTGTTCAAAAAGTTATTGAAATTAAAATTGATGATGATCAAGACTCAGTTTGGCTCACTGTTGATATTGGAGATGGAGCCAGCTGTCATGTGGGATATCGATCATGTTTTTATAGATCAATTCCATTAGGTCCGATAGAGAATGGCAGAAAAGTTGAGATGAAGTTTACAGAAAAAGAAAAGAAATTTGATCCTGAGAAAGTTTATAAAGGTCAGCCCAATCCTACTAAAATTTAAATGAGTAAAAATCAGAAAAACGTTCTTGGAGAAAATTTAGAGGAATGTTCTTTAGATCCACTTACTGGTTGGTATAGAGATGGTTGTTGTAATACAGATGAGAATGATCACGGTGTGCATACAGTTTGCGCAAAAGTTACAACCGAATTTTTAGAATGGTGTAAAGAAGCTGGTAACGATTTAATTACCCCGCATCCTGAATTTGGTTTTCCTGGATTAAAAGATGGAGATGGTTGGTGTGTTTGTGCTACTTGGTATGCAAAAGCTGTTGAGGCTGGAAAAGGTTGTCCAATTTTTTTAAAAAGAACTCACGAAAATACTTTGAAGATCTTACCTATTGAAACTTTAAAAAAATTTGCAATAGATTTATCTTAGCTACATATTCCCATACTTTGGTCCGCCACCACCTTCTGGAGTAACCCAGATTATATTCTGAGAAGGTTCCTTGATATCGCAGGTTTTACAATGAATACAATTTTGTGAGTTAATAACAAATTTATTTATATCATTTTCTTTTTGAACCTCGTAAACTCCTGCTGGACAATATCTTTGAGCAGGTTCATCAAATTTTTCTAATGTATAATTTATTGGCAAATTTGGATCTTTTAGTTTTAGATGAACTAATTGGTTATCTGTGTGATTAGTTCCTGTTAAATAAACTGAACTTGTTTTATCAAATGTAATTATATTGTCTGGTTTTGGATACTCTATTTTTGGCATTTCGTTAGCAGGTTTTAAGGTTTCGTGATCAGCATGTTTGTGTTTTAATGTGAAGGGAAGTTTTCCTCTAAATAGTATTTGATCTATTCCTGTAAATATAATTCCCAAAATCAAACCCCAGCTAAAACTAGGTTTTACATTTCTAGCATGATACAACTCTTTATATAACCAGCTATCTTTAAATTTTTTTTCATAATCAGATAAGTTTTTACCTGAGATAATATGATCATTAATTGTTTCTGCTGCAATTATTCCACTTTTCATTGCTGTATGAGATCCTTTTATTTTTGGCATATTTAATGTTCCTGCATCACAACCTATCAATAAAGCACCGGGCATGAACATTTTGGGAAGACTCTGAAGACCGCCTTCGATAAGAGCCCTCGCACCATAAGATATTCTCTTTCCTCCTTCAATTATCTTTTTAATTGCAGGATGAGTTTTAAATCTTTGAAATTCATCGAAAGGAGATAAATGAGGGTTTTTATAATCAAGTCCGATAACGTATCCCAAAAAAACTTGTTTATTTTCCGCATGATACATAAAACTTCCACCATAAGTATTGTTATCCAATGGCCAGCCAGCAGTATGCATCACAAGTCCTTCTTCATGTTTTTTTTCATCGATTTCCCATATTTCTTTAAAACCAATTCCATATTGTTGAGGATCTTTATCTTTGTTAAGTTCAAACTTTTGAATTAATTGTTTACCTAGATGTCCTCTACAACCCTCAGCAAATACAGTCACTTTACCTAATAATTCAATACCTGGTTCAAAACTATCCTTTTTATCTCCATTTTTGTCAATTCCCATATCTTGTGTAGCTACACCTCTAACTGATCCATCTTCGTTATATAAAATTTCACTAGCAGGAAAGCCTGGGAAAATTTCAACACCTAAGGTCTCAGCTTGTTCAGCAAGCCATCTGCATAAATTTGCAAGACTAATGATATAATTATTATGGTTTTTTTGAACTGCGGGCAAAAGCCAAGTTGGCCAATTTAGTGATTTATTTTTACCTAAAAACAAAAATTTTTCTTTTGTCACTTTTGTTTTAATTGGAGAATTTAATTCCCTCCAGTTAGGTATTAATTCATCTAAAGCTCTTGTTTCAAAAACATTACCACTCAATATATGTGCACCAATTTCTGATGCTTTTTCTAAAACACAAACATTTAAATTTGAGTTTAGTTGTTTCAGTTTAATTGCTGTTGTTAAACCTGAGGGGCCTCCACCTACAATAACTACATCATATTCCATTGACTCTTTAGTCATAAATATTTTTTTACAGATTTTATTATTTTTGTATAGTATTTAATTTATTTAATTCCTCTAGAAATTTAGGAAGTGCATCAAAAAGATCAGCTTCTAGACCATAATCAGCAACACTAAAAATTGGAGCTTCACCATCCTTATTAATTGCTACGATTACTTTGCTTTCTTTCATACCTGCTAAATGTTGAATTGCTCCTGAGATACCAACAGCTATATACAAATCGGGTACAACAACTTTGCCAGTTTGTCCTACCTGGTGATCATTTGTTATATAACCAGCATCAACAGCAGCTCTAGATGCTCCGATTGCTGCATTAAGTTTATCTGCTACGGCTGTTATTAATTTGAAATTTTCACCACTTTGCATTCCTCTACCACCTGAAATAACAACTCTTGCTGTTCCAAGTTCAGGTCTATCAGATTTAATTTCCTCTTTTTTAATAAATTTTGATAAGATTGTAGAGTCTCCAACTTCACCAGTTTGTATTTCAGCGGATCCTCCTGTAGTTGGTGCTGGATCAAATGATGTTGGTCTAACTGTTATACATTTAATTTTGTCAGAACTTTTTACTGTTGCAAATGCATTTCCTGCATAAATTGGTCTTAAGAAAGTATCTGAGCTTATAACTTTAGTTATATCACTCACTTGAGAAACATCTAACAAAGCCGCTACACGGGGCATTAAATTTTTTCCAAACGTATTAGCTGAACACATTATATGCGAATAATCTTTTGATAAATTGATTATTGCGGATGTGTAATTTTCAGCTAAATAATTTTCATAAATAGTGTCGTTGATATGTACCACCTTTT
Source organism: uncultured Pelagibacteraceae bacterium (assembly GCA_902575785.1). Lineage (GTDB taxonomy): Bacteria > Pseudomonadota > Alphaproteobacteria > Pelagibacterales > Pelagibacteraceae > Pelagibacter. Next base: position 12,005 of record CACGSR010000012.1, read on the forward strand.
TGACATTTGGCACTTCAGAAACTGATTTGGCAACACTATCAGAGTTATGTCCTAAAACTAAAACATGAACGTCTTCATTTATTTTTGAAGCTGCTGTAATAGCATTTAAAGTAAAGGGTTTTAGTTCTTTATTATTATGTTCTGAAATTAATAAAACTGACATTTATATAACTTTAGCCTCATTCTTTAATTTTTGCACCAATTCTTCAACACTTGCGACTTTAATCCCAGCTTTTCTCTTTGGTGGTTCTTCAACCTTGATTTGCTCAATTCTAGGTTTTGTATCTACTCCCAAATCAGATGCATTTAATTGTTCAATTGGCTTTTTTTTTGCTTTCATGATGTTTGGCAAAGAGGCATAACGCGGTTCGTTCAATCTTAAATCACATGTTACTATGGCTGGAATATTTACCTCTATTATTTCAAGACCCTCGTCAATCTCTCTTGTCACCTCCAATGATTTATCTTTTACATCTATTTTTGAGGCGAAAGTTGCTTGCGGCCATTTTAATAAAGCTGCCAACATTTGACCTGTTTGATTACAGTCGTCATCAATAGCTTGTTTTCCCATAAAAACTAAGTCAGGTTTTTCTTTTTCAACAATTTTTTGTAAAATTTTTGAAACTGCTAATGGTTCTATTGCACCTTCAGCTTTAACAAGTATTCCTCTGTCAGCACCAACTGCTAAAGCTTTCCTTACTGTTTCTTGAGCTTTCTCCTCTCCAACAGAAACTGCGACTACCTCTTTTGCTTTACCAGATTCCTTTATTTTAACTGCTTCTTCGATAGCGTTATCATCAGGTGGATTGGTAGACATTTTAACATTTTCAGTCACAACACCAGAACCGTCATCTTTTACTCTGATTTGAACATTGTAATCAATAACTCTTTTTACTGCGACTAAAATTTTCATTAGGCTCTTAACAACTTGTTTTCACTATCATATGGACTTTCCTCAAGAATTGTGGCCTCATACATTTTTCCAAGAATATCGACTTTAAGTTTTTCACCTACATTAGCAAGATCAGGTTTAACCATTGCTAGAGCAATTGATTTATCAAGTCTAAAACCATATTCACCTCCAGTAGCTCTACCAACGACTTTATCATCTTTATATATCGGATTATTTCCTAGCACATCTGAGTCAGTTGTATCATGAACTTCAAGTGTAACTAATTTATTATCAAAGCCTTTTTCTCTCCACTTATTTAAAGCTTCGAGGCCTATAAAGTTTCCTTTATTTGGATGAACAAATCTATCTAAGCCAGATTCGTATGGAGAGTATTCTATTGATAATTCTGTACCCACCAACTTATAAGACTTTTCTATTCTTAAACTGTTCATAGCCCTGATGCCAAAAGGTTTAATTCCTAAATCTTTGCCTGCTTCCATTAATTTATCAAAAATATGATTTTGGTATTCAATCGGGTGATGTAACTCCCATCCTAATTCCCCCACAAAATTTACTCTCATTGCATTTACAGGTGCGTATCCCACATTCACTTTTTTAGCAGTGAGCCACTTAAAGTTTTCATTTGAATAATCATCAGTTGAAACTCTTTGCATTAGTTCCCTTGCTTTAGGGCCCGCAACAACCAACACTCCATTACTATTTGTCAGATCTTCAAATATGACCGAACCATCAGTCGGCATCCATTTCTGTATCCAGTCATGATCTAATCTTAAATTTGCTCCAGCTGATACAAGATAATAACTATTTTCTGCTTCTTTCATTATTGTAAATTCAGAATGAACACCTCCCTTAGTATTAAGTGCATGACATAGATTTATTCTGCCAATCTTTTTTGGTAATTTATTCGCAACTAAATAATCCAAAAATTCCTCCGCTTTAGGACCTTTAATTCTACATTTTGCAAAAGCAGTCATATCTAAAAGACCAACATTTTTTTTTACGTTTTCACACTCTTTTTTTATTGCATCAAACCATTTAGATCTTCTAAAAGACCAATCATCTTTTTGCTCCATGCCGTCCGTTGCAAAAAAATTTGGTCTCTCCCACCCAAACTTTTGTCCAAAGACAGCTCCTAATTTTTTCATTCGTTCATAACATGGTGAGGTTCTAAGAGGTCTTGCCGCTGGTCTTTCTTCGTCAGGATAATGAACAATAAAAACATGGCTGTAAGCTTCCTCATTCTTTGCTTTTAAATATGACTTTGTTGCGTAATTACCGTAACGTCTTGGTTCAACTCCAAGCATATCGATAGTAGGTTCTCCATCAATAATCCACTCTGCTAGTTGCCAACCAGCACCACCAGCTGCAGTAATACCGAAGCTGTGGCCTTCGTTGATCCAGAAATTTTTAAGTCCCCATGCCGGTCCAACTATTGGATTACCATCTGGTGTATAACAAATTGCTCCATTATATACTTTTTTAACACCAACTTCTCCAAAAGCAGGTACACGATGTATTGCTCCTTCAATATGAGGTGCAAGTCTATCCAGATCTTCTTGAAACAATTCGTATTCTGAATTCTTAGATGGACCTTCGACATAACAAGCTGGTGCACCATCTTCATATGGACCTAAAATTAATCCACCAGCTTCTTCTCTCATGTACCATCTGCTATCACTATCTCTTAATACACCCATTTCAGGAAGACCTTCTTTTTTTCTTTTTTGTATTGCTGGATGTGGTTCAGTAACAATGTACTGATGTTCAACAGGTATAACTGGAATATCTAGACCAACCATCTCGCCTGTTTGCCGTGCAAAATTTCCTGAGCAAGAAATTACATGTTCGCACTCAATTGAACCTTTGTCAGTTTCTACTACCCATCCATCTTTATTCTGTCTCATTGATAAAACAGTTGTATTTCTGTAAATTTCAGCTCCTCTATTTCTTGCTCCAGTTGCTAAAGCTTGTGTTAAATCTGCTGGTTGTATATATCCATCTTCTGGATGTTGAATAGCTCCAATTAAATCATCTGTATGACACAAGGGCCAAATTTCTTTTACTTGTTTAGGAGTTAAAAACTTTACATCGACCCCAATTGTTTTTGCTACTCCAGCGTATTGATGATATTCATCCATTCTATCTTTAGTACTGGCTAAACGAATATTTGAAACCACACTAAAGCCGACATTTTTTCCTGTCTCTTCCTCTAATGTTTTATAAAGATTAACTGCATATTTATGAAGCTGACCTACAGAGTAACTCATATTAAATAGTGGTAATAATCCTGCTGCATGCCAAGTAGAGCCTGATGTAAGCTCTTTTCTCTCAATTAAAACAACATCAGACCAACCTTTTTTTGCTAAATGATAAAGCGCACTAACTCCAACAACACCTCCACCAACTACAACTACTTTTGTTTTACTTTTCATTATTTGATTTCTACTAAATTTTTATTCATTTCGAAACAAAATTGTACTAAAGTGTATCAAATTGAACTTCCTAGAGGTTCTGGACTTGACACCATTGTAGTCAACCAACAGTTTTTTAAAGGTCCATCCCCAGTATATTTTTCAACCTGCCAATTGAATTTATGATAAATTTTTTCTTTATCTAATAAAATAACCTCAAATTGCACCCAATCATCTCCACTCGTAACTTGGGTAACAGTATGGCTTAAATGATTTATCATCATTTTATAATTTTTTCCTTTTATCATTCTTTTAAATTTCTCGAGAGGACCTGTGGCTTTTTTATTGTTTGGATGAGCGAAATTCCAAGTTTGCTCAATTCCACTATCTTGAAATCCGTCATTATTCTTTTGTAAACTTTTTAATTGTATCTTAACAACTTCAGAAGGATTAATTTGACTATTTGGCTTGAGTAATTCTGCTTTCGAAATTGAAATTGAGATAAAAAAGAATATTAAAAACTTAAATACAGTTAGCAGTTTTTTGGACATCATCTAAGAATTTATCTCTTTTTTTATCACCTACAAAAGGTACAGCAAAGTATCTTCTATATATAACATCCGTTATGCCGCATATATTGAATACTCCTCGTCTTAACCTTTTTGTTGGCATATTTAGAAAAAAAGTCCTTACTGCAAACTGGGGAGATCCATAAGTACAAAATACAACTGCTTTTTTTCCTTTTAAATTACCAATAGGATATCCGTAATTTCCAAATAATTTTTTAAATTTAAATGCCCATGGTGGAGCCAAGACTTTATCTATCCATCCCTCAACAATTGCCGGCATTCTGAAATTCCAAATTGGTGCAATTAGTACTATCACATCAGAGTTTTCTATCCTTTTTCTGTGATCTAATGTCTGATTGTCTGGTTCTTCACCAGAAAAAACTGGGTCAAACTTTTCTTTATAAAGGTCAACAATATCAATTTCATGCCCATTATTTTTTACTGTTTCAATGAACCTATCTCTAATTGCCGAATTAAAAGATTTTTCATTGTAATGTCCATATACCACAAATATTTTTTTCATTTTTTTAAAAATTTTTCAAATTCTATTTTTGTACATTTATTTTCAATATAAAAAATATTATTTGCTTCAACAATTTCTCTTGCTTTATTATTAGATATGTCTAATTGTAACCATAAAACCTTTGCACCAACTTTTACTGCATCTTTTGCTATCTCAACGACTTCATTGGAGGGTCTAAAGACATTGACTATTTCTACTGGTTTCTTTATGTCTGAAATTTTTTCATAAACATCCTCGTTCAATATTTTCTCATCTTTGATTGATGGATTAACCGGATAAACTTTAAATCCATATTCTTGAAGATATTTCATGACAACAGTCGATGTTTTTTTTAAATCCTTACTTGCCCCAATCAAAGCAATACTTTTATATTTTGATAAAATTTCTTTTGTACTAATCATTTTTTTTATCTATCTTTCCAGACAGGTTTTCTTTTTTCGAGAAATGCTGATATTCCTTCTTTTGCATCCATTGCCAACATATTAATTGTCATCATCTTACTAGTATAAGCGTAAGCTTTATCTAAAGGCATTTCTAACTGTTTATAAAAAGTTTGTTTTCCAATTTTGATTGTAAGATTTGATTTTGATGCAATTTTTTTTGCAATTTTGAAGACCTCAGAATTTAATTTAGACTTTGGAAAATAATCATTAATTAAACCCAGCTCTTTTGCAAATTTTGCTTTGATAGGTTCTCCAGTTAAAAGCATTTTCATCATAGGTTTTCTATTAATCTTCCTGCTGACGGCAACCATTGGCGTGCTACAAAATAATCCAATATTAACTCCTGGTGTAGCAAATAATGCGTCTTTAGAACTATAAGCAAGATCACAACTTGCAACTAACTGACAACCTGCAGCATAAGCCGCTCCGTGTACCTTTGCAATTACTGGCTTCTTTCCCTCTACAATTTGAAGCATTAATTTTGAGCAAAGATTAAAAAGTTTTTGATATTTTTCTTTTTTTTTTAAACTTTTTACCTCTTTAAGATTATGTCCTGCACTAAAGCCTTTACCTGATCCTTCAATTACAATTACTTTTATATTTTCATTTTTGTCTAATCTTTTTAAAACATTAATAAGATCTGTAAGATTTTTAAATGATAAAGAATTATATGTTTTTGGATCATTTATAATTACTCTTGCAATGTCTTTATATTGGTAAATTACCCTTATATTGCTCATTAAAAAATTTACTTAAGCTTTCCTTCTTCTCTCATTTTCGCTCTTATCTTTGTGGCGGATATTTCTTGTATCTCTTTTGATAATTCTATTTCCTCCATTTTATACCCTACTCCACGACCATAACAAATGTTAGTTATGTTAGGAACTAGCATAATCTTAAAACGACCCTCAAATTCTGGGTTTAATCTCTCCTCAATATTTTTTTTTACTGTTTCAAAATCGAATGGGTTATCGTCAACCCCTTGAACATCTCTAATTTGAATACAAACTTGACCTGTTTTTTTAATTATTTCTTTAAATAAAGTGTAATGACCCTCATGAAATGGTTGCCATCTACCTAACATTTGTGCAGTTGGTTTCTTATTATCCCATCTATAAGACATTATTTGATTTCCTTTAAAATTTTAGGTGCCCAATTTTTAGCATCCTTAGTAGTGACATGATAGTTAAACTTTTCAGGTTTAACAAACATCTTATTTGTATCCTCAAATCTACCCTCTTTAATAGTATCCATCCAGATGATATAATCAGCTGGAAACAAAGCTCTTGCCTCAGGTGTTGGGCATATAAAGTCTGCAACTACATAATTCCCCTCATCTCGCAATTTAATTGCAAAATCTGCCATTCTTTTAGCTTGTCTTTTTCGCCCCTCTTCTGAAAAGTCCCAGTCGTTTGCCTCTTTTCTTACTTCGTCAGCATTTAACCTTTTTGCATTAAGCAAGGGACCAATTTCATTAGCTAAAGTTGTTTTTCCTGATCCAGGTAGGCCCATAATTAATATAATCTTCATACTGAATTCATAGTTAGCAACAGGACTTAATTTAATCAACTAATAATGTTAAACCTAATTGTTGAATTTCTTTGACAGCTTTTTTAAAAAATATAATGATCTAAATAATGAATTTTTCTTTGGAAATTAGTCCTACAACCGATATCGATACTGTGCCAGCGATAAAAGATGTTTACATCACCATGTTACCTGGTGGGGATTACAAAGATACCGCTCAACAAGCGGTTGAACTTGTAAAAAAAGGGTTCAACCCAGTCCCTCACTTTCCCGCGAGATCCATGCACAACGAGAAAGAGCTCAAAAATTACGTAGACATTTGTAAAGATGGTGGGGTGAAGCAAGTATTAATTATAGGTGGTGGAAGAGAACCAGTTGGAAAATTTGATAGCTCTTATCAACTATTAGAAACAGGTTATTTTGAAAAAATGAAGATAGGAATTGCTGGACACCCTGAGGGTAGTCCTGATATATCGGATGCAGAGTTAGAAAAAGCTATGATAGATAAAAAGCCTTATGCTGATTATATTGTGACCCAATGGTTGCTAGATCCTCAGCCTATCATAGATTTTATATCAAAACAAAGCGTGCCAGTTCATGTTGGAATTACTGGGCCTCTTAAAATATCGAGCTTGATTAAATTTGCCAATATTGTTGGAGCAAAAAATTCCTTAAATTTTCTTAAATCTAATTTTAGTAAGGCTTTAGATTTATTGAAACCTAAAGACCCTAATGATTTAATTGGGAAAGTTAAATCGCATACAGATTTCTTCCACATTTATACATTCGGCGGCTTGAAGGAAACTAACAAGTGGTTGAAGGAGAATAGTTATGTCTAAAGAATTTGACTATACTAAATTAAAACATGTTACTTCAGTTGATCAATCAGATCGAAAAGTACCATATAACTTAAGGCAAAGTGGACCAACAAAAGTTGAAATGTTAATATCAACAAGAGTAAGAAAATCACCTTATTGGCATTTATCTATGCAAGCAGGATGTTGGAGAGCAACTGTTTACAACCGAATTTATCATCCTAGAGGATATGTAAAACCTGAAGATGGTGGAGCAATGGTTGAATATGATGCAATTGTTAATCATGTTACAATGTGGAATGTAGCTGTTGAAAGACAAATACAGGTTAAAGGACCAGATGCAGAAAAATTTGTTGATTATGTTATTACAAGAGATGCAACAAAAATTTCACCCATGAGAGCAAGGTATGTAATATTATGTAACGCTTATGGTGGGGTTTTAAATGATCCTATTCTTTTAAGGATATCAAAAGATGAATTTTGGTTTTCTCTATCAGACTCTGATATTGGTATGTATCTTCAAGGTGTAAATGCTGATGGAAGATTTAATTGTACTATTGAGGAAATTGATGCATGTCCTGTTCAAATTCAAGGACCAAAATCAAAAGCATTGATGAAAGATTTATTAGGTGACCAAGTCGATTTAGATAATATGCCTTTTTATGGTTTAGCAGAAGTTAAAGTTGCTGGAAGAAGTTGTGTAATTTCTCAATCAGGTTTTTCTGGTGAATCTGGTTATGAAATATATT
>CACGSR010000013.1:0-19079 GCA_902575785.1 uncultured Pelagibacteraceae bacterium
TTTAGTGCTTTATCGGTAAATTTAATTTCTTTAATCATAATCGATGACTGATAATAGTAATATAGTGCTAAAAATTATATTTTAAAGGATGAAAAATTACTCAAAACTAGGTTTATTCAAAAGTATGGGGAGAATATTTTATGAAACACCCTCTAAATATAGATCTTCATTTCAAAGAGACCGAGATAGAATTATTCATAGCGCTTCATTTAGAAGATTAAAACATAAGACACAAGTGTTTGTAAATACAGAGGGTGATCATTATCGAACTCGAATAACACATTCGATGGAAGTATCTCAAATTGCAAGGTCTATAGCACGTTATTTCAATTTAAATGAGGATTTAACAGAAACTTTAAGTCTTGCTCACGATTTAGGTCATACTCCATTTGGACATGCTGGTGAGGATTCTTTGAACGATTGTATGTCTAATCATGGCGGTTTTGATCATAATTTACAAACTTTAAGAATAGTTATGTTTTTAGAAAACAAATATCTTAAGTTTAAGGGCTTAAATCTTACAATAGAAACTTTGGAAGGATTGTTGAAGCATAATGGTCCTACTAATAATTTAGAATTAGTTAATGAAATTGTTGGGATAAAAAATTTTAAAAATTTAATCAATTTTAATAAATTTTCATCATTAGAAGCACAAATTTCTGCAATATCAGATGATATAGCCTACAATAATCATGATATACAAGATGGAATAAATGCAAATTTATTTAATTTAGAAGAACTAGTAGAAATTAATTTCTTTAAAGATATCTACAGAAAATATAAAAAAAATGTTAATAAACAAAACTATAAAACCGTAACCTATCAAATTATAAGAGACTCCATTGATTTAATGATAAAAGATTTAATAAATAATACAAAAAAAAATTTAGTCTTGAATAAAGTTAAAACATTTAAAGATGTTATAAATACCAATAACACTTTAGTTAATTTTTCAAAAAGTCTTAGAGATTCAGAAAATGAAATAAGACATTTTCTTAGATTAAAAATGTATAATCACAAAAATATTTTAAAAAAAAATGATAAAGGAAAATTGATTATTAAAAATTTATTTAAGAAAATTGAAAAAAATCCAAAAAAATTTATTACAATTAACGGGCTTTATAAAAATAAGTATCGAGCAATTTCAGATTTCATATCCGGGATGACCGATAGATATGCTATTAATCTTTACAATAAAATAAAATGAATATTTTTGAAGAATATTTGGAAAAAATTAAGTTAATTCTTGAAGATTTAGCATCTAACAAAGAGTTAATATTACCCAATTCACTAGCAAGCATAAATACGGAACTACCCCCAGAAAAATTTAACTCAGATATTTCCACAAATGTAGCGATGGTTTTGTCAAAGATTAATAATAAATCATCCATTGATTTAGCGAATTATTTAGCCAAATTAATAAAAGAAAAGGATAATTTTGTTGATACAGCAACAGTTGTTAAACCGGGTTTTATAAATATTAAACTTAAAAAAGTTTTCTGGACTAATTTTACTGAAAAAATTATAAAAAATTCAAAAGTATTTGGAATAAATAATAAAGAAAAAAAACATAATTATTTAATCGAATTTGTCTCCGCTAATCCAACTGGACCTTTGCACGTTGGGCATTGTAGAGGGGCAATTCTAGGAGATGTTTTAGCCAATTTATTGTTATTTAATGAAAATATGGTCACCAAAGAGTACTATATTAATGATTATGGTAATCAAATAACTAACTTTACCAGATCAGTATATTTAAGAATTAGAGAAATTATTTATAAAGAACCTTTTCCATTAAAAGATGAAGATTTATATCCTGGTGATTATTTAAAAGATTTTGCTCATAACATAATTAATTCAAATAAAGAAATAGATTTTGAAGAATTTGAAAAGGTTAATAAGTTTTTGACGGAGGTATCACTAAATGAAGCATTAAATTTAATTAAAGAAAATTTAAATAGTCTTGGAATTAAACACGATAATTTTGTAAGTGAAAAAAAATTAGTCGAAAACAAAGAAGTTGAAAAGACCGTAAGTTTTTTAAAAAATAATAAATTTGTTTATAAAGGCAAAATAAAAGCTCCTAGTGGTGAAAAAAATAATGATTGGGTTGAAAGAGAACAATTACTTTTCAAATCGACAGATTTTGGCGACGATAAAGACAGAGCATTACAAAAATCAAATAATACATGGACTTATTTTGCGAATGATATGGCTTATCATAAGAATAAATTAGATCGTAATTTTGATTATCTCATCAATATTTTAGGTGCTGATCATGCAGGATACATAAGTAGAATTACAGCTTCTGTGGATGCAATTTCAAATTCCAAAAATAAATTGATTTGTAAAGTTAGTCAATTAGTTAAACTTATAAAAGATAATAAACCTTTTAAAATGTCAAAACGAAAAGGAGATTACATAACAGTAGATGATTTGATTAATGAGGTTGGAAAAGATGCTACTCGATTTATCATGTTAAATAGAAGTAGTGATGTTGAGCTTGATTTCGATTTTGACCAAGTAGTTGAAAAATCAAAAGATAATCCACTTTATTATGTTCAATATTGTTATGCTAGAATTGCTTCAATTTTTAGACTCACTGGAATAAAATTGGAATCGGAAATCAATATAGAAAATTATGACTTCGAGTATTCATTGGATGAAATAAATATTCTCAAAAAGCTTTCTGAATGGCCTAAATGTATAGATATTTCTTGTAGAAATCTTGAACCTCATCGAATACCCACATATTTATATGAATTAGCTTCATTATTTCATTCATACTGGAATTTAGGGAAAGATAATCCACAAAAAAGATTTATTGATAATCAAGGAAAAATTTCGAATGACAAATTAATTCTTCTAAAGGTTATTTCAAATGTTATTAAATCTGGAATGAAAATAATGAATGTTTCTATACCGGAAAAAATGTAATGGCTAAAAAAATAAGATATTTTTTATTTTTATTATTTATTTGTTTATTTTTTTTTCTATCAGCAAAGCATTACATCTCTGATGAAAATAAAAAAAAATCTTATAGAACTCTAAGCTCTATTGATCAAAAGATTGAGAATTACACAAAAAAACTACCGGTTCTAGAGGACGATACAAACAATATTATTGAATATGTTGAACAATCAAATAACAAAAAAAGAAAAAAATTTAATTTTTGGAAATTATTAGAATTCAATGAATAATCGTAGGTCATTCATTGTGGGTATTAAGGCAACTAAACTATCTGCAAAAGAAGTTGTATTTCTAAGAAAATATAAACCGTGGGGTGTTATATTGTTTACTAGAAATATTAAATCAATTAACCAAGCACAGAAATTAACTTTATCAATACGAAGAATTTTTATGGACAAGAAGTATCCAATATTAATTGATCAGGAAGGTGGGAGAATTAATAGATTAAAAAGTATAATAACTTTTGATAATCTTACCTCAGAATATTTTGGTGACATATATAGAAAAAGAAATGATAAATTTAAATTTTTTTATAAATTATTTATTGATAAAACATCTTATTTACTCAAATCAATTGGAGTAAATATTAATACAGTTCCCGTTTTAGATTTAAGAACTAAGAATTCATCAAATATAATTGGTGATAGAGCATTTTCTAATGATCCGAAAATTGTTTCTAAAATCGGAGATTATTGTATTAAATTCTATAAAGAAAATAGAATTGGAACTGTAATTAAGCATATACCAGGACATGGTTTAGCAAAAGTAGATAGTCATCATTTTACACCTGTCGTTAATAAGTCACTCAAATATTTGTTAAAAAAAGATTTTTCATCATTTAAGAAGAAAAAAACCTTTTTTGCTATGACTGCACATATTGTCTTTAGCAAAATTGACAAAATCAACACTGTAACTCATTCAAAAAAAGCAATTAAACTAATAAGAAGTAAGATTGGTTTTAAGAATATTTTAATTTCTGACGATTTATCAATGAAAAGCTTAAAGGAATCCATAAAAAATAATACAATTAAAACGTTTAAAGCAGGTTGTAATTTGGCATTACACTGTAATGGGAATTTAAAAGAGATGGAAATAGTAGGAAAAAACTCACCATATTTAGATAAATTCTTACAAAAAAAAACATCACAATTTTACAAATTTTTAAGTTAATATTTAATCATGATAGAAAACGATTCTGCACTTTTTAAAGTTGATGTAGAAAATTATGCAGGACCACTTGAAGTTCTTCTTGATTTAGCAAAAGCTCAAAAAGTAAATCTTGAAGATATATCAATTACAAAACTCGCTGATCAGTTTCATGATTTTATAACAAAAGAAAAAAATTTGAATTTAGAAGTTGCTTCTGAATATTTATTAATGGCTACATGGTTAGCATATTTAAAGTCTAAATTATTGTTACCAGGTACACCTGAAGAAGAATTTAAAGTTCAAGAAGTCGCTGAAAAACTTAAACTTCAATTAAAAAAATTAGAATTAATTAGATTATTATCTGACCAAATGCTTAAAAGAAAAAGATTAGGCAGAGAAATTAGAACTCGAGGTAGCAAATTAGGTATCAGATCAATCTATAATAGCGAATATAAAATTAATTTATTCGAGTTATTAAAAACATATTCATCTATAATAATGACTAAAGATTTTCAAAAAATTAATATACCCAAGCTACCAGTTTTCACCTCCGAGGATGGAATTAAGACAATAACTAATTTTTTTGGAAAACTTTTAAGTTGGAAAAAACTAGATGAATTAATTCCTGAAAATTTTAAAAACGGCTCTGGCTATGAAAAAACTGGAAAAGCTGGAATCTTTGCAGGTTCCTTAGAACTTGTAAAAGATGGTAAATTAATAATTAAACAAGATAATCTTTTTGATGATTTATACGTTAAAGAAAAAAATGATTAAAAAAAAGATAAAAAAAAAAGATAATGTAATTTCCTTTCCATCTAAACTTTCACAAGTTGAAAAGGAGATAGAAGCAATAATTTTTGCTGCAGCTGAACCATTAGATCTTGAAACTATTGAGAATAAAATTTCTAAAAAAGTAAATATTGAAAAAATTTTATTAAAGATACAGGCCGAATATTCTCAGCGAGGTATTAATTTGGTATGTATTTCAAAAAAATGGTCTTTTAGAACCTCTCCAAATTTATCTAATCTTATGTCTCAAGAAAAAACTGTGGAAAAGAAATTATCTAAAGCTGCAATAGAAACCTTAGCAATTATTGTATATCACCAACCAGTAACACGAGCTGAAATAGAGGAAATACGTGGTGTAGCTTTTGGAACAAATACTATTGAGATTTTGATGGAATTAAATTGGGTGAAACCAGGAGGAAGAAAAGATGTCCCTGGTAAGCCTATTCAATATGTCACTACTGATGATTTCTTAAGTCATTTTAATCTGCAAAAATTGTCTGATTTACCAACTGTAGACGAACTAGGAGCAGCAGGTCTAATTGATAACACGAATATTGATAATGCTATATTTGGTACTGGAAAATTTTATAAAGAAAATCAAGAAAATAAAAATGAAGACATATATTCAAATATCGATGAAATGTTAAGCAGCACCCTAAAGCCAGATGATAATAAATAAATGAATTCTTTATTTCTTTAAAAAGTCACTTTTAAATCATCAATAAAAAGGTTATAAATATATTTATGAGCATTGGAATTTGGCAAATAGCAATAGTAGTAATACTCGTAGTATTATTGTTTGGTAGAGGTAAAATATCAAGCTTAATGGGGGACGTAGCAAAGGGAATTAAAAGTTTCAAAAAAGGAATGGCTTCAGATTCAACTGAAGATAATGAACCAAAAAATATTTCCGACGAAAATCAAGACTCAAATAAAAAAGAATAAATCACATGCCTACTATTGGTTGGTTTGAGATTCTCATTGTTGTAGCAATAGCAATAATTGTTTTGGGTCCTAAAGATTTTCCAATAATGTTAAAAAAATTTGGCTCATGGATAGGAACAGCAAAAAAATACATCAATAATATTCAAACCGAAGTATCAAATATAGATATTGAGGAAAAAATTGATGACAAAAAAGATGAAAAAAAAGATGAGTCATGATGATAAAGATACAGGTTTTGTAAGTCATCTATCAGAATTAAGAAAAAGATTAATTCATAGTTTTATATTTCTTATTATATTTTTTATTATTTGTTATTTTTTTGCTGAATATTTATATGGTTTTTTAGTTGAACCTTATGCTCAAGCTGTTAAGGAAGATGGAACAAACCGGAGATTAATTTTTACAGCGCTACAAGAAACTTTCTTAACTTATTTGAAAGTTTCTTTTTTTACAGCTTTTTTTGTTACATGTCCTTTTATCTTAATGCAAATATGGAAATTTATAGCACCAGGTCTCTATAAACATGAAAAGACTGCTATTTTACCTTATCTTGTTTTAACGCCAATATTATTTCTATTAGGTGGAATGTTAGTTTATTATTTGATAATGCCTTTAGCGATTAAATTTTTTCTATCTTTTGAGACTACAGGTATATCTACTAATTTACCTATTCAATTGGAGGCAAAAGTTAATGAGTATCTTTCATTGGTTATGAAACTTATTTTTGCTTTTGGTATTAGTTTTCAACTACCTGTTATACTAAGTTTGTTGGCAAGAGTAGGTATAGTAAATTCAAATTTTTTAAAAGAAAGAAGAAAGTATTTTATAGTGATAATATTTGCAGCTGCAGCATTATTAACCCCACCTGATCCTATTACTCAAATTGGTTTAGCTGTTCCTCTACTTATTCTATATGAATTATCAATATTTTCAGTAAAGATTATAGAAAATAAAAAATTAAGAGATTCTGATGCATAATTTAAAAGAGATCCGAAAAAATTTTGAATTTTTTAAAAAAGCTCTAGAAAAAAGGTCTATTGATATAGATTTTGATAAATTAAAAGATTTAGATCAAAAGAACAGAGAGTTTATTCAAAAAAAAGAGCATTTAGAACAAAAAAAGAAAGAAATATCAAAAACCAAAGACAAATCTCTTTTTGCAAAATCAAAAGAAATTTCAAGTGAAATTGAAAAAATAGATACTCAACAAAAATCTATCAAGATAGATTTAGATAAGCTTTTATCAAATATTCCAAACATTCCGCACAAAGATGTTCCTCTTGGAAAAAATGAAAATGATAATATGGAATTAAGTAAAGCTGGAAAAATACCTGAATTTAGTTTTAATCCTAAATCACACTATGAATTAGGAGAAAAATTAAACATGCTTGACTTTGATCTTGCTACAAAAACTACTGGATCAAGATTTGTATTCGTAAAAGATAAATTAGCCTTATTAGAAAGAGCTCTCTCAAATTTTATGTTAGATATCCATGTTGTAAAAAACGGCTATGAAGAAATATCACCACCATTACTAGCATCAGAAAACACAATGTTTGGTACTGGTCAGCTTCCAAAGTTCGAAAATGATCAATTTGAAGTAAAACTTGATGAAAACAATAATAGAAAATTTTTAATTCCCACAGCTGAAGTAATTTTAACTAACATTGTTAAAGATAAGATTGTAGATCAAAAACATCTTCCCTTAAGATATGTTGCTTCAACACCTTGTTTTAGAAAAGAAGCTGGGAGTTACGGAAAAGACACTAAAGGGATGATCAGGCAACATCAATTTTATAAAGTAGAAATGGTCAGTATTGTGGAACAGGAAAAATGCTTAGATGAGCTAGAGAGAATGACAAATTGTGCTACTGGTATCTTAGATTTGTTAGAATTGCCATATAGAAAAGTTATCTTATGCAGTGGTGATATGGGTTTTAGTGCTGAAAAAACATATGATATAGAGGTTTGGCTACCATCTGAAAAAAGATATAGAGAAATTTCGTCTTGTTCATCTTGTTCTACATTTCAGGCTGTAAGGATGAAAGCTAGGTACAAAAATCAGAAAAATGAAACTCTTTTTTTAGGGACTTTAAATGGCAGTGGTCTAGCTGTAGGTAGAACTTTAATTGCAATATTAGAAAATTATCAGCAAAAAGATGGATCTATAACCATACCAAAAGTTTTAAGACCATATATGAACAATTTAGAAAAGATTTCAATCAATTAAAGTTGTGTTAATCTTTCAGATAGTATAAAAATTCATTTTTAAAAAGGAGTTTTATGGATAGCGCTGGAATAGGACAATTTATACCTTTAATTTTGATTTTTGTTATCTTCTATTTTTTCTTAATCAGACCACAACAAAAAAAAGTTAAAGAGCATAGAGCGATGGTTGAAAATTTAAAGAAAGGTGACAAAGTTGTTACTTCAGGAGGTATTACAGGAACAATTACTAGAGTCGTTGATAACGATAAAGTAGAAGTTGAAATTGCTGATAATATTACTGTTGAAGTGATCAGAGGAACAGGAATTCAAAGTTTAATGAATTCTCAAGAAATCAAAAAATAAATTTAGCTGTAAAAGTGTTATACTTTTCTAAATTAAGAATAATTCTTGTTACTTTAGTTTCATTATTTTTTGTTTTATTAACAATATCTAATTTTGTTAAATTTGAGAGTAATTATCTTAATAAAAGAATTAATCTTGGCCTAGATTTACAGGGTGGATCTTATCTTTTACTAGAAATTGATAACAGTCCAGTAATAGAACAAAAATTACAAAATTTTTCAATAACAGTAAGAAATTTTTTTAAAGATAAAAACATTAGGATTAAGAATTTGAAATTTTTGGATGAGAGTATTTCTTTTACAACCGATCAAGAATATAAAGATGAAGTTTTAAATGCATTTCAAGATAAAGAGAGTGCCTTAAATCCTTACTATCCCAGATTCAAATCTCATCAATTTAATATTCAAGAGGAAAATAATTATTTTATAGTAAATTATTCAAAACAAGGAATTGTTGAACTTAAGACTTCATCACAAGATCAAGCTTTGGAAATTGTAAGGAGAAGAGTTGATGAAATCGGGACAAATGAACCTAATATTTTAAAACGAGGTAATGATAGAATTTTAGTAGAATTACCTGGATTAGATGACCCAATGAGAATAAAAAAATTACTAGGTAAAACTGCAAATTTAACATTTAGATTTGTGACAAATAACACAAAAGATTCTTTTGGTGCTGAAAAACTTAAATTTGAAAACGATCAGGAAGAAGCGGTTGTCAGCAAAAGAATTATTTTAAGTGGCGATAATTTATTAGATGCTCAACCAAGAATGGATAGTCAAACTAATGAGACTGTAGTATCTTTTACTTTGGATAGAGTAGGGGCAAAAAGATTTGGTAAAGCAACTTCCACTGGTATTGGAAAACAATTAGCTATAGTTCTAGATGGTAAAATAATCAGTGCACCTGTTATTAGAGATACTATTGCAAGTGGTTCTGGACAAATTAGTGGAGGTTTTACATTTCAATCAGCAACTGACCTTGCTTTGCTGCTTAGATCTGGGGCTTTACCAGCTCCACTTAATATTATTGAAGAAAGAACAGTAGGACCTGATCTAGGACAAGATTCGATAAATGCCGGTATAATGGCTCTTATTATTGGTTTTATTTTAGTTATAACATTTATTTTTGTTAAATATAGAATTTTCGGTCTGATCACAAACATCGCTTTAATATTAAACCTTTTTCTTTTAATTGGAATCTTAACTATTTTTGAAGCGACACTAACTTTACCAGGTATTGCAGGAATAATATTAACTGTTGGTATGGCTGTAGATGCCAATGTTTTAATTTTTGAGAGAATAAAAGAAGAATTAAAAGATGAAAAAAACAATTTAATAGCTTTTGATAGTGGTTATACTAAATCGAGAACAGCGATACTTGATGCAAATATTACAACTTTATTAGCCGCAATGATTTTATTTTTTATGGGCTCTGGACCAATAAAGGGTTTTTCACTAACACTTGGTGTAGGTATTTTCACAACTTTATTTTCAGTTTATTTTATAGCAAGATTATTGACGGTTATTTATATTTCAAAAAATAAAGATAAAGAAAGGCTTATTTAAATGATAGCTTTTAATAAGTATTATAATAACTTTAATTTTCTATCAATTTCACTTGTAATTATTTCACTATTTTTACTATCATTCAAAGGTTTAAATTTTGGTATTGATTTTAAAGGTGGTACTTTAATTGAATTAAGATCTTCTGATAAAAAGATTAATATTTCTTCATTAAGAGATAATTTAACTCAAATGAATTTAGGCGACGTCTCTGTTAAAAATTTTGGTAATGAAAATGATTATTTGATAAAATTTGAAAATAACGAAAATAAAAATATCATTGAAAAAATTAAATCAAATTTGGATAAATCTTTTGGTAATCGATTCGAGTTCAGAAGGGTAGAAAATGTAGGGCCCAAAGTAAGTTCAGAACTTTTACGTTCAGGTATGATAGCAATAACTGTTGCATTGGTTTTGATGCTTATTTATATCTGGATACGTTTTGAGTGGCAATTCAGTCTTGGTGCTATACTAGCTTTATTTCATGATGTTATTGTTACATTAGGTCTTTTTTCATTGCTAGGACTTGAAATAAACTTATCTATTGTAGCTGCCGTATTAACCATAGTCGGTTATTCGATGAATGATACTGTTGTAATTTTTGATAGAGTAAGAGAAAATTTAAGAAAGTATTCGGATATTAAAATTTATGAGTTAACAAATATTTCAATAAATGAGACATTATCTAGAACTCTTATCACCTCAATAACAACATTATTAGCACTACTATCTATTTTTTTCTTTGGAGGGGAAATTCTAAAAGGTTTTTCATTGGCAATGATATTTGGTGTCATTTTTGGTACCTATTCATCAATTTATATAGCAAACACAGTTTTAGTGAGGCTTAAAGTAAGTCAGAAAACTATATTAAAAGAGGAAAAATAATCCAATTCATGAATAAAAAAATATTTATCATTTTACCTCACAAAGACCAATTCATTAAGAATTATGCAGGGTCGGCATCAATATGGGTAAAGGATTTTTTTCAAAAATCAATTTTTAAGAATAATATTAATATATTTGGCTCAACAAAAAATACTAAAAATATTTTTATAAAAAAAAATTATATAAATATAAGAATACCTTCTATAAAAATTCTAAGTAAATCAAATTATTATATAAAAAAATTATTAACTTATTGTAAAAAAATTAAACCATCTATAATTGAAATACACAACAGGCCATCTTATCTAATTAATATTTCTAATGAATTCAAAGAAACAAAATTTATTTTAGTTATTCATAATGATCCACTTAATTTAAAAGGATCGATAACTATCGATCAAAGAAAAAAATTGCTTAATATTTGTCATAAAATATATTTTGTGAGTTCTTGGGTTGAAGAAAAATTTTTTAATGGATTAGATAAAAATTTTTATAGTAATTACAAAACAATTTATCCCAGTATTAACAAGATTAATAAATTTCCCAAAAAAGAAAAAATTATTATTTTTTCCGGCAAATTAAACAATGCTAAAGGTTTTGATAAATTTGGGTTAGCTATTTCAAAAATTTTGAATAAATATTCCTCTTGGAAGGCTATTGCAATAGGAGATGAACCCAGAGAAAATTATAATTTTTCACATAAAAATTTAACTTACACAGGTTGGATATCACAAGATAAAGTTTTAAATCTTTACAACAAATCATCAATAACAGTAGCTCCATCCTTATGGGAAGAGCCTTTCGGTCGTTCTTCTTTAGAGGCAGGCTCAAGAGGAAATGCTGTAATAATATCAAAAAGAGGCGGTTTACCAGAAACTATCCGTGAACCAATATTTCTGAAAAAAGTAGAAACAAAAGAAATATTTTTGGAAATAGAAAAATTGATTTTAGATAAAAATTTATTAAAAAAAACACAGATAAGTAATTTTAAAAATCCTCTTCATTTAATATCAAATAACATCAAAATTATGGATATCCATAGAGGTGAAATTATAAACAAGAAAAAAAATATAAATATAAATTTAAATAAGAAATTAAAGATATTACATATCTATAATAGGGCTGAAAAAATCGGAGGGAGGATTTATTTTATTTCTACAGGAAAAAAAATTGAAAATGGTTTAATCAGATTAGGACACGATGTAGAAGGAATAAGTGACAGAGATATATTAAGTTATTCATCAAAAATTAAGGGTAAAAACTTATTAAATAAAATTTTTTTAGAAAAAACACTCTATTATCGTCCAGATCTTGTTTTGATGGGTCACGTAAATACTATTGAAGATGAAACTTTTGATATAATTAAAAATACATGTAAAAATATTACATTTTCTCAATGGTATGAAGATAACTTAACTATAAATGGACCAGATTTTCAAAAAAATTTTAATAACCTAAAAACAAATTTTAAGTATATAGACAATTTTTTTATATCAACTCATCCAGATGATGTAAGTAAAAAAAACAATCGTATTAGGTATCATTTTCTTCCTACACCTGTTGACCGTAATATTGAGAAATTAAGTATATATAATTCTAATGATTTTACTTATGATGTTTTTTTTGCGATGAGTCACGGTGTTAATCGAGGAATAATAAAGTCAGGAAAAAAAGATGAAAGAGAGAGTTTCATTAAGGAGCTAATTGATTTAAATAAAGACATTAAATTTGACATTTATGGTTACAAAGATCGAAATCCAGTTTGGTCAGAAAGTTTTTATTCAGCAATATCAAGATCCTCAATGGCAGTTAATTTAAATAGAGGAAAACCAAAAAAATACTCCTCAAGCAATAGAATTGGATCATTGATTGGTAATGGTCTATTAACATTTATTGATTATAAAAAAAAATTTAACCATTTTTTTAATTCAAATGAAATTATTTTCTATCATGATAAATATGATCTTTCAGATAAAATTAATTTTTATAAACGTAATAGCAATTTAGCAAAAAAAATAGCTCAAAAGGGACAAGAAAAATATTTTAGATTGTTTAATGAAATCGAGGTATCTAAATATATAATTAATGAATCAATTAGTGGTATAAGTAAACCAATTTAGGGAAAATATATTAAATAAGATGATTAAATTTTTAGATATCTATAATCAGGACAAAAATTTACATCCATTAATGATTAAAGATATTAGAAATATTTTTAAAAAGGGTGATTTTATTTTAGGAGAACATGTAAAGAAATTTGAGAATAAATTTTCAAATTTTTGTGGCTCAAAGTTTTCTCTAGGTTGTGCAAATGGAACCGATGCATTGACTATAGCTTTAAAAGCCTTAAATCTTAAAAAGAATTCAGAAGTTATTATACCATCAATGACTTATTGCTCGACAGCCTTCTCTATTATAAATGCTAACCTGAAACCTGTATTAGTTGATGTAGACTTTATGAAACCTACTATCAATATTGATCAAATAATACAAAAGATAAATAAAAAAACAAAAGTCATTATGCCAGTTCATTTATATGGTTCTGTTGTAGATATAAAAAAGATTAGAAATATAATCAAAAAAAAAAAAATTTATATAATTGATGATTGCGCCCAAGCTCATGGAGCAAAAGATAATAAAGGAAAAAAGGTTGGCTCTTTAGCTGATATCTCAACATTTAGTTTGTACCCTGGAAAAAACTTAGGTGCTTATGGTGATGCAGGTATTATTTCAACTAATAATAAAAAATTATATTTAATAATGAGAAAATTAAGGAATTTAGGTTCTGAGATTAAATTTAAGCATGAATTAGTTGGAATGAACAGTAGGCTAGATACTTTGCAGGCAGTAATATTAAATCATAAATTAAGTAAATTGTCGAAACTAAATTTAAAGAGAAAAAAAATTGCAGATGATTATGATAAAAAAATAAATAACAAAAAAATTTTGAAATTAACTTATTCAAAAAATAGCGTCTATCATCAATATGTAATTCTAGTTAAAAAAAGAAATGAATTGATTAAGTATTTAAAAAAATCAAATATTCAATATGGTTTCCATTATCCTTATGCTATCCATGAATTACAAGTATTTAAAGGATATTTTAAAGATGAGAAATTTCCAAATTCAGAAATGTTATCGAAATATGGAATTAGTATACCTATAGATCCAAATTTGACAAAAAAACAAATATCGTATGTCATTAATAAACTGAATAGTTTTTAATGGATATTTATACAAAGATATTTGAAGTAATATTTCCTGTTTTTTTTGTTATAGGTGTCGGATATTACTTAGGAAAGAAAAATCCTAAAATTGACACAAACTTTATTACTGATTTTGCAGGAAACATAGGTACTCCTGCAATGATATTTTATACAGTTACAACAACTGGTATAACTCTAAGTATTTTTATACATTATTTTTTCTATGCTATAATAATGATAGGGGGTTTTGCTGTTTTAGGACTTCTAATATTACTACTTCTTAAAAAAGACTTAAGTATGGAATTACCACCACTTATTTTACCAAATACTGGTAATATGGGTGTACCAATTTGTCTTTTTGCCTATGGGACAGCAGGTTTAGGAGTTGCATCTGCTGTAGCATCAGTGATTATTTTATTCCATTTTACATTAGGAGTTTTTTTAGCAAAAAAAAGTTTTTCAATGGATGTTGTAATCAAAAGTCCACCAGTATATGCAATTATTATTTCTGTTTTATTTCTGTATTATCAAATAGAAACACCTTTATTCCTTGAGAACACTACTTTTCTTTTAACTTATGCAACAATCTTTTTAGTTTTAATGTCTTTGGGTATTGCTTTAACTAGACTAAAGTTTTCCTTAAAAGACTCTATTATACTTTCTATTTGTAGAGTTATCTTTGGACCTCTGATAGCGTTCCTTGTTATCTATTATTTTGATCTATCAGGATACGCAGCTGGTGTTCTTTTGATACAGGGTGCTATGCCAAGCGCAATATTGAATTATCTTGTAGGGGCGATATATTCACCAAAAAAAATTGTAGATAGTATTGCTAGCACAATAGTTGTCTCTACTTTGATGTCATTTATAACAATACCAATTGTTGTATTCTTTGCTTTAAAATACTTTAATTAATCTATATCCTTCAAGTTCATGAAGGCTATAACTTTCAATCTTTTAGCATGGGTAATGCTACCAATTATGGATGGATTTGCAAAATATTTGAGTGCAGATCTTCCTGTTTTGCAAATTACATGGGCAAGGTATTTTTTCACAGTTGCGTTTACTCTTCCAATATTGTTTTTCTTTTTTAGGGAAAATTTTGTTTGGACAGATAAACCAAAATTACAATTTATAAGAGGTTTAATTCTTTTAACTGCTAATATTTGTTTTTTTTATGCAATTTCAATTATACCTTTGGCAAAAGCATTAACCTTAGCTTTTGTTGCACCTTTAATTGTTACTGCTTTTTCTCCAATTTTTTTAGGAGAAAGGGTTGGTTATCGAAGATGGTCTGCTGTAATTATCGGATTTATAGGTTCATTAGTGGTTATGAGACCTGGGTTTGTAGAAATTAACTTAGCAAGTTTAGCGGCTCTCGGAACTGGTATAATGTATGGGTTTTATTTAATAATTACTCGTAAATTAAGTGCTTCTGACAGCCCTTTATTAACTCTGTTATTAACTGGTGTAGTAGGGGCCATAATTATTTCTATAATAATGCCATTTGTTTGGGTTAAGCCTACTTTTAATCAGTGGTCCATGATGGCTGCCATAGGGATATTTGCTAGTATAGGCCATTTATTTATAATATTATCTCTTAAATATGCCGATGCTTCTAAATTAGCTCCATTTAGTTACTTTGAGATCGTTACAAACATTATTATAGGTTACTATTTTTTTGGTGATTTCCCTGATAATTGGACATTCCTAGGATTATTTATTATTGTGTTTAGTGGTATCTATATCTCAAGAAGAGAGAATTTAATTAAAAAAGTTAAATAATAGTACATATTTATTTACTAATATTTAAAGTATTACTTAAAGTATAAAATGTAAACTATTGTAATTATTATATTTTATGATATAATAAATTTTGTTTAAATTGTCCTTAATGCTTTAAAAGAATGTTGAATTCTAGTTATCGAGCTAAATTTCTTACCGATTATTAAAAATACTAAATTATTGTTATAAATCAATGATTTTTTAACATTAGAGAAATCAAAATGATGAATAATTGAGGTTCTCTAAAAGTGTTGATATAGTTAAATAATAAAGCAATGCACTATTTGAATATAGCATTTAAACGGCCAAATAGGGGTCTGTTTTGAGTGTATGTTTATATATAGCACAACTAAAGGGCGAATTGTCCTTTTTTAAAGAAAATTAATAAAAATGATCAAAAAATGTTGATTTTACTATCTTTTTTGATGCTAAAAAGCCATAAAAACGATCTAAATTCTTACTTTTTCGGATTTAAGCAATCTAAGCTTTTGCTTAATTCCACCTAATCCAGAGTAGCCCCCAAGTCCACCATCTGATCTAATTACTCTATGACAAGGTATTTTTGGAGCATATGGGTTTTTAGCACAAGCGTTAGCCACAGCTCGAGCTGATTTAGGGCTTTTTATAGCAATAGCGACCTGTTTATAGGTTTTAACGTTACCTTTTTTTATGGTTTTTAAATAATTCCAAACTTTTAACTGAAATTTAGTACCTTTAAGGATCATATTTGAGAAAACCCCTGTTTCCTTGCACTTTTAAGGGTGCAAAGAACAGTTGTTTTGGCACGTCGTTGATGCGCTACCGCCATGCCTCCCGCTTCACATGTTCAGCGATGCTTTGTGAAGCTTTCTGCCCCCTGGAATTGTACCTCTCGGCTTTTCTCCAATTGGCCAGTTAAGAGTTGCCCCTTAATTCATCTATAATTTAACAAATAGTATTCATAAAATGTATCACTTTTTAAGCGATTCTTTTATTTCCCTGATTTTTTTGTGAATAGTGGGGATAAATCAAGTTTTAAAAAGCAATATAAAATAGCTCAACAAAAACAAAATGGCCATTACGCTTAAGAAAATTGTGTTAATACTTTTACCAGTATTTCTATATTGAATTAAACTCAATATAATAAAACCAATTGAACTTATTAAGAACCATACAGCTGGAATTTCTCCATCAATTGAACCCATAATTTTATAATTTAAACTATTGACATTAAAAATCACTTATTATAAAACTTCCGATAATTAATGGTTATCGGAAATAAATATGAGTGAATTAATAACTGACATAAAAAGCCTAGAAATTGAAACTTTAAAAAATTTAAAGAACTCAAAAGCTAATAATACTTTAAGAGCATATCAATCTGATTACAGAGATTTTAGCTTATTTTGCTCAAAAAATGGTTTATCATCAATGCCAACTCAGCCTAAAATTATCGCTTTATACATCACCCATTTATCTAAATTCTCGAAATTTAGTACTTTAAAAAGAAGAATAGCCTCTATAAGCGTAATCCATAAGTTAAAAGGACATTATCTTGATACAAAACATCCAATTATCATGGAAAATTTACATGGAATAAAAAGAACTCTCGGCTCAAGACAAAAAGCTAAAAAACCATTATTAATCAATAGTTTAAAGAGAATAATTAAAGCTATAGATCAAGAAAAAAAGGAGAGAGATAGAGATAGAGCACTTATATTAATTGGCTTTGCTGGAGGATTTAGAAGATCTGAGCTAGTGAGTATACTCAAAGAAGATGTAGAATTAGTAGATGAAGGTGTAAAAATATTAATCAAGAAATCTAAAACAGACCAATCAGGAGAAGGTAGTGTTAAAGCCATCCCCTACTTTCAAAATCAAGAATTTTGTCCAGTTATTGCTTTAAAAAAATATATGAATTTAAAAAAATTTAACTCAAATTCTGAAAAAATCTTTAAACTTTCTGATAAATCAGTTGCTTTAATAATAAAAAAATATGCTCAGATAGCAGGATTAGATCCAACAAAATATGCTGGTCATAGTTTAAGATCTGGATTTGCAACTACTGCTGCTGAGTTTGGTGCAGAGGAAAGAAACATAATGGCTATGACAGGTCATAAAACAACACAAATGGTAAGAAGATATATTCAAGAAGCAAATTTATTTAAAAATAATGCTTTAAATAAAATTGAGATTTAAAAAAAATTAGAAATAATTCTTTTAATTTTATCCAATAATGATTGTTCTTTTTTGTGATTATAAAAATAATTTATACTTTCGCCTTTATTAATAAAAGCAATATTTTGATAAAAATAAATTGATTTAATTTTACCATCAAAAGTTTTTTTTTTGAAAAAAGGTTTATCGTTTTGTTCATAATTTATTGAATCTGTTAAAGATTTGATAAAATTCATGGAAGAATTTCGTTTATTAAGATTTAATCTAGAACCACCATATCTTGGTAAATAAGATGTTTGAAGATCTTCGATGACATAGATACCTCTATCATTTAAATGAGAAAATAAAAAATTAAATGAAGCAATAATATGTTTAGCTTGATGACTACCGTCATCAATGATAATGTCAAATTTTTCATATTTCTTAATTATTGATTCTAAAAATAATTTATCAGATTGATCACCTTGAAGAATAGATACATTTTCAATTATAAAATCTTTTTTATCGATATCAATTCCACAAATATTAGCTTGTGAAAAATACTCTCTCCAAATACGAAGACTGTCACCATTATCCACACCGATTTCAAGAATATTTATTTTAGACTCTTTTAAATGAGCAAAATGTTTTTCATACAGTTGAATAAAACCAGATATATTTTTACTTGATGGATATTTCTTACCTATTTCAATTAAGCTCATGATATTTCGATCCATTTATTTGGCCAAAAATCTTTATTATTTAACTTGAAAGATGAAAAAAATTTATCATTAGGTCTACAAATGATTTTATCATCATTTTTGCATAACCAGGCACCCCACCAATTAAATGATGACGGAATAACGATATGATGATTACACTGCGAAATAAGGAACAAATCTAGAGCTCTTTTATCAATTTTATCAGTATCATCTTTATTATGAAAAACTTTTATCAATTTTGTGTTAAATAGAGACATATCAATATTATCTAAATCATTTGACCATAGATAAAAAGTTGGATTATTTATAATTTTTTTTATGTGTAAAATTGATTTATTTATATAATTAATTTGTTC
>CACGSR010000014.1:0-16615 GCA_902575785.1 uncultured Pelagibacteraceae bacterium
AAAAAACCAGGTAAGGTTTTCTTTTACTTACTTTGTGGCTCAAATGATAGTGAAGATGCAAAAAAAATTGTTAAAGCTGTAGGAGAAGAAAATTGTGAGTCTTTGAGTGACCAAAGCATGTCGAATATTAAAAGCTATATTGATCAAAGTGATATTTATATTGGAAATGACTCGTTTGGACATCACATTTCTTGTCAAATGGGAAAACCAAGTTTTATAATTTTATTAGATACCCCAAGAGCCTACTCAGACTATAGTGTTAATCAATTCAGAATAATACCTCCTGATATTGATCTTGATCAGATTACTCATGGTTCAAGAAAAAATCCAAATACAATTTCTGTAGAAAAAGTCTTAAATAAAATAAGAAAATTTATTTAACTTCATTTAACAATACATCTCTAGCTTCATTTACAATTGATGAAAGTCTTGCCGTTTCTGGAGATACATCTGGATGAATTTTTTTTTGAATTTTAAGATATGCTTTGTTTATATCCTCTTTGGTCAATTTTTTTTTCTCATCTAAGTTTAAAATTTTGTAAGACTCTGAAACTGACAAAGAAGATAGGTTGTTTGTTTGATTTGTATTAAACGAAAATCTACCATTTCTTCTTAATGTTTGTATAAGTCTAAAAAGAGATATTAATTGAAAAATTGATAAACCCTTTAATTTTAATAATGCTAAACTCATTAATGTAAGTGGCAGGGTTAATAAAAATCGTCCACCAATTGCAAACAAAATTGCGAAAATTATAAGACCTATAATTATTATAAATCTGAGACTTTTTGATATCTTTTTGGATGAAATTTTGGTTATAAGGTTAAGGAGAAAATAAAGTATAATTAATATTAGTACTGTATAAATTATTATATTCATATGTTTCTCAATTAAATGAAGGTACCACAACTTAGAAAAAAATCAGAAATAAAATCTTGTCACAATGTGACTTGGGAAGATAATTATAGCTGGATTCATCAAAAGGATATTTTAGAAGTTTTAAAGGATAAGAATAAATTAAACCCTGAAGTTAAAGAATATTTAGAACAAGAAAATGAATACGCAGATTATCACTTAAGAGACACTAAAGATTTACAAAAAAAACTATTTGATGAGATTAAGGGTAGAATTAAATTAGATGATGAATCTTTGCCATATAAAGATCATACCTATGAGTACTGGACAAAGACCACAGCTAAAGGAAATTATTCAATAAAACTTAGAAAAAAAATTGACACACAAAATATTGAGGAAATATGGAATGGTGATAAAGAAAAATTGAAACTCAAAACAGAATACTTTGGTGTTGGTGATTTAGAGGTAAGTAATAATGATAAATATCTTGGGTATTCTTTAGATCTTAAAGGTTCTGAATATTATACAATTTATGTGAGAGACATAAAAACAAATAAAATTATTTCAAAAGAAATTAAAGAGACAACCGGTAGCATATTATTTAGTTTAGATGATAAATATATTTTTTATTCAAAACTTGATGAAAATCATAGAGCAAGAAAAATCTATAGACACAAAATAGGAGATTTTGATGCTGAAGATAAATTAATATTTGAGGAAAAAAGTGAGGCTTTTACTGTAGCGATTACATGTAGTTCAGATGAAAAATATTATTTTATAAATACCTCTGACCACAATTCCTCAGAGCAATATTATTTTAAATCAGATGAATTAAATCCATCACCAAAACTTATTATTAAAAGAGAAAAAGGTATCCTTTATTCGGTTAATTCATGGGGTGGTAAATTTTATAATCATACAAATAAAAATGCCGAAGACTTTAAAATTGATATTTGTGATAATTTAGAAAATCAAGATTGGAAAACATTCATTCCAGCAAAAAATGAAGTTTTGATTGGTGGATTAACATTTCTTAAAAATTGGATTATTCGAGGTGAAACATCAGGTGCTTTAGACAAATTATTTGTTCGAAATATTTCTACGAATATCGAAAAAGAGTTAGTTTTTTCTGATGAAAATGTATATGTGCCAGGAGTAAACTTGATACAAAGAGATAGAAATACTGACGAAGTTTATTTAGGATATTCTTCACCAAAAACTCCATCTAGAGTTTATAAATATAATCTATTAAATAAATCTAAACAACTTGTCAAAGAGCAAGAAATTCCCTCTGGACATAATAAAAATGACTATATCGTTGAGAGAATAGAATTTAAATCTCATGATGGGAGGATGGTCCCATTAACAATTACCAGACACAAAAAAACAAAAATTGATGGCTCTGCTAATCTATTATTATATGGATACGGATCTTATGGAAATTCAATGTCTCCAAGTTTTTCATCTACAAGACTAAGCCTAATTAATAGGGATATAATTTGGGCCACTGCTCATATCAGAGGTGGTATGGAAAAAGGAATGAAATGGTGGAAAGAGGGAAAATTAACAAATAAAAAAAATACTTTTGAAGATTATATCTATGCTGCGAAATATTTAATCGAAAAAAATTATACCTCAAAAGGAGGAATAATTGGAATGGGTGGATCAGCTGGGGGATTGTTAATGGGAGCTGTAGTAAATCAATCTCCTGAGTTATTTTTAGGAGTTATCATGGCTGTACCTTTTGTAGACTCTTTGACAACTAATCTTGATCATTCTTTACCTTTAACTATAGGAGAATTTGATGAATTCGGTAATGCAAAAGACAATAAAAAACACTTTGACTATATATTTTCCTACGCTCCTTATAATAATATAAAAAAAATGGATTATCCTCATATGTTTATTACCACTAGTTTAAGCGATAATAGAGTTTTGTTTGATGAACCAACTAAGTTTACTGCTAAACTTCGAGAACTTAAAACAGATAATAATTTATTACTTCTTAAAACTGAAATGAATGCTGGTCATGGTGGAAAATCTGGAAGGGATGGGGCTATAGAGGAAATTTCCATTGATTATGCATTCGCGTTGAAAATCTCAAAAAAAAATTAATTTTCAACCTTGAAATTTATTAAATAATTACCATATGAAATTTGTCGGTCGCCTTATGGGGCCTACATAAATATAAACTTGCTTAACAAAGGAGGATATAATGACAAGTAAGGATCTATCTATATTTAACTCACTCAGACCATTCTCAATTGGATTTGACGATATGTTTGATCAATTTGAAAATATGCTGGGAAACGGTGCTTTGACGATGCAGTCAAATTACCCACCATACAACATCAGAAAAACCGGAAAAGACAAATACGGAATTGAAGTTGCTTTAGCTGGTTTTAATAAGAACGATGTTGAAGTTGAGTTCGAAGATAATCTATTAACTGTTAGAACTAAACAAGTTAATAAGTCTAATGACAAAAATGCAGATGGAGAAATAATTCATAAAGGTATTTCTCAAAGACAATTTGCAAGGTCTTTCACTATTGCCGATGATGTAAAAGTAAATGGTGCAGAACTTAAAGATGGTCTTTTAACAATATCATGTGAAAGGATTGTTCCAGAGCATAAAAAGAAAAAACTTATAGAAATAAGATAATCAACCCTTACTTGCGGAGTTTTGCTCCGCAAGTAAATTTAAAAACACCCATTAGAAACAAATCCTATTACGATTGAATTTGGATTTATTTCAAATCTTCTTTCACAAGGTATTCCATACTTTTTGGTATTATAGATATAAACCAAATTGCCATTTTCATTTCTAAAATCCTCATTCGGATTACCTAATTCTATTTGTAAATCTTTTGTAGATTTTCCGATAAATTTGCTTAATTTTTCATTTTCTTTCTCAACAATTTTGTCTGTTTTTTCTTTAATAGTTTGGCAGCCTGAAATTAAAATTGAAAGAAAAGCAAAAAAGAGAATATTTTTGATTTTACGCATGATTAAATGATAGCAGCCAATTATGTCATAAATATAAACTTCTGAGTTGTAAGATGTGAATAAATAGCAGTTTTAAAAGGTAATTAGCGAAAGAATCAAATATTTAGACTTAATTGGGAGGATATATGCTTAAAAATTATTTTAATTATAAAAAACACAAAACTGATTTTAAAACAGAAGTAATAGCTGGGACAACTACTTTTCTTACTATGGCTTACATAATGTTTTTAAATCCTTTTATTTTATCTGGAGAGTTTGCGGGACCGGAAAAAGGTTTCTTTGACTTTGGCGCAGTGTATACAGCAACAATTTTAGCGACGGCTCTAGCTTGTTTCATAATGGCTTTTTATGGAAAGACTTGGCCAATAGGACTTGCACCTGGTATGGGGATAAATGCTTTTGTAGCCTTTGGAGTTTGTGCTGGTATGGGATATACACCGCAAGAAGCTTTGGGAGCAGTTTTGGTTGCTGGGGTACTATTCTTAATAATATCTTTAACGCCGATTAGAGCTTGGCTTATAAATTCAATTCCTAAAAGTTTAAAATTAGGAATCGGAGCAGGTATTGGTTTATTCTTAGCGATCATTGGTCTTCAAATAATGGAAGTAGTTGTTGATAATCCTGTAACACTTGTCCAATTAGGAAACTTAGGGGATCCGTTAGTATTACTTGGTTGTGCAACTTTCATAGCGATAATAGTCTTGGAAAAGATGAATATTAAAGGAAATATAATTATTGGTATCTTAGTATTTAGTATAATTGCTTGGGTAACCGGTTTAGCAAAATTTAATGGCATAGCTAGTACACCTCCACCAATGACGTACCTTTTTGAATTTGATCTTTCAGCAGCTATGACTGCAGGTATGTCAACAGTGATATTTACTTTATTATTTATAGATTTCTTTGATACGGCCGGAACTTTGACTTCGGTAGCAAATGTTGCTGGCAAGGTAGGAAAGGATGGAAAAGTTAAAGATATAAATAAAGCAATGTTATCCGACAGTGTAAGTACAGTCGCGGGGGCAATGATGGGAACAACAACTGTTACCAGTTATGTAGAGTCTGGCGCTGGAGTTAAAGCTGGTGGTAAGACTGGCATGACATCACTGGTAGTTGGTTTGCTATTCCTGGCGTGTATATTTTTTGCGCCTTTAGCAACTAGTCTGCCTAAACAAATAGATGGAGCTGCTTTACTTTTTGTGTCTGTTTTATTTATAAGAAATATTACTGATATAGAATGGAATGATATTTCTGAGTCTGCTCCTGCTATACTTGCTATGATATCAATGCCTTTGACTTATAGTATCAGTAATGGTATCGCTCTTGCATTTGTATCATATGCTTTAATTAAATTATTTACTGGCAAATTCAATAACACTTCACCAGCTATTTGGTTAATTGCAATTTTGAGCGTTGTTAGTTTCATTGTTGCTTAGTTAAAAAATCTTTTAGGGCTAGATCATTGCCTAGCCCTATTACTTCTTATTTAAAATTTCTTCGATAGATAATTCTTCATAATGCTCTGTCGGCTGTACAATCCATGGGTCTGAATTTAATTTAACAGGACAAAAATCTGGTTCAAATTTTGAGGATTTTTTTTTCCAAAGACAAGCTGTTTTTATTTCTTGTATATAATTTTTAATTGGGTCATAATTTTTTAACCACTCTATACTTTTATTTAATGTCAAACCTGTGTCGGATAAATCATCTATTAGAAGAACTTTACTGAAGTCCTCATTTTTTGCTAATGAGCTCATTTCTCTTGAAAACATTAACTCTCCCTGTTTATCTTCGATTCCTTTGCCCGAATAACTCTGAATTACTATATATGCAATTGGTAACTTTAAAATTCTTGATAGGATATCTATAATTGGAGCAGCCCCTCTCATTATTCCAATTAGAACTGAAGGTCGATAACTTTTATGAATTTGTATTGCTAGTTTTTCTACAATTTGAGTATAATCTTTAAAACTAATAATTAATTTTTCTGCCATGAATTTTTTTATCATATAAAAAAAAATTAAAAAGATTAAAAGGGCACTATGAAAATATTTGACTGTTTTATGTACTTTGATGAAGATTTAATTCTTGATCTTAGATTAAATTACTTAAATGAATATGTAGATCATTTCGTTGTTGTTGAATCAAAATACGCTCATAATGGTGAAAAAAGAGAACCTAAGTTCGATATTAAAAGATTTGAAAAATATAAAGATAAGATCATTTACTTATTAATTGAGTATCAAGTAAAAGATTCTTATCCCATACACAATAGTGATAGCCCTGATGAGATAAATGGTAAAAAAATAATGAATGCTTTGAAAAGGGAAAATTTTCAAAGAAATTTTTTATTAAAAGGTCTAGAAAAAGCCAATGATGAAGATTGGATTATAGTTTCAGATTTAGATGAAATACCTGATCTAGAAAATAACAATTTAAGAGAATGTCAAAGTAAAATAGTCTTTTTTAAACAAATCATGATTTACTATAAACTTAATCTATATTTAGAGAAATTTCCATGGATTGGCTCAAAGGCTTGTAAAAAAAAAGAGTTAAAGTCACCTCAATGGCTAAGAAATGTAAAGGATAGAATTTATCCATGGTGGAGATTTGATATTTTATTTTCAGACTCGAAATATTCAAATATTAAAATTTTTGATGATGGAGGTTGGCATTTTTCTTATGTAAAAAGTCCAAAACAAATTGAGGAAAAATTGAGTTCGTATTTACATCACGTAGAGTATGAATTAAATCCATTAGGAGAAAAAAAAATTTCTGAATTAATTAAAGAAAGAAGGGCAGTTTACAATTTAAAAGTAGATTCAAAGAAAAATAAATTTGATAAGAGTTTAAAACTCAAAAAACTGGATATCAATCTTCTTCCAAGATATGTTAAAGATAATTTAAAAAAGTTTGACGATTGGATTGAAAAATGAAAAATGGTTATATCGTGTGTGTCTATGAAAGTATTAAAGATAACAATGCTTTAAAAGATTATGCAGAAAAAGCTAGATCTGCAGTTGAACAATATGGTGGAAAATTTCTGGTTAGAGGTGGAAAAAAAATAGTTACCGAGGGCAGAGAATTTATGAGAACAGCAGTTATAGAATTTTCTTCATTTGATAAAGCGAAAGAATTTTATTATTCAAGGGAATATCAAGCTGCTCATGGTTTGCTCAAAGATACAGTGATAAGAAGTCATCAAATTATTGAAGGCACCTAATATTGTATTGGCTCAGGATCAATACTCCTCCAAAGATACCACGTAGCAACTGAACAATAAGGTGAAAATTTTTTTTGTAAATATTTAATAAATCTTTCGGGCGGTAAATATTTTTTTTTATAATTATTTGAAATTGCCCTTAGAAGTCCAATATCTTGAACTGGCCAAATATTTGGTCTATTATAAGTAAATAACAAAACCATCTCTGCTGACCATCTTCCAATTTGTCTTAAGTTTGATAGATATTCAATTGCTTCCTCATCACTCATATTTTTGATCAATTTAGGATCAAATGATTTATTTAAAATTCGTTTTGATAAATCTTTTATTCCCAAAATTTTTTGCCTACTTAATCCACAACTTTTTAATTGAGAAAAAGATAACTTCGATACAGTTTTTGCACTTATCTTATTTTTACATTTTTTTTTAAATTTAAAAAAGACAGCATTTGCAGCGGCTACGCTTATCTGTTGCCCAATTATACTTTTGCATAATGAAAAAAAAATATCTTTACGAGTTGTTAAAATTATTTCAAAAGGTCCTTTATACTTTGCTATCAACTTAGATAGTATTTTATCTTTTTTAGATAGAAATTTTTTTGCATGATTCCAATATTTTGGAGTATTAGTCATTTATGGCCTTGGAAGTAATAACATTTTTTTTATAAATTTCTCTTCTAAAGATTATAAACGTCGATATAATTACTAAAAAGGAACCACCTAAAGTTTTTAAAGTTGGAACCTCACCCCATATAAAAAAACCAAAAATTATCGCAAAAACTAAGGATAGGTATTTAAGCGGTGTTACTAAAGATACTTCTGCGTACTTATAAGATTGACTTAACCAAAGATTTGCAACACCTCCAAAAATACCAATTAATGATAGTAACATAAAATCATTAACACTTGGCATAACCCATCCCGTAGGAATAGTTAAAAAGCTTAACAGCATTATTGATAGAGAAAAGTAGAATGATATCAGCCAAACGGGTTCAGATGTTGATAATTGTCTTATTGTAATTGCAACATAGGACAATCCTAAACAAAAAATAATTGGAAAAATATAAAATATATTGAGCTCAGTTACTCCTGGTTCTGTTATAACTAAAATTCCTACAAAACCAATCATCACTGCCAACCATCTATAAATTCCAACTTTCTCACTTAATATAAAAATTGAAAGAATCGTAGTAAATATTGGTGCTGCAAAAGAAATACTAACAACAGTAGCTAGCGGAAGCTCTCTGAGAGCAATAAAAATTGACACTAGAGCTATTAATCCAGATAAACATCTCAAAGCATGTAACCCTGCTCTTTTTGTTAAATAAAAGTTATGTAATCTTTTCCTAGGTATGACAAAAAAATAAAAAATAATCCCAAAAAAACCACGGAAAAATAGCACCTGACCAATAGGGTAATCTACTGACCATTTTACAATTACATCCATCAATGAAAATGCACAAATAGATATAAACATGTACAAAAATCCCAATTGATTTTTACTAAGCATATGAATAATTTGTAAATTAATTTAAATCATAATCAATGGAAATAGCAGTTTTAGCACTTGGATGTTTTTGGGGGCCTGAAATTAAATTTAGCAAAATTGATGGAATCATAAAAACAGAGGTAGGATATTGTGGTGGTGACAGCCCTAAAACTACATATAAAGAAGTTTGTACAGGTAATACCAATCATGCTGAAGTTGTTAAATTAGATTTTGATGAGAAAATTATTTCATATGAAAAAATACTTAAAATTTTTTTTCAAATACATGACCCCACTACTCTAAATTCTCAGGGTCCTGATGTTGGAACACAATACCGAAGTGAAATTTTTTATTTAAACGATAGCCAAAAAAAATTGGCAGAAAAGATTTTAAAAGATACAAACGAAAGATTGTTAGGGAAGGTTGTTACTAAAATATCTTTACTTAAAAATTATTGCCCTGCTGAGGAATATCATCAAAAATACTTAGAAAAAAGATAGATGTCTTTAGTTGAAACTAATTGGCTTGAAAAAAATCTCAATAATGTAAAAATTATTGATTGCTCATGGCATATGCCCCTAACTAGAAGAAATGGACTAGAAGAATATAAAAAACAACATATTCCTAACTCTATTTTTTTTGATTTAGATGAAAATTCTAAAAAAAATACGAAGCTCCCTCATATGTTGGTTCAAGAGGAAGATTGGAATAACATAGTTTCAAAAATGGGAATTAACAACACAGATAAAGTAGTGATCTATGATAATTCAGATGTAATTAGTTCCTGTCGTTTATGGTTTAATTTAATATATTTTGGACATAATGCTAAACTGGTTCATGTTTTGAATGGTGGTTTTCAAAAATGGCTCTCAGAAAATAAGAGGGTCACGGATCAAGTCTCAGGCATTGATAATTCTAATTACAAAAGTTTAGAAAAAAAAGAACTCGTTAAGGACAAAATTATGATTGATAAAAATCTTGATGTTCAAGATTTTAAAATTATTGATGCTAGAAGTAAAGATAGATTTCATGGCAAAATTCCTGAACCACGAGAGGGATTACGTAGTGGAAGTATAAGAAATTCTTTTTGTATACCTTTTAATACCTGCTTAAATAAGGATAGAACATTTAAAAAAAAAAGTGAACTTGAAAAAATTTTTAAGGAGTGTCTAAAAGATTTAAACGAAAAAAATATAGTCTTTTCGTGTGGTTCTGGAGTAACGGCGTGCGTTTTGGCACTAGCTTATTCTCTAATAAATGATAAATATCTTCCATGTATTTATGATGGTTCGTGGGCTGAATACGGCATGATTTAAATTAAAAATGAAGAGATCAACAAAAATAATTTCTATAATATTGCTGTTTTTTTTAATAATTGCAGCAGTAATTATCGGAAGAATAATGATTGCAGATCATTTTAAAAAAAAATTTAGCAAAAGACCCCCTCCAGGAGTGATAACAAGTGTAGTTGAGAAAA
Source organism: uncultured Pelagibacteraceae bacterium (assembly GCA_902575785.1). Classification (GTDB taxonomy): domain Bacteria; phylum Pseudomonadota; class Alphaproteobacteria; order Pelagibacterales; family Pelagibacteraceae; genus Pelagibacter. The sequence goes on from CACGSR010000014.1 coordinate 10,048, forward strand.
AAGAATTTTCGGAAAAAATTGAAACATTTGGTACTGCTGTATCAAAAAGGTCTGAAACTTTTAAAATAAAAAGAGAAGAAATATCTGGAGAGTTAAATTTAAAAAATTTTGTCAAAAAAGGAGATGTTTTAATTAAATTAAAAAGTGGTGCAGTTATCGCACCATTTAGTGGTGCTTTGGGATATACTGGCCTAACTGAGGATATACTTGTTTCTAATAATATATTTATTATTACATTAGATGATAATTCAACAATTTATTCTGATATTAAAATCCCGGAAAATTATTCTGCATCAATAAAAAAAGGATTGCCAGTAGAAGTTAAAATATCAAGTTACAAAGATAAAATTTTCCAAGGCGAAGTGGATTTTGTCTCAAGTAGAATTAATGCTGATACAAGAAGCCTTCTGTCTAGAATTAAAGTCAAAAACCAAAACTTTGAGCTTATTTCGGGCTCATTATTAGAAGTAAGTGTCAAATTTAATCAGAGAAATTCTTTGAGTGTACCAGATACAAGCATAATGATAGAAGGTGATAAATCATATGTTTATAAAATTGATGGGCAAAATATAGCGAATAAAACTGAGGTTATTTCAGGCTTGAGAACTAACCAAAAAGTTGAAATCATATCTGGATTGGAAGAAGGCGATATCATTGTTGCAGAAGGTCTTAAAAAAGTAAGACCACAAGGAAAAATAAAACCAATAAATAAATAAATGTTCATAACAGAGTTAAGTATAAAAAGACCAACAATCTCATGGGTGATGTCCATGATCCTAATAGTATTTGGTTTATTTGTGTTCTGGAAGTTACCAGTGCGTGAATTGCCAAATGGAATTCAACCACCTGTCGTTCAAGTTCAAGTTGACTATAAGTCGGCAGCTGCATCAGTTGTAGATCAGGAAGTAACACAAGTTGTTGAAGATGTTATTGGAGGAGCCGAAGGTATTAAAAACATTGATTCTAAATCTCAAAATGGTAGGAGCACCATTAATGTTGAGTTCGATACTAGTATTGATTTAGACAATGCAGCAAATGATATTAGAGAGAGAGTAGCAAGGATAGTTGATAATTTACCGTTAGAAGCAGAAGCTCCTCAAATTTTAAAAAGAGCTGCAGGATTTACCACAACAATGTGGTTATCTTTATCATCATCAACTTGGGACGATCTAGAGCTTGGAGACTACGCAGAGAGGTATTTAGTTGATCAATTTTCTAGTGTAAAAAATGTTGGAAGAATAAGAGTTGGAGGTTTAAGAGAGTTAAGTATAAGAGTTTGGATCGACTCAATTAAACTAGCAGCTAACAATTTAACGATTCAGGAAGTTGAGTTAGCATTACGTGGAGAAAATATAAGTCTTCCTGCTGGAACACTAGAAGCAAATAATATAGATCTGACCTTAAACCTTAATAAATCCTACAATGATATTAATTCAATAAAACAACTACCAATTAAAAAAAATGGAAATAAAGTTATTTTGTTATCTGATGTAGCAAATGTTGAATTTGGCCCAGTTTCAGAGAAGACACTTTTTAAAGCACAAACTAAAGATCAAATAAATCTTAAAACTGTTGGCATCGGTATTTATGCAAGAAGTGGAGCTTCAACAGTAGAACTCTCAAAAGATATAAAGAAAAAAATTTCCCAAGTAAAAAAAACATTGCCTAAGGGATTAGATTTAAGGGTATCATTCAATAGAGCAAATTATGTAAAAGCTGCTATACAAGAAGTTTATAAAACATTAGTAATAGCTTTTATTTTAGTCATATTAATAATTTATCTTTTTTTAGGAAATCTTAAAGCTGTAATTGTTCCTGCTGTTGCACTACCTGTTAGCTTAATTGCATCTTTTTTAGGTCTTTATCTTTTTGGACTTTCGATAAATATTTTTGTGCTTTTAAGTTTTATCCTCGCAATCGGAATTATTACGGACGACTCTGTCATAATGACCGATGCTATTTATAGACGAATCGAGAATGGTGAAACACCTCTAGTTGCAGCATACAAAGGTTCAAAACAAATTTCTTTTGCAATTGTTGCGACTACACTAATATTAGTTGCTGTTTTTTTACCTCTTATTTTTATAGAAGGTATTTCTGGAACTTTATTCAAAGAAACAGCAATTGCTTTATCATTTTCAATTGTGGTGTCCTCTTTCGTGGCATTAACGTTGTCACCAATGTTAGCAAGTAAATTTTTACTTAAAAAAAAGTCTAAAAAAGTTTTTATTCAAAAATTTGAAAAAATATTTGTCAATTTTTCTAATTTCTATAGAGAGACCTTAGATTCTATAATAATAAAAACCAAAACAGTTACTGTATTTATAATTTTTATTATAATCTCTTCTATACTTTTATTTAGTTTTTCAAAAAAAGAATTATTGCCATTAGAAGATCGAGGTGCTTATTTAATAATCGGCGCTACGGATGAAGGAAGTTCCTTTGAATATACCAAAGAACAAGCACAAAAAGTTGAGGCTAGATTAATTCCCTTATTACAAGCAGAAGAAAGTCCATATTCTAGATTTATAATGAGGGTGCCAGGATTTGGAAACTCAGCAAACGCTTACAATAGTTTCATTATAATTGCTCTCTTAGATGATTGGAAAAATAGAGATAAGGGACAGCAGACAATTTTAAGAGAAGCAATTGGAAAAATTGTAACCTTACCTCAAGCTGTTGCTTTCCCGATTTCTCCTCAATCAATTAGAGTATCAAATTACAACAAACCAGTTCAAATGGTAATTTATGGTAATAGTTATGAGGAACTTGAGGCTGTACAAAAAAAAATTATTAAGGAACTAAGAACAAACAATAATCTATCAAGAATTGAGTCTGATTATAATAGAGATAAACCAGAGGTAAAACTTATTATAAATCAAAACAAAGCAAAGGATTTAGGTGTTTCAACAAAAACTATAGGAGAAACTCTTGAAACTCTTTATGGTGGAAAAAAAATCACAACTTTTAATAAACTTGGAAAAGAATATCCTATTATTGTTCAACAATATTTATCCGATAGAAGAAGTAAAGAAGGTATTTCGAAGATATTTGTGAGGTCTGAGACTAATAAAAAATTAATTTCTTTAAGCAATCTTGTTGATTTTAAGGAACAAGGCACAGCTAAAGAGCTTTCAAGATATAACAGACAACGTGCAGTGACAATTTCATCTAATATTAGTGAGAATTACACTTTAAGTGAAGCTATAAGTTTCTTTGAAAAAGTAATGTCGGATCTTGCTCCAGAAAATCAAATTACTTGGAAAGGAAAATCTGAGGAAATAAAGGAGACAAGTAACGAATTGTTCATAATCTTTGCATTAGCACTTCTTACAGCTTATTTGGTAATGGCGGCTACTTTTAATTCATTTATCCATCCTTTTGTAATTATTTTAACTGTTCCGTTGGCTATTTTTGGAGGACTGGTTTTTATTTTATTTCTTAATAGTTCAATAAATATTTTTTCTCAAATTGCTTTAATTATTCTTATTGGTGTTTCGACAAAAAATAGCATTTTAATAGTAGATTATGCTAACCAAATTAGAACTACCGGAAAAGACATTAAGTCTGCTGTGAAAGAAGCTTGTGCCGTAAGGTTTAGGCCCATTATTATGACATCACTTAGTACAATGATTGCTATGCTACCTTTAATTATAGGAAATATCGGACCTGGTGCGGGAGAAGGTTCAAGGTTAGCAGTTGGTTCAACAATTTTAGGTGGAATGATTATTTCAACATTTTTTACTTTATATGTAACACCATCAATGTATTTAGCATTAGCAAAAAATACTAAAAGAATTGATTTTGTAGACTTAGAGCTAAAAAAAGAATTATTTAAAAAATAATGTATTTATTTTTGTTAAGAGATTTCTTACAATTCAATAATTGTTTTTTATAAATATCAGATTGTTTTTTTACTTTCTTTGCTAACTTAATTACTTTTTCATTTTTTTTATAATTCTTAAAATTTCCCCATCCCTCATGATATGCAATATATTGTTTAAAAGCGTTTTTTTTTGGAATTTTTAATATAGTTTCTGTTTTATTTGTGTACCATCCTATAAAGTCAACACTATCCTTAAATCTCATTCTAGTTGCTAATTTGTTTCCAGTTTCTTTTTTATATTGTTCCCATGTGCCTTTAACAGCTTGAGAATAACCAAAAGAGCTTGATGGTCTTTTCGAGGGTATTATTTTAAAAATTTTTTTTCTTGGTGGTTTGGCCAACCAATCAAAATTGGACTCGATCTTAATAATTGCTAATTGAATATATATTGGTGTTCCCCATTTTTGTTCAACTTTCTTAGTATGTTTGTACCAAAAATATCGTTCATCAAAAATTACACAGCTATTAACTGTTGTCGATGGAATTGAGGAGCATCCAGATAAAAAGATAAATGAAAATATAATAAATTTATTTTTTAAAAAAACCATATTCACTTATAAATTTTTGAATGAAAATTACAACAATCACACCTATTACATTTCCAAATAGATCTGACCACTGAAAACTTCGCTCTGGTATTGCAATATGAAAAATTTCAAGAATTATAGATAAAGAAACTAAATATATAATTAAACTTTTAGATTGGTTAAATTTTGGAAATGTCAGAAATCCCAATATAGTTAGAATCACAAAAACATAAAAATGATTCGACGATATTAAAAAATCTGCTGTTATTTGAGGTTGTATTTTTTCATTACTATAGATTAATAATCCAAGTAAGCTTCCAGGATAAAGATACAATAAAATCAAAAAAAAGTTAAAAATATAAAAAATTATTTTATTATTTGAAAAAAATTTTTTCATTTAATTATATAGTTTTATTTATAAATATATTTTACAAATAACAATATGAGTTTTTTAATATTAGTAAGACATGGTCAAAGTGCTTGGAATCTTGAAAAAAAGTTTACTGGATGGGTAGATGTTGACTTAACAGAAAAAGGTAAACTTGAGGCAGAAAAAGCTGGAAGGCTAATCAAGCAAAAGAATATAAATATTGATTATTTCTATTCATCTCTTCAAAAGAGAGCAACCAACACACTTAAAATAATCCAAGATGTTTTGGGTCATAAAAAAGATCCAGTCAAAACATGGTGTCTAAATGAAAGACATTATGGTGCTTTAACAGGTTTAAATAAAATTGAATTGAGTAAAAAAATTGGTGAAAATAAAGTTCATGATTTAAGACGATCTTGGGACACTAAACCCGATCCTTTGAGCAAAGAAAGCCCATATCACCCCTTGAATATCAAAACTTATGAAAATTTGCCAAAAGAAATACTTCCAGATACTGAGTCTTTAAAAGATACTTTTGAAAGGGTTCAAGAATATTTCAAGAGGGAAATTAAAGAAAAGATAATCAATAATAACATCTTAATATCAGCCCATGGAAACTCAATAAGAGCTTTGTGTAAACATTTGCTCAAATTAGATAATAATCAAATAGCCTACTTAGAAATCCCGACTGGCAACCCCTTAATTTTGGAACTTAACGATAAATTTGAGGTAAAAAATTGTGAATATTTGGACAAAGAACGCTCTAAAGATCTTCTAGTTTTTTAAAAGTTTCTAAATTTGTAAGATGATAAAATTTATTTAAACTTTCTAAACCATTTAATTTTTCTTGTATTAGTAATGAATCCCATATTTCGTTAATTGGAAAGCTTTCCACTTTATATTGTTGGAACAAATTTTTATTTAAAATTTGACAACCTATGTAAATAAAATTTTTATCGCCATCTTTTTTTTTTAAAATGTTATCTATCATATTAAAATCTCCTTTTAGTTTTTGATCAAAACTTAGTCTTTTATTAACTACAAGAAGGATATTATCTAAATTATTTTGAAAATAATAACTTTCCATTTTATCAATTTCATTAACATAATCCTTTTTCCACAAAGTATCTGGATTAAATATTAAAAAATTTTCATCCTGAGAGCAATTCATCATATTTAATATTCCGCCTCCTGTATTAAGAATTTTGTCACCGTCCTTAATTATTTCTATATCAATGGGAAATTTTTTTTCTTTTATGAAATTAGAAATCTGTTCTCCAAGATGAAATATATTAATAAGTACTTTTTTAATTTTTAAATCGATTATTGTGTTTATACAATTTTCAAGCATTGTTATGTTTTTCAGTTCAATAAGAGGTTTCGGGGTTTTCAAAGTTATAGGATTTAATCTTTTACCAAATCCACCACATAAAATAATTGCAGTATTAATTTTCATTTAATAAACTCTTTAAAATTCTTATTTAAGATAGCACTTAAATCTCTGAAAACTATATTTTGGTTTAACCTCATTTGTATAAGACTCCAAGTGTAGGGGATTAATTTTAAATAACTCCTCTTTCTATCTCTAACTGCAAGACGAGTAAATATTCCAATAATTTTTAAATTTCTTAAAACAGATAAGATTTCAAAATCATTCTTGATCTTTATTTTTTCAGTTTCACTAAATTTTTTAACATAATAATTGTAAATTTTATTTTTTAATCCTTTTGAGGTTTTGATTCTAACATCATCTACAAGAGAAGCTAAGTCATAAGCTTTATTTCC
>CACGSR010000015.1:0-15361 GCA_902575785.1 uncultured Pelagibacteraceae bacterium
AAATGACGAAATTTTAATTACAGAACTAGAGCATCATTCGAATTATGTGCCTTGGCATTTCTTGAGAAAATCTAAAAATATTAAAATAAAGTTTGCAGAGATAAATGAAGATGGAGATATCCCGATTGAAAATATAGAAAAAGAGATTACAGATAAAACTAAAGTAATAGCTATAACTCATTTATCGAATGTTACTGGCGCGGTTTTGCCAATTAAAGAGATCACTCAACTAGCACATTCAAAAGGTATTGTTGTTGTAGTGGATGGATGTCAGGGTGGACCACATTTAAAATTAGATATGCAGGACTTAGATTGTGATTTTTATGCGATATCATGCCATAAAATGTACGGTCCAACAGGTCTTGGAGTTCTGTACGGAAAAAAGAAATGGCTAGAGCAACTTCCGCCATATCAAGGGGGTGGAGGAATGATAAATGAGGTTAAAAAAGATAGAATTTCTTACAGTGAACTTCCAAACAAGTATGAAGCTGGAACAATGGCTACTGCACAAGTCATAGCTTTTGATCAATCAATAAAATTTTTAGAAAACATTGGAATTGAAAACATAATTAATCATGAAAAAGAATTGATAGAATACGGCCAAGAAGTTTTAAAAAAGAATAATTCTGTTAAACTAATTGGAAATCCTAAAAATCGAGGAGGAGTATTATCTTTTACTGTAGAAGGAGTTCATCCACATGATATCGCTACTATTCTTGATGAGACGGGTGTTGCTATAAGAGCAGGTCATCATTGTTGTCAAATACTTCATGATAAACTAGGTATCCCTGCCAGCGCACGGGCATCATTAGGAGTTTATAACACTAAGGATGACTTAGATAAGTTAAACGAAGGTATTAATAATTGTAAAAAGATTTTTGATTTGTAATGAATTTAAAAGAATTATATCAAGAAATAATTTTAGAGCACGGAAAGAATCCTAAAAATTTAGGAAAAACAGAAAATTATAACAAAGACGCAAAAGGCAACAATCCGTTATGTGGAGATCATGTACATGTATATCTCAAACTTAATGACCAAAGAAAAGTAGAAGATATTTCTTTTGAAGGGAGTGGATGTGCAATATCGATGGCATCAGCTTCTATCATGACAGATTTAATTAAAGGGAGAAGTGATAATGAAGCTAAAGAAATAATTGAGGATTTTTTAGGAATGATTAAAGAAAATCCTGAACTTAAAAATAATATTTTAAAAGAAGACGATAAAACAAAATTGATGTGCTTATCAGGAGTGAAACAATATCCAATGAGAGTTAAATGTGCTACTTTATCATGGCATACTTTGGTATCTGCTATGGAAAATGATGGTAAAGAAATAACCACAGAGAATTGATTATGGACATTAAAAACAAAATAATTGATGAAATTAAAAAAATTTATGATCCCGAATTACCAGTGAACATATATGAACTTGGTTTAATTTATGATATAAAAGTAAATGGCAGTAAGGCTGAAATTAAGATGACATTAACTACACCAAATTGTCCAGTTGCAGAAAGTTTACCTAAAGAAGTAAAAGAGGGTGCTATGCAAGTAGAAGGAATAGAAGATGTAAATCTAGAATTAGTCTGGGATCCTCCTTGGAATAAAGATATGATGTCAGATGCAGCAAAATTGGAGTTAAACTTATAATGGAACCTATTATTAAGTTAAGTGACAATGCAGCTCTAAGAATTAAAGAAATAATGTCCAATGCTGAGAAAAATGCGATTGGTGTTAGAGTTTCTGTTAAATCGGGAGGTTGTGCAGGCATGTCATATGTGATGGAATATTCAAAAGAGGTAAATCCAAATGATGAATTAATCGAGGATAAAGGAGTAAAAGTTTACATTGATTCCGCTGCAGTTATGTATCTTTTGGGAACTGAAATGGATTATAAAAAAGAGGATTTTTCGTCATCATTTGTTTTCAATAATCCCAATGAAACCGAGCGTTGTGGCTGCGGGGAGTCTTTCAAAGTATAATCCCATTTTGAACATATCAGACTTGCAATAAACGCATAGATAGCTAATATCTATTAATGAACGTTTTTGAAATTAAAAATTTGCAAAACAGTGAAGACAGAAAAGAGAAAAGAAAAACTTTTCTAAGATCTTTTATAAAATCTGTTGATACTGGAGCAAATGGAACACTCAATTACATTGTTAAAAAGGGTTCTGGCAAAAATAAAACTGCTAAAACTAAACAATAAAAATTAGCAACTGTAATACATCTCAAACTCTATTGGATGAGGTGTGTGCTCAAAATTGTGTATTTCCTCAAACTTTAAGGCAATATAAGCATCTATTTGGTCATCAGTAAATACATTACCTTGTTTTAAAAAATCTCTGTCTTTGTCGAGACTTTCCATTGCTTCTCTTAAAGAACCACAAACAGTTGGAATTTTTTTAACTTCGTCCTCAGATAAAGCATAAAGGTCTTTATCGAATGATTTACCTGGATCAATTTTGTTCTTAATTCCGTCTAAACCAGCCATTAACATTGCTGAGAAAGTTAAATATGGATTTCCAGCGGCATCACCAAATCTAATCTCACATCTAGCTGCTTTTTTACTTAAAGTGATAGGAATTCTACATGAAGCTGATCTATTTCTTGCTGAATAAGCTAATAAAACTGGAGCTTCAAATCCTGGGATTAATCTTTTATAACTATTTGTCGTAGCATTTGAAAAAGCATTAATTGCTTTTGCATGTTTTAAAATACCACCAATATAGTGTAATGCCGTATCGGATAGTCCTGCATATTTATCACCAGAAAATAATGCAGTATCACCTTTCCAAATCGATTGATGAACGTGCATACCTGAACCATTATCACCTTTAACAGGTTTCGGCATAAAAGTAGCAGTTTTGCCAAAAGAATGAGACACCATATGAACTGCATATTTATAAAGTTGTAAGTTATCTGCTTGATCGACAAGAGTTCCAAAGTACATACCTAGTTCGTGTTGGCTTGGAGCAACTTCGTGATGATGTTTTTCTACTTTAATTCCCATGTCTTTCATAGCCTTAAGGTACTCACTTCTCATATCTTGCTCACTGTCAACTGGTGGTACAGGAAAATAACCTCCTTTAATTCCCGGCCTATGACCCATGTTACCATTTTCATATTCTTTTCCAGTATTGTAAGGACCTTCTTTACTATCAATTTTAAATCCAGTCTCATTCATATCATTTTTGAATTTTACATCGTCGAAAACAAAAAATTCTGCTTCAGGACCAAAAAATGCCTTATCACCAATGCCAGAGTCTTTTAAATAAGCCTCAGCTTTTTTTGCAGTACCTCTTGGATCTCTTTCATAGGGAGTTTTTTTAATAGCGTCTAAAACATCACAAAATAAATTTAGAGTATTATGAGATGTAAAAGGATCTACAATTGCTCTATTGGTATCTGGTTTAAGTATCATATCTGACTCATTGATAGCCTTCCAACCTGCAATTGATGATCCATCAAAGAAAATACCTTCTTTCAACATATCATTGTCCACCATCTTTGCATCCATAGTGACGTGTTGAAGTTTACCTCTTGGATCAGTAAATCTTAGATCCACATACTCAATATTTTTATCTTTAAGGGTTTTTAATACATTACTAGCACTCATTTATACTCCTATATAATTCAGATGCATGTGGTACCAAATATATGTTGATAAATATTGCTCTTTTACTTAATAACACCTATGCATTTTTTTCATAACTGTATATTAAATATAAATAATAAATAACAATTTAAAGTTGAATAATGATTTTATCTGATAAAGAACCAGTAAAAAGAGCCGAGGAATCACTCAAAAAATTTAATTCAGAAATAAACGTAATTTATCTAAAAAACTCTGCAAGAACTGCCATAGAAGCAGCTTCATCTTTGGGTTGTGAGGTAGGGGCAATAGTTAAAAGCTTACTTTTTAAAACAGATAACACATATTCACTATTTTTAGTTGCTGGAGATAAAAAAGTTTCACTTAACAAAATTAAAAAAACTTTGAATTTAAAAAACGTTTGTATGGCTACAGCTGAAGAAGTTAAAAAGGTTACAGGTTATACAATAGGAGGTGTTTCACCAGTTGGACATTTAAATAAGATAGATACATTTGTAGATATATCCTTGGAAAGATTCAACGAACTTTATGCTGCTGCAGGCCATCCAAATTGTGTTTTTAAAATCAACTTTATAAATTTACAAAAAATTACAAATGGACAAACAAAAGATTTAACTGAATGAAGCAACCAAATTTACTTGACTACTTTTTGCTTACAATTTTAGCTTTAATTTGGGCTTCAGCATTTTTTAATATTAAAATTGCAACTTATTCATTTGGTCCAATTACAATTGCTTTTCTTAGAGTTTTTTTTGGAGCAATACCTGTTCTATTACTTTGTTATTATAAAAAAATTAAAATAGAGGCTTTTTCAAAAGATTGGTATTGGTTCGCTACGATCGGATTTATCAATCTAGTTGCACCTTTTTTTTTAATTGCTTATGGGGTTAAATCTGTTCAAAGTAATTTAGCAGCTATTTTAATGTCAACAACTCCATTAAGTTCAACTATTCTCGGACATTTTTATACAAAAAATGAAAAATTCAATTTTTTAAAAACTATAGGAATTTTAATTGGTTTTTCTGGAATAGTTTACTTATTTTCAGATAATTTATTAATTGATGAAAATAATTTTAATTCGGCTCTACTTATTTTACTTGGCTCTACTTGTTATGTTGTAGGAGGGGTTTTAACCTTAAAAATAAGTAAAAAAAAAAATGAAAATGTAACTGGCTCTATTTTAATATGGGCAACTATCATTTTGATTCCATTAGCAGGTTTTATAGAGCAACCGTGGAATTTGAAACCAAGAATTGACTCAACTATTTCAGTGATATATCTAGGATTAGTTTCTACAGGTATCGCATGGTTATTGAGATTTAGAATATTAATTAAAAAACGGCTTAATTTTTCAATCTCAAGTTTCTTATTTAATCCCTATATTTGGCACTATATTAAGTTATATTTTCTTAAAAGAATTAATTACATTTAAAGTACTTATTTCACTAATTGCAGTTGTAATTGGAATTTATTTTGTAAAAAAAGCTAGATAACTGCTAATCTAAATTGTCTCTAAAGCTAGATGGGTGTCCTAAAATTGCACTGTAAATACCTAAAAATCTATATTTGTATTTTTCCTTTTCTTTTTTATTAAACATTATGGAATAAAAAAAAATTTTAAATAGTGCCTTAAAAAACTTTCCTATTACTTTTTTTAAAGCATGAAGGTAACTATAATTTTTTTTATAAAAATAAAATGTTGACCACATCCAATGCCACTCTTTCAAACGATTGATGCTAGTTTTATAAATTGAGCTCTCTTCAAATGAACTTTTAAATCCTAAATGTTTAATTTTGAGTTTTTTTGAAGTGTAAATATTTTCTCCTTTGAGAATTAAAGACTTACATAAATCAAATTCTTCAAAATATAAAAAAAAATTTTCGTCAAATATTTTAGTATTTTTAAATTTTTTTAAATTAATTAACATAGATTGACCTGTTACCCATTCGACTTTTGTAAGATCATCTATGTTGTTTTCCTTAAATTTTTTTATAAATTCTTTATTTTTTTTATCATCAAAAAAACCTGCAGGCATAAACTTATCTTCATCTAAATACTGGCAACCAATTACTGAAAAATCATTAGCTTCAATTATAGTTTTAGAAATATTATCAAATAATTTTTCATCACAAATTGTGTCAGGGTTTAAAACTAGTGCGTAGTCTGTTTTGACATCACTTAAACCCAAGTTGTTTCCTGATCCATATCCTAAATTTTTACCGGAACATAAAATTTTTACATTCTTAAATTGTGATAATATTAAATCTTTATTTTCAAAATTCTCTGAATTTTCTACAATTGTAATTTTTATATTTCTATTAATAGATTTAAGGCAGTTTAGAATAATGTCTTTTGGAGTGTGAAAGGTCACAATTACAACTGAAATATTTTCCATCTTAATTTTCTAAGTTATGAAAGCTAAAAATATTAATGAGTTTTTTTATAAGCACAAGATATAGTATTATTTCAATCAATAGTAGAAAAATAAGTTTATTTCAAATGGAAACAACCATATTTTTTTAGTTTAATCAGGAATGGCTATTAAAAGGAAAAAAATAGCAACTAATAAAAAGACCAGTAAGAGAAAATCAAAGTTGGTCAAAATTTCTAGAAAAAAAACAAAAACGAAAAAAAAAGTTGTGACAAAAAAGTCTGCGACTAAGAAGCGTTCTAAAATATCTAGAAAAAATAATAAGCTAAAAAACATAAATAAAACAAGAGGAGTAAAAAAAATGAGTGCAGAAGCAATGAAAGTGTCATCTGTATTGGATACTTCTCATTTGAAAGTAAAATTCCCGTTTAAAGCAAAGTACGGGAACTACATAAATGGTAAGTTTGTAGAACCAAAATCTGGAAAGTATTTTGATAATACATCACCGATTTCAAATGAAGTAATCTGTTCAGTTGCACGATCAAATGAAAAAGACGTAGATGCTGCATTAGATGCAGCTCATGCTGCTTTCCCAACATGGGGCAAAACCTCAATTACGGAAAGATCAAACATTCTTCTTAAAATTGCAGATGTCATTGAGAAAAATCTTAATGTATTAGCAACTGCTGAATGTTTAGATAATGGAAAGCCAATTAGAGAATGTATGGCTGCTGATTTACCATTAGTAATAGATCATTGGAGATATTTTGCTGGGGTAATTAGAGCAGAGGAAGGTTCAGTTGCTGAGATAAGTAACAGTGAATATTCTTATCACATTCCAGAACCACTAGGTGTAGTTGGACAAATTATACCGTGGAATTTTCCATTATTAATGGCAACGTGGAAACTTGCTCCAGCTTTAGCAGCGGGTAATTGTGTAGTGCTAAAACCAGCTGAGCAAACACCAGCATCAATCATGTTACTTATGGAACTAATTGGAGACTTGTTACCTCCAGGAGTAGTTAACGTAGTAAGTGGTTTTGGTTTAGAAGCTGGTAAACCATTAGCATCATCAAAAAGAATCAAAAAGATTGCTTTTACAGGTGAAACAACAACTGGTCGTTTAATAATGCAATATGCATCACAAAACTTAATACCGATCACGTTAGAACTAGGTGGAAAATCTCCAAACATTTTCTTTGAGGACGTCATGGCAAAAGATGATGATTTCTTTGATAAATGTCTAGAAGGTTTTGCAATGTTCACGTTAAACCAAGGTGAAGTTTGTACTTGCCCAAGTAGAGTACTAGTTCAAGAGTCTATCTATGATAAATTTATGGAAAAAGCTATTGCTAGAACAAAAGCTGTTAAGCAAGACAATCCTTTGAAAATGGAAACAATGATTGGAGCACAAGCATCATTAGAACAAATGGAAAAAATCAAATCTTATCTAGATTTAGGTAAGAAAGAAGGTGCCAAAGTTTTATGTGGTGGAAACGTTGCAAAAATCAATAGTGGTTTAGAAAAAGGAAACTACATTGAACCAACTATTTTTGAGGGTAAGAACTCAATGCGTATCTTCCAAGAGGAAATTTTTGGACCAGTTGTATCAGTGACTAAATTTAAAGATGAGGCAGAAGCATTAAAAATTGCTAATGACACACTTTATGGTTTAGGAGCTGGTGTTTGGACTAGAAATGGAAACATTGCCTACAGAATGGGTAGAGAAATACAAGCTGGTAGAGTTTGGACTAACTGTTACCATGCTTATCCTGCACATGCTGCATTCGGTGGATACAAACAATCTGGTATTGGAAGAGAAACACATAAAATGATGCTTAACCACTACAGACAAGTGAAAAATCTTCACGTGTCTTACAGTGAAAAGAAATTAGGCTTCTTTTAAAAATAATCTAATATATAATGGCCCGTGAGGAATCACGGGCCATATTTTTTATGAAAGTAAAAGCAACAAGTTCAGCACTAAAATTAATTGAAGAGCTCAAAGCTCAACATGGTGAAGAGCTATTATTTCACCAGTCTGGGGGATGTTGTGATGGAAGTGCACCGATGTGTTATCCTAGAAAGGAGTATATGGTTGGTTCTAGCGATGTGAAACTTGGGGAAATTGGGGGAGTGCCTTTTTACATGAACGATGACCAATATGAAAAATGGAAACATACTGATTTAACAATAGATGCTGTTAATGGCATTGGTGGAATGTTTTCATTAGATAATGGTACTGGAAAAAGATTTTTGACAAAATCTGAGATTTGTCTGGTTGTGGATAACGATCCAAAGAAAAATTAATTATTCATTAATTTTCTATGTCTGTTTACTTAAGTTCTCAAAAAATCCTTAAAGATTGGATAGATTATAATGATCATATGAACGTATCATATTATCTTTTGATCTTTGACAAATATGGAGCAGACACTTTAAATAATATATTCAAAATGGGAGAACATTCAGCAAAAACAACAGGCAAAAGCACCATGATTGTTGAGTCTAATATTACCTATAATCAAGAACTCAAAGTTGATGATGAGGTTGATGTTAATTTAGTTTATTTTGACCACGATAAAAAAAGGCTGCAATATAAAATGGAAATGGTTCATAAAGAAAAAAAATTTCTTGCATCAACTATAGAAGTTCTTGCTTTATATGTTGACCTAAATAGTAGAAAAGTTTCTGAATTTGAAGATGAAAAAGTAAAAATAATGGATGATTATATCAAAAAATATTCTTCAAAGTTTAATAACGAAAATCTTAAATTTTCTTCAAAATTAAAAAAAAATTAATATAACTTCCAGTCTTCAGCTGGAAGTTATACCTAAAGATTATTGACCCGGGGCTTTATAACCAATTTTACTAGCTTTTGTTGTAGCTTTTGTAAAATCAATTGCCTCAAGCATTGTTAAATTTCTTACAGCTCCAGATGCTTCAACAACTAGTTTAATTGCCGCAAAATCATCAAAACTTGGAACTTCAGTAACAACTACAAAATCATAAGAACCTCTAACGATATCCATACTATGCATTGTTCCACCCATAGCTTTTGTTAATTGTTCTACAACAGCTTTCCTATCGCTTGTTGGATCTTTTAAAAAACCCTGAAAAGCTTTTTCAGTGTAATTACCCATTATATATGCTTTCATTTTAAACTCCTTTTTTTAATAAGATTAACATCTAATAAGAGATAATTAATGTGTAATAATTACATAGTAGACACAACTTATAGTAATGCTAAATTAAACTTATGTACGAAAAATTTGGACAATTTATTGATGGTAAATGGCTAAAATCATCAGATGGAGGAACTTACGAAGTAATTAATCCGGCAAATGAAGAAGTTTTGGGAAAAGCCTCTAAAGCTACGCCTGAGGATGTTGATAGAGCGTTAAAATCTGCTGCAAAAGGATTAGAAGTTTGGAAAAAAACTGCTCCTTGGAAAAGATCTTACATCATCAGAAGAATAGCAGACAAAATGAGAGAAAAACAAGATGTGCTTGCTAAATGGATGACATTAGAAGTTGGAAAACCTTTCGCAGAAGCCAAAGGTGAAGTAGGAGGTGCTGCAGATATTTTTGAATGGAATGCTGAAGAAACAAAAAGAATTTATGGACAAACTGTTGAAAGTAGATTTGAGGATACAAGAGTACATGTTTACTATCAACCAGTTGGTGTTGTTGCAGCATTAACACCTTGGAATTTTCCTGCAGTATTATCTGCTAGAAAAATTTCAACTGCATTAGCAGCTGGCTGTTCTGTTATAGTTAAACCCGATGTGATAACTCCAGGAATTGTAATGGAGATGGTTGATATATGTAGAGAATGTGGTGTCCCACCAGGTGTAGTGAATCTTTTATCAGGTGATCCACCAAGTATCGCTCAACAATTGATAGCTTCAGATATAGTTAAAAAAATTTCTATAACTGGGTCATCGAGAGTTGGAAAGCTCATATTGAAACAAGCTGCAGATAAAGTTCAAAGAGTAACAATGGAGTTGTCAGGTCATTCACCTTTTATTGTATTTGATGATGCTGATATTAAAAAAGCAGCTGATATGGCAATTGCTGCTAAATTTAGAAACAATGGTCAAGTTTGTATATCGCCTAACAGATTTTATATTCACGAGAGAAAAAAGGACGAATTTGTAAATTTATTTATCGAGAAAACAAAAAAATTGAAAATAGGGGATGGTATGGATCCTTCAACTCAATTAGGTCCATTAACCACAAAAAAGAGGCTAAACGAAATAGAGGAATTAGTTGAAAAAACTAAAGATGAAGGTGCAAAAGTTTTACTAGGTGGAAAAAGACCCTCTGGGTTTAATAAAGGTTTTTATTATGAACCTACAATATTTGATGACGTAAAAGATGATTTTACGATAATGAAACAAGAGCCTTTTGGGCCATTGGTTCCAATGTTATCATTTAAATCTTTTGATGATGTAATTAAAAGAGCTAACAATCATGAACTTGGTTTGTGTAGTTATGTATGTACGAACTCAATGGAGACAGCACATCTTGCATCAGAACAGTTAGAGACAGGTTCAGTCGCTGTTAATACACCTATGGTAGCTATTGCCGAAGCTCCTTTCGGAGGAATAAAACAAAGCGGCTATGGACGTGAAGGTGGGTCAATGGCAATAAAAGATTATCTAAATATTAAATATACTCATCTTGGTATTAAAGGTTAATTGATGAAACTTTTAAGGGTTGGTGAGCAAGGTAAGGAAATACCTTCAATTATTGACAGTCAAAACAATATACGAAACCTCTCAAATATTATAAGTGATTTTACGCCAGAAAATTTAAATTTTGAAAATTTAGATAAAATAAAAAAGCTAGATTTAAATTCTCTTCCATTGATTGAAAGCAGTAAAAGAATTGGACCTTGTGTAATTAAACCAGCAAATTTTATAGCAATAGGTTTAAATTATAAGGCTCATGCTGAGGAAACAAGTTCAGCTGCTCCAAAAGAGCCAATTGTTTTTAATAAATCTCCAAATTGTATTATCGGACCAAATGATAATATTGTAATACCAAAAAATTCAAAGTCTTTAGATCACGAAGTTGAAATTGCAATGGTTATTGGAAGTAAAGCTAAATATGTTAAAGAGGATGAAGCTCAGAAACATGTACTAGGTTATTGTATTTGCAATGATATAAGTGAGAGAGAATGGCAAAAAAATAGAGGCGGTCAATGGGTTAAAGGAAAATCTGGAGACACCTTTGGTCCATTGGGTCCATATTTAGTGACAAAGGATGAAATTGACAATTTATTAAATTTAAATTTATCTTTAGACCTTAATGGAAAAAGAAGACAAACTGGAAATACTGCTTTAATGATATTTGATTTTAATTTTTTAATTTCACATATCAGTCAATTTATAACTCTAATGCCAGGTGATATTATTACAACAGGCACACCTGCGGGAGTAGGGATGGGAATGAATCCCCCAGATTATTTAAAAAACGGTGATGAAATGATTTTAAGAGTAGATAGTCTTGGAGAACAAAAATTGAAAGTCGTTAAAGAAAAATAATGATTGAATTAATTATTGCATTTGGAGCTGGATTGATAAGTTTTTTATCACCATGCGTTTTACCGCTCATACCTGGTTATATCTCTTATATTTCCGGAAGCTCTATAGAGGAGCTGGTTGATAAAAAAAATATCAATTTATTTCCAATTATTTTATTTACATTTGGTTTTTCTTTAGTCTTTATAACTTTTGGAGCAGCCTCAACTTTTCTAGGACAAATTTTTCTGGAGAATTCCTATGAATTAAGAATAGCTGCAGGACTTGTAATTATAACCTTATCGCTTCATATAATTGGAATAATAAATTTAAAATTTTTAAATTATGAAAAGAGAATTCAAACAAATATTAATAAAAGTGTATTTAGCCCAATATTAATAGGAATGGCTTTTGCATTTGGTTGGACACCATGTATTGGACCTATTTTAGGATCTATTTTAGTTTTAGCTGCGACTGAGGAAAGTTTAAGCCAAGGAATATTATTGTTATCTTTTTATTCTATCGGATTAGCTATTCCATTTATTTTATCAGGTTATTTAATACAAAGGTTCCTTATCTTTTCAAAAAACTTTAGAAAGAATATTAATTTAGTGTCAAAAATAGGTGGAATAATTTTATTAATTACTGGTATTTTAATATTAACTAATCAATTGCAAGCCTTGGGATATTATTTATTGAATATTTTTCCATTCTTACAAAATTTTGGTTAAATTAAATTATGAAAATTTATCAAATAAACTCTAGTGCTAGAAAAGATGGCTCAACTTCAAGAGCTTTAGCAAAAAAACTTTTGGATAAAATAAAAAAACCTGATGATGAAGTTATTTATAGAGATCTAAATGATGAAATGGTTTTTGTGTCTAATTTGACAGAGTCAGGAATGCAAATAGATCCAAAAGATCAAACAGAGGAACACAAAAAAATGTTCAAACTTTCAGATACACTTGTAAAAGAATTGAAAGAGAGTGATGTTATAATCATTTCTGCTCCTATTTATAATTATGGACCACCAGCAACTTTAAAAGCCTGGTCGGATCTTGCAGCAAGAGTAGGGGAAACTTTTAGATTTAAACCCGATGGAAGAAGGGAAGGGTTGCTAAAAAATAAAAAAGCTTATTTAGTAATTACTTCGGGTGGGACAAAGCTAAATAGCAATGAAGACTTTCTTACTCCTTGGTTAAAATTTATTTTAAAATTTTTTGGCATAGAAAAGGTAGAGGTAGTAAGTGCTGATCAAATGTCCCTAGATTATGAAAAATCAATAAAAGAGGCTGAGAAACAGATAGAAAATTTATCCTAATAATTAAATTTTCTTTTTAAATGTTTAAGCCTTCCCTCCGTACTATCATAATCAATATAACATCCCTGAAGAAAACGATTTCCCTCATTAGAATCATAAGTGGTTCTGCCATGTAACAATCTATAGTTATCCATCATTAATAGATCCCCTGGAAGAAGTTTAAATTCTATTCTATAATTTTCTGAATTATAGAGTTCAGATATTTTTTTTCTTGCAGAATAAAATAAATCTAATTTTTCTTTTTCAATTAATGGGACAAAATCTAATCTTGGACTAAAACGTACTTGTTTGAAATTTCCGTTTTCATCTAACTGAATCATTTCAGCCCAATCCTCTAAAATCACATTTTCATCAATAAATTGAAAACGTATTTTTACTTCAGTTAAAATTTTATAATATCTTGGAAAATCTTTTTTAAGTTTCTCAGAAACAGTATATCCATCAACTAGAGTTGATAAACCTCCAGTAACTTCATTTTTTATACAATGAAGCATTTGAATACATGGCACAGGATTTCTATATGGATTATCAGTATGAGGAGCTAAAGGCAAAGAGGTGTAAGCTAAGTCATTTGGATTTGGTTTTGATTTTACATTAAAGAATTCACCAAAGTTTGTACGTCTCACACTACCTATAGAATTTGCAAAGTTCATGATAAAGTTATTTTTTGTTGGCACATCTTTAAAAATTACAAAACCATATTGATAAAAATTAATCAAGGCTTTGTACATTTCATCTGTTTCAAATAAATTTTCTTTGAATTTGAAAGTATTTTGATCTTTAAATGAAGAGTCCCATTTTATTTTTTCAATTTGTTTAATATCATTAATATTTGAAAATTCTTTAAAAATATCAACTATAGCAATTTTTGTTGAAGCTCCATCATTGAATTTAATTTCTAAAAAATTACTATTTAAACTTAAATCTTTGATTTGAATATTTTCTTGTAATTGAGTTGGGTCAAATAATCTTTGTTGAGTAAACTTATCAACAAAGTTTTCTCCGTTTACCCTTTCTCTTAGCCAAAATGGGTGGATCTCTTTTTTAAGACCCTTACTTTCAAAAAATACTTTGTTATCTTTTAACTCTAATTTCATGTATTTTTAAATCATTATTTAAAAATTTTGCTTTAATCAATACTAATAAAATAGTATTAGAGCGTTGTGCAAATTTTAAAATCATCAGATTATAAACTTTACTCTAAATTTATTGAAAATTTAGCTAAGAAATTAACTAGATTTTATTACTCTAAATTAAATAAACCCTTTAAAGTATCGAATAAACTCAGAAGCGGTTATGACCCTGTGACAACCGTGGATAAGGCTTTTGAACGATTCATTAGAAACGAGATTAAAAAAAAGTTTCCAAGTCACCAAATTATAGGTGAAGAATTTGGCTATAAAAAAACTAAAAATGATTATTCATGGATTATTGATCCAATTGATGGAACGAGATCATTTGTTATAGGAAATCCAACTTGGAGTAATTTAATATCTTTAAATTACAAAGGTTATCCAGTTTTAGGTCTTGCCAATTTTCCAATTCTTAGTAAATATTATTATAATACTTCTCCAAAGTCTGCTTTTGTAGTTGAGGATAATAAAAAAAGAAAAATTAAAGTTAACTATAAAGCAAAATATTCAAATGTTAAATTATCCGCCGCATTTCATGGAACTATTTCCCTTAATCAACAAAAGAAAATTCCAAAAATATTAAAGATGATGCAATTTCCTTGTGCTGATGCATTAAGTTATTCTCATTTTGCGGAAGGAAAAATTGATGTCGTAATTCAATGCGCAAATAAAATTTGGGATATTCATCCATTAATACCAATCATCGAAGCTGCAGGTGGAGTAGTTTCAAATTGGAAAAATGAAAGTGCTGTTAAGGCCGGAAATATTCTTGCGAGTGCCAATAGAAGCTTGCAAAATAAATTTTTAAAAGTTCTGAAGCCTATCTCTAAGTAGTCTTACCAAGAGTATTTAACAATACTACTCCGATAATAATTAAAATTATCCCAATAATTCCATATAGGTTAGGGATTTGATTATATTTAAACACGCCAAACAACGTAACAGCTGTGATTGTTAATCCTCCATATGTTGCATAGGTAAAACCAACTGGAATAATATTCATTGCTTTGGATAAACAAAAAATACAAGCAACTATTGATATGATACAGAAAATTGTTTGAGGTAAATTTGTAAAGCCATTCGTAGATTTTAAAAATCCATTTGAAGTAATCCCTAGAATAATTGCTAAAAGTAAAAAAATATATCCAGTTAAATTAGTCATGCAGCAAGTTAATCTTATTTAGTTATTTTATCTACAAACTTTTTAGTTGCTGGACCTACCACAAAAGCGGCTGCTATCGCTATTGGAAGTCCAACTACCCATGCTTTGATGAATCTGTTTAAATAACCGTCATCCATACCAGTGTTTATATATGTAATAATTAAAGTCATTATTAAGCTCATAGTAAATCCCATAAGCAGTATAAATAAAAGATTTGAATATTTTTTT
>CACGSR010000016.1:0-12030 GCA_902575785.1 uncultured Pelagibacteraceae bacterium
GAAAATTATCATTTATTAGATTACGTATTACCAACAGAAGACCTTGAGGATTTGGAAAAAATTAAAGAACAATATGAATTCATAGAACAATATGATTTTAAAGAAATTACTAACAAATACTATTTAGATGATGCTATTATCTCACTTATATTTAAAAATAAAAATAAGATTAGAGTTTTGTCTAGAATATCCATTAAGAATGACGTTTTCTTAGAAAATAGGTCTTTTACAGAACTTGATTTAGATAATCTAAAAGATGTAAAAAGAATTATCGAAGGCTTAAAAAAAAATTATGAGGATTACTGGAGGGGGATTAATCAAATAAATACCTCAATTAAATTGCCCCTCCGAATAAAAGTTGATAGCTCCAATGATAGTAAAATTGATAATTTTGAGAAAATTCTGAATGAAACAGACTTAATTTATGATTTCTCAATAAGTAAATTTGATAAGAATTTCATCATCTATGAGATTATATATAACGGTTTACCTGATTTTTTTCTTAAATCTATGAGGGAAAATAATTTTACTTTTGATATTCAAAATAAAGATTGGATTTTAAAATGAATAAATTTAATCAAAGAATTATTAAGTTTAATTATGAAAAAAATTTTGAAAAAGATGATTTTTATGTCTCAGAAAGTAATAAGCATATTCTAAAACAAATAGATAGTTGGCCAAAATGGGAAAAAAATTTTTTAAATATAAATGGTGAAAATTATTCTGGAAAAACGCATTTGATAAATATTTTTTTAAAAAAGTTCAAAGGTATCAAATTTGAGGCAAATTTATTGACTGATGATGATTTAAGTAGGATTAAAATGTATCGAAATATAGTACTAGAAAATTTAAATGCAGACGTAAATGAAAAATTGATTTACACGCTTTTAAATATTATTGATCAAGAAAATAAATATTTAATTATAACCTCAATTAAACCAATTGTTGATATCAAATTTTCCTTAAAAGATCTTAATTCAAGAACAAAAAATTTTCTTTTACAAAGTATTAAGAAGCCTGACGATGAATTAGTATTTGCCCTAATACTTAAAAATTTATCGGATCGTCAAATTTTTCTAGAAAAAAAATTAATTGATTTTATTATGAAAAGAATTGACAGATCATATGGTAAAATATTTGATTTCATATATAAAATTGATGAGATCAGTTTGAAAAATAAAAAATCAATTGATCTTAAAATGATTAAAAATGTATTAGAGGAATAATTGAATAAATACAGATCCCATAAATGCGATGAGTTGACCAAGAACGATGTAGGTAAGAATGTTTCGCTTGCAGGTTGGGTTAATAAAAAACGTGATCATGGAAATCTTTTGTTCATCGATCTAAGAGATAATTATGGCATTACTCAATGTATAATTGACAAAGAAAACAAAAATTTTGAACAGTTAGAAAAAATTCAATTAGAGACAGTAGTAAAGATTGAGGGAAAAGTTCTTGATAGGTCATCAGATACGACAAACAAAGAAATAAAAACTGGAGAAATTGAGGTATTAATTAAAAGTTTTACAATTTTAGGTAGTTGTAAAGAATTACCAATGCCAATTTTTAGTGATCAAGAATACTCTGAAGAAATAAGATTAAAGTATAGATTTTTAGATCTTAGAAGAAAAAAAATTCATGAGAATATAATTTTAAGATCAAAAGTAATTTCTTTCATAAGAAATGAGATGAGTCAGTTAGGATTTTTAGAGTTCCAAACACCTATATTAACCTCTTCAAGTCCTGAGGGAGCTAGAGATTTTCTAGTTCCTAGCAGGTTGAACCCTGGAAAATTTTATGCTCTTCCTCAAGCCCCACAGCAATTCAAACAATTAATAATGGTATCGGGTTTTGATAAATATTTTCAAATTGCTCCTTGTTTTAGAGATGAAGATGCTAGGGCTGATAGAAGTCCTGGAGAATTTTATCAATTAGATCTTGAAATGTCATTTGTTGAACAAGAAGACGTGTTCGATGTTGTTGAGAAATTGATGGTAAAAACCTTTGAAAGATTTTCAAAAAATAAATTTATATCAAAAAAATTTCCAAGAATTTCATATACAGATGCACTGTTAAAATATGGGACCGATAAACCTGATTTAAGAAATCCGCTAGTGATTAAAGATATTACAGAAATTTTCAAAAGAGATGATGTTACCTTTGATATTTTTAAAAAGCTTGTCAAATCAGGCTCCAATGTAAGATGTATAGTGACGAAAAATACTAAAGACAAATCAAGAAGTTTTTTTGATAATATTGATAAATGGGCAAAAGACCAAGGTGCCTCAGGTCTTGCATATTTTACAATTTGGAAAGATAAAGATGTTTATGCAAAAGGACCGGTCGGAAAGTTTTTTTCAAAGGAATCTTTACAAGAAATAATGAAGCAGACCAATGCAAATGTAGGTGATAGTATTTTTCTAGCTTGTAATAAAAAAATAGAATTGGAGAGGATTACTTCTTTGGCCAGAAATAAAATTGCTGAAGATTTAGATTTGATAGAACAAAATGCTTTTGCGTTTTGTTGGATAGTTGATTATCCAATGTTTGAGAAAGATGAGCAAACCAATAAAATTAGTTTTAGCCATAATCCATTTTCAATGCCTCAAGGAGATATAAATAAACTCGATTTTAAAAATCCTTTAGAAATATTGGCATATCAATATGATATAGTTTGTAATGGTATTGAGCTTTCCTCTGGGGCTATAAGAAATCATATTCCAGAGCTAATGTATAAACTTTTTGCTGTAGCGGGATATGATAAACAACAAGTTAATGATAAATTTAGTGGAATGATAAATGCTCTAAGTTTTGGAGCACCACCACATGGAGGAATTGCACCCGGTATTGATAGGATCGTAATGCTTTTAGCTAATGAAAAAAATATAAGAGAAGTTACCATGTTTCCAATGAATCAGAATGCCCAAGATTTAATGATGAATGCACCTTCAGATGTCAAAGAAGATCAATTAAAAGAGCTTAACTTATCTTTAAAGTTAAAAAAATAATTCATTTTTTTCCTTTAAGACTTATCTTAATATCAGATAAATCTACAAGATTTTTTTTATAATTATTTCTAACAAAACCTTTACTAGTTATATCTTTAACAATTTTAAGAAGTTGATTTTGATCCTCAGAATTTTGTGCGTCTAAATTTGAGCCTTCTGTAAGTCCGATCGCTGGGGTATGAGCTAAATCCTCTCTGTTTTGATAAGAAATAGCTAATTCTCGAAATATATAATCTAGTATAGATGATGCACTTAAAATTCTGTCATTACCATAAACTTTTCCTGATGGTTCAAACTTAGTGCCAACAAATGCATTTATAAATTCGTCTAGAGGCACCCCATATTGCAAACCTAGTGAAACCGCAATTGCAAAGTTATTCATTAATGCTTTAACTAATTCACCTTCTTTACTTGTATCAATAAATATCTCACCAATTTTACCATCCTCATACTCGCCTGTATGTAAATAAACTTTATGATCACCGATTGTAGCCTTTTGAATATAACCTTTTCTTCTGTCAGGCATACTAAATCTTTTGCCACCACTATCAGATTTTGCTGAATTATCTTTAACAAAGTTTTCTATATTTTTAGTAACTGGTTGTTTCTTATCTGAGTTAATATTAATTTTTTTATTTTCAATAACTTTATTATTTTTTGGATCAAGACTTTTTGTTTTCCTATTGTCAAGTTTTACGTCTAAAACTTCAAACTGACCGTCATCTCTTTTTTCAAGATTTTTAAGTTCTGTTTCATTTACATTATCTAAGTAATGATTTACCTTAAAAGTACACGTATAAAATGTTTCAACTAAATATTTTGCCATTAGACCTCAATTTTATTTTAATTTGATAATTGTTTTAAATTCTTTATATACAAATTCAAATTTTAGTCTAATTTAAATTATACAATTTTGGATTGAAAAATTATAAATTAATATGTTGACATTTTTTAAAAAAATTTTCACTTGGTGGAATCGAGATACATTAGGCACAAGAATTAAAACTATTTTTACTGGTAAATTTGTTGGTAAAGATAATTTTGGAAATAAATATTATCAAAACAAATACGGTAAGAGATGGGTAATATATTCTGGTGAAATTGATTCTTCAAAAATACCAGTTGAGTGGTATTCATGGATTCATTTTACTCCTAATAAAATTGAGAAAATGCATGATTTTAAAAAATATGAATGGCAAAAACCTCATCAACCAAACTTAACGGGAACAGAAAAGGCTTATTATCCATATAAAGAAAAAGATGTCACCAAAAAAAGATATAAGACTTGGAAAGAATAAATTCAATATTTTAATTTTAATTTTTCCAATTTATTTAATAATGTGTGTAAATACATTACCTTCAGATAATTTGGAGGGTTCTACAACAGTAATAAAAATTTTAGATAAAATTAGTTCAAAAAATAGTGAGGTAAAACTTAAAAATACTGAAGAAATTATATTTAAAGATCTCTCAATAAAAAGTATGAAATGTAGTAATTCTAAATTTGATGATAATCCAGAAATTAAAGCGTACGTTCAAGTAAAAGATTTAACAGATAAAAAAAAAGATAATGTCTTTGTTTTTAATGGATGGATGTTTTCCTCAAGTCCCTCAATAAAACCTTTCGACCACGCTGTTTATGATATTTGGTTAATTGGTTGTATTTAAATTATTTTTTCTTTATCAAGCCAAGTTACATTGAAATCTGACTCAATAAATTTTTTATGGTTTAATAGTTTTTTATGCAAAGGTATTGTGGTTGTAATACCATCAATTACAAACTCATCAAGAGATCTATTCATTCTTTGAATGGCTTCCAATCTATTTCTACCATGACATATTAGTTTACAAATCATACTATCATAATAAGGAGTTACTTTGTAGCCTTGAAATATTGCACCATCTACTCTTGTTCTAAATCCTGATGGTTGATGACACATTCCTATAGTGCCAGGTGAGGGTTGAAAATTTTTACTAGCATCCTCAGCATTAATTCTACACTCAATCGCATGACCTCTTGGTTTGATATCAGACTGATTTAGAGCTGTTTCACCTGAAAAAGCAATCCATATTTGTTCTTTTATAATATCAATGCCTGTAACCATTTCAGATACAGGATGTTCAACTTGAACTCTTGTATTCATCTCTAAAAAGTAAAATTTTCCATCTTCATAAATAAATTCGACAGTGCCAGCACCTTCATACCCAATTTTACTTACCATTTTTACGGTTTTTTCAAACAAATCATTTCTTATTTCATCATTTAGAACTGGACTAGGGGTTTCCTCAATTAATTTTTGATGCCTTCTCTGCACCGAACAATCTCTTTCGTGTAAATGAACAACTCTATTTTTTCCTGCTAAAATTTGAACCTCAATATGTCTTGGGTTTTGAAAAAATTTTTCAATATAGACTTCATCATTACCAAAATATTTTTGTGCTTCAGATTTAGCAGTTAAAAAAAGTGTCTCGAATTCTTCCTCTTTTCTAACAATTTTCATTCCTTTTCCTCCACCACCACCTGAAGCTTTGATTAGAATAGGGAATCCAATTTTCTTACAAAGTTTTTTCGCTTCATTGATATCTTTGATTCCACCTTCTGAACCTTCAATTACTGGCAAACCATTTTCTTTTGCAATTTTCTTTGCTTGTATTTTATCCCCCATCATCTGAATAACTTTAGAGGAAGCACCTATAAATTTTATATTATTTTCTTCTAATACTTTTGCAAAATTTGCATTTTCTGACAAGAATCCATATCCTGGATGTACTGCTTCAGAATTTGTTAGCTCTATTGCAGACATGATTGCTGGAATATTCAAATAACTATTTTCTGGAAGATGAGAGCCTATACAAATACTTTCATCAGCTAGTTTGACGTGCATACTTTCTTTATCAACATCTGAATGAACTGCGACTGTTGAGATTCCCCATTCTTTGCAAGCTCTTATTACTCTCACAGCTATCTCACCACGGTTTGCGATTAATATTTTTTTAAACATTATTCAAGGACAACTAATGTTTGTCCAAATTCAACTGGTTGGCCATCAGCAACACAAATTTCTTTTACAACACCATCTGAGGTAGATGGCACATGATTCATTGTTTTCATAGCTTCAACAATCATTATTGTATCCCCTTTTTTTATTTTTTTTCCAATCTCAATAAATTTTTTTGCTCCAGGCTCTGGTGCATGATATGCTGTTCCGATAATTGGTGAGGTTATCTCAATCCCTGATAATTTTTTTATACTCTTATTAGAGTTTTCAGATAATGTTTCTTGATTATTATTTATTGGTAATGAATTGTTGCTTACAGTGATATTATTTTTAGAAACTTTTATTTTTGTATCTTTTTCGGTATATTCAATTTCTGATAGATTGAATTCGTCTAAATAATCACTTAGTTCTTTTATTATTTTTTTATTAATTTTCATTATTCAAAATCTTGTGCATTGCAATTATGGCTAAAATATAACCTTCAGTACCTAATCCAAATATTCCACCGGTTACTATATCACTAATAAGAGATTTATGTCTAAATTTCTCTCTCTTATAAATATTAGTTATATGAATTTCAATTATAGGTTTTTTAAAAATTTCTAAAGCGTCTCTTATTGCAACCGATGTGTGAGTAAAAGCAGCAGCATTAATAATCATTCCATCAAATTTTTTTCTAGAGTCTTGAATGATATTTACGAGGTCACCCTCAACATTTGACTGGATAAATTCTATTTTTAGACCTAATTCTCTTGATTTTTTTTTACAAACTTCAATTAATTGATCAAAATTAGTTGATCCATATTGTGATTGTTCTCTTTCACCTAATAGATTAATATTAGGACCATTAATAATAATTATTTTATTATTCATTCAGCATTTATATACGATGAAAAAAATAAAAAAAATAAAAATTAGAGTAAATGGTAAAGTAAAAACGGTAGTTGATAAGATAAGTTTATTCAAATTAACAAATAATTTAAAGATACCTTTAAAAAAAGTAGCTATTGAACTTAATCAGAAAATAGTAAATAAAAAAAAATTGACTAAGATTTATCTAAAAAAAAATGACAAAATAGAAATTGTTCATTTTATTGGAGGTGGTTAAAATTGAAAAGAGATAGATTAAGAATAGCAAAAAAATCTTTCAACTCTAGACTTATTGTTGGGACAGGAAAATATAAAAGTATGACTGAGTGCGCCAAAGCGATAAAATTTTCTGGCGCGGAAATTGTTACAGTAGCTGTAAGAAGGGTAAATATAACTAACAAAAAAAAACCTCTTTTGATGGATTTTATTGATCCAAAAAAAATTACTTACTTACCAAATACTGCAGGATGTTTTACTTCCAAAGAAGCATTGAGAACTCTTAGACTTGCAAGGGAGATAGGTGGCTGGAAATTAGTAAAACTAGAAGTTTTAGGTGATAAAAAAAATTTATTCCCAGAAATGATTGAAACATTAAAATCCACTGAAATATTAGCTAGAGAGGGTTTCGATGTGATGGTTTATTGTAATGATGATCCTTTAATGGCAAAAAGGTTAGAGAGTTCAGGAGCATGCGCGATTATGCCATTAGCAGCACCAATTGGATCTGGCCTAGGTATACAAAATAAAGTAAATATAAATATAATCAGAAATCAAACTAGGTTACCTCTCATCATTGATGCCGGGTTAGGACAAGCGTCTGATGCCACAATAGCAATGGAACTAGGATGTGACGGAGTTCTTGTAAATACTGCTATTGCTAAAGCAAAAAAACCATTTGATATGGCTTTAGCATTTAAAAATGCTGTTATTGCTGGAAGACAATCATTTTTATCTGGTAGGATTGAAAAAAATTTAAAGGGCAGTCCCTCATCACCTACTAAAGGGATTATTTAGCTTTTTTAAAAAATTTTTTTTTTTTACTATTATAAGTTTTTCTTTTAAATTTTTTTCTTTCTTTAAGATCTATAATTTTGTTATCTTTTTTTTGATCATTTAAATTTTTCAAATTTTCAATATGTTTTATAACTTCAAGTGTTTTTTTCGACTTATTTTTGATATCAATGATATATTCTGGAATAATTAAAGAACTATCTGTAATTATATCAATTTTCATTTTATTTTTCTTTTCAATAAAAGTTAAATCTTCTATAAAATTTTTTTTTAAAAAATTTGAAATTTTTTCACAAACTTTCAACTCAACAATTTTGGCTTTGTTTAGCACTGATTTTAATTCAACTAATTTTAGTAATTTTTGAGCAAAAGACTCATCAGAAAGATTAATTTTCCATTTCACGGCACTTTCTCTTAATCTTTGTCTGGACATTTCTAATAATCCAAAATTACTTATTCTTCCAATTTGAATTCTGGCTCTGTCAGTTCTACATTTATCCTTTAATCTTCTCTCAACAGTCCTTCTGTTACCATAACTAAGCATATCTATGAAATCAATAATTATCAATCCTGATAAGTCTCTAATCTTTATTTGTCTAGCTATCTCATCGGCAGCTTCAAGATTAGTATCCAAAGCTGTACTTTCAACATTCTTTTGTTTAATTGAACTCCCCGAATTAATATCTATTGAAACTAAAGCCTCAGTAGGGTTAATTACTAAATATCCACCAGAGTTAAGTTTTATTTCAGAATCAAATATTTGATTCAATTTTTGTTCAATTCCCTCTTCAATGAATAAAGAAACTTTGCCTCTATATTTTTTGATTTTCTTAACATGAGATGGTATCATCATTTTCATAAAATTTTGCGCCTTTTTGTATCCCTCATTTCCCTCTATTAGTATATTTTTTGTATTCTCATCATACATATCTCTAAGTGTCCTTTTTATAATATCACTCTCTTGATGAACTAATGATGGTGCTATTGAGTTTATTGCGTTATCTTTAATTTGGTTCCAAGTATTTATTAACGTTGATAAGTCATGATTAATTTCATTTTTGGTTTTATTGCTTCCAGCAGTTCTAACTATAAGACCCATCTCCTTGGGTATTTGTATTTCATTTAAAATATTTCTTATTTTTTTTCTTTCAGCAGGATTAAAAATTTTTCTAGAAATGCCTCCTCCTTTTGCTGTATTTGGCATCAATACAATATATTTTCCTGCAATTGAAATGAATGTGCTTAGAGCTGCTCCCTTTTGACCTCTCTCATCTTTTAGTACCTGAACGAGAATAACTTGATTAGGTTTAATTACCTCTTGAATTTTATATCTTTTAAATTTTGATTTTTTTTCCATCTTTTTTTCTTTTTCATTATCAAAATTTTCTTTGTCTTCTCGTGAATTTTTTTCAATAGGATCATCAACCTCTAGTTTTCCTTGAGCAAGATTCTCATTTTCTAATGCCTCAACTTCTTTTGATAATTCCTCTCTAGCTTTTTCTTCCTCTAATTTTATTACTTCTAAATCGCTTTTAGGAATTTGATAATAATCAGACTGGATATCGTTGAAGGATAAAAAACCATGTTTTTCTCTTCCAAAGTCTATAAAAGCTGCTTGCAAGGATGGTTCAATTCTACTTACTTTACCCAAATAGATATTGTTTTTAATGAGGTTGTTTTTTATTCCTTCGTACTCGTAATCCTCGATATTATTGTCAGATTTAAGAACAACTCTGGTTTCATTTGGACGCGATGCGTCAATGTATAAATTTTTTTCCATAAATTTTTAGTTGATTGGTTCATTTTACATTTAATTTTTTTAAATTTTGTATAACTCTATTGCCTTATCTTTACCAAATTCCAATATATAATGAAATAGAAATGAGAGTATTAATAAAGAAAATTTTTGTTGCCGCTTTGAGCTTTTTATTGGTAATTTCTATAATTGCTTTTGCTATTTTATGGACTTTTTCAAGTAATATCCCAGATTATAAGTTTCTTAAAAACTATAAACCCCCAGTTTCAAGTAAAGTTTATTCAGGGAATGGTGACTTGGTTGCAGATTTTTCCAAGGAAAAGAGGATTTTTGTTCCGTACAATTCTATTCCAGAAAATGTTGTAAATGCTTTTTTGTCTGCAGAAGATAAAAATTTTTTTTATCATCCAGGGGTTGATGCGAAGGGAATTTTAAGAGCTATTTTTAACAATGTAAAAAATATACTAACCTCAAAAAGATTAGAGGGTGCATCAACAATAACACAACAAGTTGCAAAAAATTTTTTGTTAACAAATGAAGTAAGTTTGAATAGAAAAATAAAAGAAGCTATTTTAGCTTTTAGAATTGAAAGAGCTTTGGATAAAAAAAGAATACTTGAACTTTATCTAAACCAAATATACCTAGGCAGTGGGGCATATGGAGTTGCTGCTGCGAGTCTTGAATATTTTGATAAATCTATCAAAGATCTAGATTATTCTGAGGCTGCTTTACTAGCCGCATTACCTAAAGCTCCAAGCAAATATAATCCTTACAGAAATTTAGAGTTGGCAAAATTTAGGAGAAATTTAGTTTTAAAAAATTTATTAGAGAATGGTTTTTTGGATGTAAGAGAATACGAGCGATTAAAAGTTCAAAATATTAAATTAAAAAAGAAACAGAAAGTCTTTTTAGAAGATGCACAATATTATATAGAAGAAGTGAGAAAAAAAATCATTGATAAACTTACTTATGAAAAAGTTTATAAACAAGGGTTTAATATAAATACACCCATCAACTTGGAGCTACAAAAAATAGCAAATATTTCTTTAAGAAATGGATTGTTAAATTATGATAGAAGAAAAGGTTGGAGGGGTCCAATTACTAATAAAAGTTTAAATAGTAGTTGGAAAAGTGATTTAGATAAATATAAATTGGAAGACTCTATTGGTTGGAAGATTGCAATAGTTAAAAAAGTTGAACAGTTTTCTGCATTAATTGAAACAGTAAATGGTAATAAGGGTACTATAGAATTTAAAGACATTTCATGGACAAAAAAAGAATTTAATGAATTATTAAATCCTGGCGACATAATTTATGTCAAACAAAATAATGATAATCTTTTTAGTTTAAAGCAGTTACCAAAAATTAATGGTGGAATGATTGTGATGGACCCATTTACAGGCAGAGTTCTAGCTTTAAGCGGAGGTTTTAGTTTTAAAAATAGTGAATTTAATAGAGTTACACAAGCTCTTAGACAACCTGGTTCAGCTTTTAAGCCATTTGTTTACGCACTAGCTTTAGAAAATAATTATACTCCATCATCGTTAGTTTTAGATGCACCACTTGTTTTAGACCAGGGTTCTGATCTTAAAATGTGGAAACCACAAAACTATGGAAAAAAATTTTATGGGCCCTCTACATTGAGAACAGGGATCGAAAAATCTAGAAATTTAATGACTGTAAGAATAGCTCAAAATTTAGGAATTGATAAAATTGCTAATTTTTCAAAGTCTCTTGGAATTTATGAAAACCCAGAGGAATTATTATCAATCTCACTTGGTTCAGCAGAAACTACTTTATTGAAGTTGGCATCAGCATATTCTGCATTTGTAAATGGAGGAAAATTAGTTGAACCAGTTTTAATTGATAGAGTTCAAGACAGTGAAGGAAATACAATTATCAATAACAATCAAAGATCATGTCTAGATTGTGATAAAATTTCATTTATGAGTGACCAATATCCAGAAATTGAGGATAAATTTAAACAAGTCTTTTCATCCCAAACAGCTTATCAAATGACTTCACTTCTAGAAGGTGTTGTAAAAAGAGGAACTGGAAAGAAATTAAAGAAATTAAAATTAAATTTAGCTGGGAAAACTGGAACTACAAATGAAAATACAGATGCATGGTTTGTTGGCTTTACATCAGATCTAGTAATTGGAGTATACGTTGGCATGGACGAACCTAGACCATTGGGAAAATTTGAAACTGGTTCTAAGACCGCACTTCCTATTTTTAAAGAATTTGTAGAAAAGTCTGTAAAAAAATCAAATGCACGTCCCTTTAAAGTTGCGGATGATATCATAATGATGGTTGTAGACCCATTAACAGGGGAAAAAGCAAAATTCTCATCAAAAAATACTATAGTTGAGGCATATAAAAA
>CACGSR010000017.1:0-9871 GCA_902575785.1 uncultured Pelagibacteraceae bacterium
AATTCATCTTTAGGAAATAGATTGGCTGAAGGAATTGAGACTTCTATTAATTTAGCGGGAGGATTATTATTTGTTGAATATGAGGACGAAACTGTACCAAAAAAATTTAGAAAATTAGAAAAACTAATATTTTCAACAAAATTTGCTTGTCCTGAAAGTGGCTTTACTATTGAAGAAATAGAACCAAGATTATTTTCCTTCAATAGTCCATTTGGTGCCTGTGAGGAATGTGAGGGTATAGGTATTAAGCTGAATGTAGATCCTAATTTAGTGATACCAAATGAGAAAAAAAGTATTGCTGAAGGTGCTATAGAACCTTGGGCTAAAACAACAACTTTGTATTATGCTCAAACATTAGCTTCTTTAGCAAAACATTATGAATTTTCGATGGATGATAGATGGTCAAAACTTCCAAAAAAAATTAAAAATATAATTCTTTACGGTTCTGATGATGAGGAAATTAAATTTTCATATGACGACGGGTATGAAAAATATTCTCACAAAAAAACCTTTGAGGGAGTGATAAATAATTTAGAAAGACGTTATCTTGAAACAGATAGTGACTGGAAAAGAGAGGAAATTGCTCAATATCAATCTGATACAAAATGTGAAAGGTGTAACGGATATAGACTTAAAGATGAAGCTCTATGTGTTAAAATTGATGGATTACACATCAGCGAGGTCACTCAAAAATCAATATTGGATGCCTCTAAATGGTTTAAAGACCTTAATAATACTTTAGATAAAAGACAATTAAAAATAGCAGAACATATTTTAAAGGAAATAAATGAAAGACTCAACTTTTTATTAAATGTTGGTCTTGACTACCTAACTCTTTCAAGAGAGTCTGGAACACTTTCGGGTGGAGAAGCTCAAAGAATAAGGTTAGCCTCACAAATAGGATCAGGCTTGACTGGAGTTTTGTATGTTTTAGATGAACCTTCGATAGGTCTACATCAAAAAGACAATGTTAAGCTAATTAATGCTCTTAAAAGATTAAGAGACTTAGGTAATACTGTTATAGTTGTAGAGCATGATACAGAGACAATGGAAAATGCTGATCATATAATTGATCTTGGACCACAGGCAGGTAATAATGGAGGTGAGATTGTTGCCCAAGGATCATTCAATGACATAAGTCAAAATCAAAATAGTATAACCGGTAAGTACCTTTCTAAAAAATTTAAAATAAATGTACCTCCAAAAAGAAGATTGGCAAAAAATGGTAGATTTTTAGAAATCACTGGTGCTACTGGTAACAACTTAGATAACGTTAATTTAAAAATACCTCTTGGAAGTTTAACCTGTGTCACAGGTGTATCCGGAAGTGGTAAGTCTACCTTAGTACTACAAACTTTATATAACGCTCTTAACTTAACTTTAAACAATAATAAATCTAGAAAAATTCCAAAACCTTTTAAAGGATTTAAAGGAACAGAATTAATTGATAAAATTATAGATATTGATCAATCTCCTATAGGGAGAACTCCAAGATCAAATCCCGCAACATATACTGGAGCGTTTGGACCTATTAGAGATTGGTTTACAAATTTACCAGAGTCAAAAACACGTGGATATAAGCCTGGGAGATTTTCTTTTAATGTAAAGGGTGGTAGGTGCGAAGCATGTGAAGGAGATGGTGTTATTACATATGAAATGCACTTTCTACCAGATGTATACATTCAATGTGATGAGTGTAAAGGGACAAGATATAATCGTGAGACTTTAGAAATAAAATTTAAAGATAAAAGTATTGCAGATGTATTAAATATGACAGTTGATGAAGGATGTGAATATTTTGAAAATATATCAAATATCAAAACGAAACTTTTAACACTAAAAAAAGTTGGTTTGGGATATATAAAAATTGGTCAACAAGCTACTACTCTTTCTGGCGGAGAAGCTCAACGAATAAAATTAGCAAAAGAATTATCAAAAAGATCAACCGGTAGAACAATGTATATTTTAGATGAACCAACAACTGGTCTTCATCAACACGATATTAAAAAATTGCTTGAAATTTTGCATACTTTTGTTGCCTTAGGAAATACAGTTGTTGTGATTGAGCATAATTTAGACGTCATTAAAACTGCTGATTATATTGTTGATATGGGCCCCGAAGGGGGAGTAAAGGGAGGAAAAATAATAGCTGAAGGAAAACCAGAAGAGATTTGTAAAATTGACAGAAGTTATACTGGAAAATTTTTAAAACCATTATTAATAAATTGAAAAAAAAATTATTAAATCTTTTAACTAAAAGTAAATTTGGTAAATATCTTGTAATTGGCAGTTTTACTTTTTTTTTAATAAAAGGATTAATATGGTTGTTAATTTTTTTCTTAGCAGGAATAAGTTTGATAAACACTAATTAATTGAATATAATATATACATGAGTGAAAATTTAAGCCAAGAAGTTAAAGAATTTAAAATTTTTGGAATGTCTATGGAAAGTTTATCTATAGTATATGGATTATTTTTAATAATTTGGGGAATAATAATTAGTTTTATCAGTGGCAGTGATTCATTTACATCTTATATTCCTTCTTTCTTAGGTATACCAATTTTGATTTTTTCTTACATGTCAATAAGAATTCCTACAAAAAAGAAAATGTTTATGCATATAGTTGTTTTAGTGGGATTAATTGTTTTAATTGGTGGTCTAGATGTAATAAGATCAATTATGTCTGCAGATCTTTTTGATAATATATGGGCAGATATTTCAAAGTTGATGATGCTGTTGACAGGATTATTCTTTACGTATCAATGTATAAGATCTTTTATCCACGCAAGAAAAAATAAACTATAAGTTTAGCTAATCTAGTAAAGATTCAACAAATTCCCAATTGATTAAATTTTCAATAAATTTGTCAAGATATTCTGGTCTTCGATTTCTATAATCAATATAATAAGAATGCTCCCATACATCACATCCTAAAATGGGTTTCATGTTGTCAATTACAGGATTTTGTGCATTTGAAGTTTTTGTAACTACAAGTTTATCATTATAAATTGAAAGCCAGCACCACCCAGAACCAAATTGAGTAACACCAGCTTGTTTAAAATCTTTTTTGAACTGGTCTATACTTCCAAAATCTGAGATAATTCTTTTTTCAAGTTTGGGTGGGATTTTTCCGCCTCCATTTGGTTTCATACATTTCCAAAAAAGGTTATGATTCCAGTGTTGACTCGCATTATTAAAAATACCTGCCATAGATTTATCTTTAGAACTTTTCAGGATTATTTCCTCTAGAGACATTTTTACCATGTCGGTATCTTTAATAAAATTATTTAAATTTGTAATATAGGTTTGATGATGTTTGCCATGATGTAAATCTAAAGTTTCTTCAGACATAATCGGAGATAATGCGTCATTTGTGTAATCAAGTTTTGGTAATGTAAAGCTCATAAAAATGTATTTTATATTTTCTATCAAAAATTATATTATAATAAACTTATTTTTAATATATAATTTTTAAATAATGTACAAAATATTATCATCTTTATCAAAAACTATACATGCTTCTTTTTCACTCACAATCTTACTATTCCTAATATTATTTTTTTTAAATGGTGGTTTTGCTTTTGATACTTTGTTTTGGAGTTGGTTATGTAGATTTATTCATGTAACTGTAGCAATAATGTGGATCGGTCTTTTATGGTATTTTAATTTTATTCAAATACCAAATATGTCCAAAATACCTGATGAGTTGAAACCAGCCATTGGAAAAGTAATAGCTCCAGCTGCATTATTTTATTTTAGATGGGCTGCCCTATTTACTATTATATCAGGATTATTTTTGGCATTATTAAATGGTTATTTTTATGATGCTCTAACTTTGAGCATCAGTTCTGGGATCCCAAAACATACGGCTATTGGAATTGGCATGTGGCTTGGAATTATTATGGCATTTAATGTCTGGTTTATAATATGGCCTAATCAAAAAAAAGCTCTTGGTATAATTGATTGTGAGCCTGATGTAAAAATAAAGTCAGCAAAAACTGCCATGGTAGTATCTAGATTAAATACAATTTTATCATTACCAATGATATTTACTATGATAGCTGCACAAAATTTGTTCTAGTTCAATTGTAAAGTCTAATCAAAGTTGGGAATTTAGTTATGTATTTATTTTTTCTAAATACTTTTAGGCAATTTTTTGAATTTAACTCTGTTGTTTTATGAGTAATAATTACAATAGTGGCTTGATTATTTTTTTTATCAGGTGTTTGAATAATTCTCTTAATAGAAATTTTATATTTGGCTAATCTATTTGTTATTAAAGATAAAACTCCTGGTTTGTCTTTAACTTCAAATCTCAAATAAAGAGAGTTTACATATTTATCATTATTGAAATTTTTAATCTTTTTTCTTTTTTTAGATGAAATTCCAAATGGATTTCTTACATCTTCTCTCAAGATGGATAATAGGTCTGCTAAGAGAGATGATGATGTAGGTCCAGGTCCAGCTCCCTCACCTTGAAGAATATTTTCACCTATTGGTTTGCCCTCTAAAATTATTGCATTCATAACTCCATTAACATTACCAATATATGAATTTTTTCTGACTAAACACGGGTGAACAGCTTCAAAAAGTTGGTTATTTATTAATTGGGAGATGCCAATCAATTTTATCCTTAAACCTAGTTGACTGGCGATTTTAATGTCTTTCAATTCAATATTTTCTATTCCTTCCATGATTCTTTTATGTTCAGAAACTTTATTTTTAAATGCCAGAGAGGATAAGATTCTTACTTTAGCGAGTGCATCAAATCCATTCAAATCCAATTTTGGATTTCCAGGTTCAGCATAACCTAGTTGTTGAGCATTTTTTAAAACTTTTGAAAAATTTTCATTTTTGTTTTCCATCTCTGTAAGTATATAATTTGTAGTACCATTCAGAATACCAAAAACCTTTTTAAATTTATTTGTTTGTAATCCATCTTTTATTGTTCTTAG
Organism: uncultured Pelagibacteraceae bacterium; assembly: GCA_902575785.1. Taxonomy (GTDB): domain Bacteria; phylum Pseudomonadota; class Alphaproteobacteria; order Pelagibacterales; family Pelagibacteraceae; genus Pelagibacter. The sequence continues at coordinate 4,957 of CACGSR010000017.1, forward strand.
TATAGGTATTCCTCCACCCACAGATGCTTCAAATTCGAGATTTACATTATTCTGTTCTGCTAGTTTTGCTAAACTATCTCCATGTTTTGCTATTAGTGCTTTATTAGGGGTAATAACATGAATTCCTTTTTTCAAGGCTGCTTCAACAATTTTTTTTGAAACTCCATCTGAATAGCCAATACATTCGAATAATATTTCTATTTTTGCTAAATTTATAATTTCAAAAGGATTAGTATAAAATATTTTTTTGTTAATTTTATATTTCCTTTTTTTATTTTTATTTCTTGCAGAAATAGCAGAAATATTTATTCTTTTTCCAGAAATAATTTCAAACTCTTTTTTTTTTTGAAGGATTTCATGATAAAGATAATTACCAATTTGTCCTAAACCGACTATCGCTATATTAATTACTTTACTCATTTAAAATAGGGTATGGACTAACTTCACTATATTTTTCAAGCATAGATTTCATTTGATCAAAAGTTAGGTTATCTGAAAAATTGTAATTATCATTTGTCATTTTATTATTAACCTTTATCGAACAACTTGACATCAAATACAAAATTAGAAAAAAAAATATTTTAATTTTCATCTAAGCCCTTCATTAATTTTAAAACCGTATTTTAGATTCATATTTTGCACTGCTTGTCCTGCCCCACCTTTTATAAGATTGTCAATTGCAGACAATAATATTATCTTATTCTTATACCGAGTTTTACAAACTGATATTATGCAATTATTAGTATTAATTACACTATTTGTACTTATTAGAGAATTAATCTTCAAAATTTTCACAAATTTATTCTTTTTATGAAATATTTTTAAAATTTCATGAATTTTTTTTATTGAAAATCCTTTTTTTAGATCAAGGTAAAAAGTACTTAAAATACCTCTAAACATAGGAGATAAATGTGGCGTAAATAAAAAGTTAATTTTAGACTTAACATATTTTTTAATTTCTTGTTCAATTTCAGAGTTATGTCTATGAAAACCTATGCCATAAGCACTAATAGACTCATAAAGATTTTTATCCTTATATTTCTTATAAACACCTCTGCCCGCACCCGAGTAACCAGACTTAGAATCTATATGTATATTATTTGTATTAATAGAATCTTTTTTCAATAAAGGAATTAATGGTAACAGTATCGATGTAGGATAACAACCAGGACATCCTATAATTTCAAAATCTTTTACTTTTTTATCAGTAATCTCAGGTAATGCGTAGATACTTTTTTTTATATTATTAATGGCATTATGTTTTTGTTTATACCATCTTTTATAATCTGAACTTTTATTTAATCTAAAATCTGCAGCTAAATCTATTAAAGTATTTTTTTTCAATAAATATTTAGAAATAACTTGAGCTTGACCGTTAGGTAATGCTGTAAAAATAATATCAATATCATTTAGTAAATTTTTTTTAAATTTGATTATTCTCGGTAATTTTTTAGATTTCAGAGTTTGATCAAAAAATGAGATTTTCTTTCCTACAGAGGTATTTCCACATAAATACTTTATATTTATTCTTTTATGTTTAATTAATAATTTAATTAATTGAATTCCTATATATCCTGTTGATCCAGCAATTAATACATTAAGCTTGTGCATTTTATATTATAACAGTTAAAAATTAAAAAAAAATTATCTTTTGGAGAATTGGAAGCTTCTTCTTGCTTTTTTTCTTCCTGGTTTTTTTCTTTCAACCGCTCTTGAGTCTCTAGTGGTCAGTTTTTCCGATCTGAGAGTAGACTTTAAATTAGAATCTATCATCACTAAAGCTTTTGATATACCATGCACCATAGCACCTGCCTGACCAGTTGGTCCTCCACCTTTTACGCTACATTTTACATCGTACTCAGTTGCCTGGTTTATTATTTCAAAAGGTCTAGTGATTAACATTTTGTGATTATCACTTGAAAAATAATCAGTAAAAATTTTTCCGTTAACATAAATTTTACCAGAACCTTTTTTAACCCAAACTTTAGCTATTGAAGTTTTTCTTCTACCAGTAGCATACTTGCTGTCTTTAAAATCTAGTTTAATTTTTGAATTTTTTATGTTGGTTTCTGTGTTTTGCATATTAATTTCTAATTATATTTTTTTTATTCAATTTCTCTAATTCTATTACTTTTAAATTTTGAGCTGTGTGAGGATGCACATTTCCTGCGTATATCTTTAATTTTGTTAACTGTTTTTTTCCCAATACGCCACCTGGTAACATTCTTTTCACAGCTAACTTAAGTACCTCACCCGGCTTTTTTTCATACAATTTCTGAGGGCTAGTTTCTTTTATTCCCCCTGGATATCCTGTATGTTTGAAATATTTTTTATTCTGAAATTTTTTTCCAGTAAATCTGATCTTTTCTATGTTTTTTACAACAACAAAGTCTCCATCGTCCATATGAGGAGTAAATGTTGCTTTATTTTTTCCTCTTATAATTTTCGATATAACAGTAGCTAAACGGCCAACCACTGCATTATTTGCGTCGATTTCATACCAAAGAGATGTTAATTGATCTTTTTTAAGGAATTTTGTCATTGTGCGTGGATTAATACTATTAATAATAACAAAGTCAAATTGATATTTATGTTGTATTGCAATGTTTTTTTTGATAATTTTTAACTGCCGATTTGATCCTATTGCGGGCTAACAGCTAAAAAGGAAATCATACTATAATCGGTAGGCATTTGAGCTATATTGTGCGCCTTGTATAAAACATAAGCACTAAAAAAGGAGTAAAATGAAAAAAAAAAGAAACAATCCAGAAACTGTGGCTATCCATGGTGGTGACTATAGAAAAGATCCAACAACTAATGCTGTAGCAGTACCAATTTACAGAACAACATCATATCAATTTGATAGTACTGAACACGCTGCTAAATTATTTGCACTTAAAGAATTTGGAAATATTTATACAAGAATTATGAATCCAACAAATGATGTTCTAGAAAAAAGAGTGGCTGCATTAGAGGGTGGATTAGCTTGCGTAACTGTTTCTTCTGGACAAACAGCCTCAGCATTTTCAATTTTAAATGTTGCTCAAGCTGGTGATAATATAATTAGTTCAACTGATTTATACGGCGGTACTGTTTCTTTGTTTACTCATACCTTAAGTAAACTTGGTATTGAAATTAGATATGTGGATCCAAAAGATCCAAAAAATTTTGAAAAAAAAATTGATGATAAAACAAGAGCGTTTTATGGGGAAACACTACCTAACCCTTATCTAAGAGTTTTTCCAATTAAGGAGGTCTCTGATATTGGAAGAAAATATAATATACCTTTAATAATCGATAACACTGCTGCGCCTGTAATTTGCAGTCCTATAGAGCACGGTGCAGCAATTGTAATACATTCATTGACAAAATATATTGGTGGACATGGAACTGCCATAGCGGGAAGTATTGTAGACAGTGGAAATTTTGATTGGACTGCTGATCCAAAAAGACAACCTTTATTTAATGAACCCGATGCTAGCTATGGGGGGACTGTTTGGGGTAAAGCAGTACCAGAACTTACAGGTGCAAATATTCCTTTTGCCGTGAGAGCTAGAGTTTGTTTATTAAGAGATTTAGGATCTGCTTTAGCGCCTGATAATGCTTTTTCAATTATTCAAGGATTAGAGACTGTAGCTTTAAGGATGAAACAGCATTGTGAAAATGCGGAGAAGGTTGTTAACTTTTTAAAAAAACATAAAGAAGTTACTAAAGTCATATATGCAACAGAATATGAAAAAGCTATAGCAGATAGAGCTAAAAAATACCTAAATGGAGGAAACGGACCAATGGTTGGTATTGAGCTTAAAGGTGGAATGGAAGCAGGAAAAAAATTTATTGAGTCTCTAAAAATGTTTTATCATGTAGCTAATATAGGTGATGCAAGAAGTTTAGCGATTCACCCTGCAAGCACTACTCATAGTCAACTAAATGAAGAAGAACTTGCTGCGGCTGGTGTTACTCAAAGTTATATTAGACTGTGTATTGGGTTAGAGCATATTGATGATATAATTGATGATTTAGAACAAGCTTTAAATAAATCGTCAAAAGGTACTTTAAAAGCCGTTAGTTAAACTTTGTGTTATTAAAATAAAAATATATACACGAGCTTACTAAAAAAATTGAGCTTATTTGATGCATAGATGCAATATAAATCTGTGCACCATAAAGTATTGTCAAAACACCTAAAAAAATTTGCAAAATTATAAAACAGCCCACAAGTATTATTGATTTATATAATTCATAAATTTTGTTTTTATAGACTCCGTAAAGAAGGAATAAATAATACACACCAATTAAATAAGCTAAATTACGATGTATAAACTGCGCTAAAGACGGATCACTAAAAGCGGATAAATTTAATAGATCTGTAAAATTGTTATCGTTAGGAAAGTAAGTATTTCCCATGAGAGGCCATGTGTTGTAAATTTTTCCAGCGTCCATTCCTGACACAAAAGCACCTATGATTATCTGTGTAAATACTAATATTAAGAAAAAAAAAGGTATCAAAGAATTCATCTTATTAGATGTCTTAACTCTTTGAGTTATCTTTAAATAATTCCATAAAATTAAAGATAAAATTAAAAATGCAATTAATAAATGCATTGAAAGTCTGAAATGACTAACATCTACTCTCTCTACTAATCCACTACTTACCATATACCAACCAATAAAACCTTGAAAACATATCAGAAAAAAAATGAAATAAAGATTTAGTAATTTAGAAAAACTAATTTTAAATGAAAAATAAATTAACGGAATTAAAAAAAGGACACCAATTAATCTTCCAAGAAATCTATGTGCCCATTCCCACCAAAATATAATCTTAAACTCATTTAAAGACATATTGTAATTTTGTAACTTAAATTCTGGAATTTCTTTATATAAATTAAAATATATAATCCAATCATCTTTA
>CACGSR010000018.1:5000-6300 GCA_902575785.1 uncultured Pelagibacteraceae bacterium
ACTACTTGTGCGGGTCCCCGTCAATTCATTTGAGTTTTAACCTTGCGGTCGTACTCCCCAGGCGGTGTGTTTATCGCTTTCGCTGCGACACTGAAAATAAATTTCCAACGTCTAACACACATCGTTTACGGCATGGACTACGAGGGTATCTAATCCTCTTCGCTACCCATGCTTTCGTTCCTCAGTGTCAGTAATGATCCAGAAAGCTGCCTTCGCAATTGGTATTCTTTCTAATATCTACGAATTTCACCTCTACACTAGAAATTCTGCTTTCCTCTATCAAACTCTAGCTGAAAAGTTTTGATGGCAGTTCCAGAGTTAAGCTCTGGGATTTCACCACCAACTTTTTCAACCACCTACGAACTCTTTAAGCCCAGTAATTCCGAACTACGCTAGGTCCCTTCGTATTACCGCGGCTGCTGGCACGAAGTTAGCCGGACCTTCTTATTCGGGTACAGTCATTTTCTTCCCCGACGAAAGAGCTTTACAACCCAAGGGCCTTCTTCACTCACGCGGCATCGCTGCATCAGAGTTTCCTCCATTGTGCAAGATTCCCCACTGCTGCCTCCCGTAGGAGTTTGGGCCGTGTCTCAGTCCCAATGTGGCTGATCATCCTCTCAAATCAGCTATTGATCAAAGTCTTGGTAGGCCATTACCCCACCAACAAACTAATCAAGTGCAGGCTCATCCAATGGTGCATAAAGCTTTCTCCGTAAAGACTTATCCGGTATTAGCACAAGTTTCCTCGTGTTATTCCAGGCCAAAGGGTAGATACCCACATGTTACTCACCCGTCTGCCACTAAGTATTGCTACTTCGTTCGACTTGCATGTGTTAGGCGTGCCGCCAGCGTACGTTCTGAGCCATGATCAAACTCTCAAGTTTAAAAACGGCGCACACTAGCTTCTATATAAATTCTAAGAATAAAATTTATATAATGTTGAAGTGTGTACGACAAATTTTGGTAACCTTAACCGTCCACACTTCTCTTCTTAAATATTTACTTTTAAAATAACTAATTGGACAAATTAGGTCCAATGAACTCAATTATTATTGTGTTTACAATAATTATTTGAGGAAGTTCGATGCTTATAGGCTAAAATTAAGGGAAATCAAGCACTTATGACAAGAAAAAAGGATAAAAAAGACCGAATTTAAAGGGTTTTTTTTGATTTTTTAATTATGCTGAACTATTAATTCTGAAAATAAATTTTTTACAAATGTTGGAAAAGCTAAAGAATAAAATTAAGAAAAACTCAAGTTTATTGACTTTAATCAAAAAAAACACCGAGATTGTTGCA
>CACGSR010000019.1:0-5907 GCA_902575785.1 uncultured Pelagibacteraceae bacterium
TTTTCATTCTATCTTAAATAAATTCTATTTTTATTGATAAAGGGTTATGATACATCTAACAAAATAATGTTATCAAATAAAGAAATTGTTTGCCCTAATAATCTTTTGAATCTTGCTTATAAAAGAAAAAATATAAAAGTTGGTATTGTTAATGCTGGTAAGCCTTTGCCTATGCAGTCTGTGCAGGATGCAGTTAAAGAAAATCTTATTGAACCAATATTTATTGGTGATGAGAAAGAAATAATCAAATGTGCACAAGAACTTAAGTGGGATATTTCAAATTATGAAATCATTAATGAGCCTGTTGAAAATGATACTGCTACAATTGCTGCCAAACTAGCAAGTGAACAAAAAATTAAGATTATTGTAAAAGGTCATATTCATACTGATGTTCTTATGAAAGAAGTTTTGAAACGAGAGTATAATCTTTTAGGTAAAACTAGACTAAGTCACATTTGGCACATGACTTTAGGAAAAGATGATAAACCTTTAATAATTACTGATGGAGCATTAAATGTTATGCCTAATGTAAAAACTAAATTACATATTCTTAAAAATGTTGTTAATTTTTCTCAAAGAATTGGCATCGAGAGACCTAAAGTGGCAATATTATCAGCAACAGAAGAAGTTCTAGATAGTGTGCCAAGTTCTAAAGAAGCTGAGGAATTAACAAATATTGCAAAGAGAGAAAATTTGAAAGCTGATGTCTTTGGTCCCCTTGCATTTGATAACAGTATTTCAAAAAAATCTGCGACTATTAAAGGAATACAGAATACTGTAGCTGGTATGGCAGATGTGCTACTGGTTCCTAGTGTCGAAACAGGGAATAGTTTAGTTAAGATGCTTATCTACTTTTGTGGTGCCTGTGCAGCTGGCGTTGTTGTTGGGGGCAAAGTACCAGTCGTTATTACAAGTAGATCTGATGAGGCCTCTGCAAGATTAGCATCAATTGCTGCAGCTGTTGTTGCATTAGATTAATAAAACAATATAAATTTAAAAAATGACAATTAAATATTTAAAAAAAGCATCAAAAACAGCATCTACAGATGATACCAAAACCAAAGATATAGTTCAAAATCTTTTGAAAGAACTTGAAAAATCAAAAGAAGAAGGTTGTAAAGACTTAACAAAAAAATTTGATAAATACGACGGAGAAATAGTTGTTTCAAAAGAAAAAATTGAAGAAATCAATAAAAGTTTAGAACAAAAAACAAAAGACGATATTAAATTTTCATATGACAGGGTCCGTAAATTTGCAGAAGCCCAACTTGCAAATTATGGAAAAGATTTTGAAGTTGAATTATCAAATGGATTATATGCTGGTCAAAAATTAGTTCCTGTAAATACTGCTGGTTGTTATATCCCAGGTGGAAGATATGCTCATATAGCATCTGCGGTAATGAGTGTTACAACCGCCAAAGTTGCAGGTGTAAAAAATATTATTGCATGTAGTCCTCCTAAAGAAGGAATTGGTGCCCACCCTTCTATAATTTATACAGCAAATTTATGTGGTGCTGATGTAATTTTAAATCTTGGAGGTGTGCCTGCTATTGCTGCAATGACGTATGGAATGTTTGGAAATGCTCCAGCGGATATTTTAGTTGGCCCTGGAAATCAATTTGTAGCTGAAGCTAAAAGAATTTTATTTGGAAAGGTTGGTATTGATTTATTTGCAGGTCCAACAGAAATTGGAATTATAGCTGATGAAACAGCAGACCCAGAAATTGTTGCTGTTGATTTGGTTGGTCAAGCTGAACATGGGTATAATTCTCCATGTTGGCTATACACCACAAGTCAAAAACTTGCAGATGAGGTGTTAAAAAGAGTTCCAGAATTAATTGAAAAGCTTCCAGAGGTTCCAAGATTAAGTGCTGAAGCTGCTTGGAGAGATTATGGTGAAGTTATTTTGTGTGATACAGATGAAGAGCTTGTAAAGGTGAGTGATGACTATGCGCCTGAGCATTTAGAAATACAAACAAAAAATCTTGAATGGTTTCATAAAAAATTAAAAAATTACGGTTCATTATTTATTGGAGAAGAAACAACTGTTGCTTATGGTGACAAATGTTCTGGCACCAATCACATCTTACCAACTAAAGGAGCAGGAAAATATACTGGTGGATTATTTGTTGGTAAATTTATTAAAACATTGAGTTTTCAAAGAATGACCAAAGAGTCAACACAGGAAGTTGGTTCTGCTGCCGCAAGGATTTCAAGATATGAAGGTATGGAAGCTCATGCAAGAACTGGTGATGCTAGGCTGCGTAAATACGGTTATTCAAATAAATAATTAACTTTCAGGTATAAAAATTAAACATAATCCATTATTACAAAATCTTTTTCCAGTGGCACTTGGGCCATCTAAGAAAACATGACCATGATGCGCACCGCATTTTGCACAATGATACTCAACTCTTTTCATACCATAAGAATAATCTATTTTAGTTTTAAATGCACCAGGCAGAGCCTCTGAAAATGAAGGCCAGCCAGTACCGCTATCAAATTTTGCTGTCGAAGCAAATAATTTGGCATTACAATTTGCACAATGATAAAATCCTTTTCTATTTTCTTTAAGTAATTCACTTGTAAATGGTCTCTCTGTTCCCTCTTTAAACATTATATCTTTTTGAGCTTTTGAAAGGTTTGGATTAATTATTTTTTTTGTCAAAGAATATGAAATTTTGTAAGGAAGAGATAAAAATAATAAATAAGAAAAACCCAATAATTTTAAAAAATTTCTTTTCAACATCATATTTTACAAGAGATCAGTCTAAATTTTACTTATTTAACTAAAGGTACTAGTAATAAAAGAAAATAAGCTATTCAGCGTTAGCTGTGAGCGTTTTAATTTCTAAAATATTTTCGTTTGGATCCTTAACAAAAAAAGTTTCTTGCTCATATTTTGTGCCCTTAAATCTTAAGTAAGGCTCGTCGTAATATTTTGCACCTTTTTCTTTGAGTCTGTTTTTTAAAGTATCAAAGTCTTTTCTTGATAAATGAACTCCAAAATGAGGTACTGATACATTTCCCATGTCTACGTCATGTCTCTCGCTATCTAATTTATGTTCACTCGCATGCAATGTTAATTCATTTCCCCAAAAATCAACATCTGCCCATTCTTGAGCAGAGTTATCTAATCTACAACCAAGTGTCTCGCTGTAAAATTTTTTTGCAGTTTCTAAATCGCCACAAGGGATTGCTAAATGAAAACAGTTTGTATTTTTATACATAATTTCTCCTTTAAATACTATATTTGTATACTATATATAAATTAATCTTTTTATCAAGCTGGCAAGTATTTATGAATGACTTTTTACAATCAATAATAGATAGAGACCCTGCGGCAAAATCTAAAGTAAGTTTAATTTTAACTTATCCAGGGGTTAAAGCTATTTTTTTTCACAAAATCGCTAATTTTTTTGCAATAGCTAAATTTGATTTAGTAGCAAGAATCATTTCTCAATTTTCAAGATTCTTAACAGGAATAGAGATTCATCCTAAAGCGAAGATTGGAAAAAATCTATTTATTGATCATGGAATGGGAGTAGTTATAGGTGAGACCTCAGAAATTGGAAATAATGTTACCATTTATCAAAATGTCACTTTAGGAGGAATAGCTCCAAGCATTAATTCAAATCAACAGCGTGATATCAAAAGACATCCAACTTTAGAAGATAATGTTGTTGTCGGATCTGGAGCACAAATTTTGGGACCAATAATAATTGGAAAAAATTCTCTAATTGGTTCAAATGCAGTTGTTACCAAGAATGTATCAGAGAAATCAATAATGGTAGGAATACCTGCTACAAAAGTCGGAGATGCTACCAAAGGATTTCAGCCTTATGCAGTTACTGATAAAGATAAAGATAAAGATTAATGAAAAATATTAAAAATAATTTTATTGAGTCTGTGGGTAATACCCCACTAATTAAATTAAAGGCAGCTTCGGAAATTACAGGGTGCAATATTTATGGTAAAGCTGAGTATCTCAATCCTGGCGGTTCAGTTAAAGATAGGGCTGCACTTGCTTTAATTAAAGATGCACAAGAGAAAAAATTAATTTCAGAGGGTGGGATAGTTGTAGAGGGAACTGCAGGTAACACAGGTATTGGTTTATGTTTATTGGGAAATTCTTTAGGATATAAAACAATAATTGTGATGAATGACAATCAAACACAAGAAAAAAAAGATACTTTGAAAAATATTGGTGCGGACTTAAGATTGGTCCCACCCAAACCTTACAAAGATGATGGAAATTATGTTAAAGTTGCGGGTCGTCTTGCAGAAGAGTTAAAAAGCTCAAATAATAACGGCGTAGTCTGGGCAAATCAATTTGATAATACTGCGAATGCAAAAGGCCATTATGAAACAACAGGTCCAGAGATTTGGGAACAAACAGGTGGTAAGGTTGACGGATTTGTATGTGCATCAGGAACTGGTGGAACAATTGGTGGTGTGAGCAAATTTTTAAAAGAAAAAAATAAAGATATTAAAATCTATTTATCTGATCCAACAGGTTCTGCACTTTATAGTTATGTTACAAATGGTAAGCTTAAAGCTGAGGGTGGATCCATTACTGAAGGTATTGGTTCAAGCAGAATAACAAAAAATTTTGCAGAAGCAAAAATTGATGGTGCATATTCAATTAGCGATGAAGAATCTTTGCCAATACTTTATGATCTAATTCAAAATGAGGGATTAAGTTTAGGAACTAGTTGTGGAGTAAATATTGCAGGCGCAATTAAATTAGGTAAAGAGCTAGGCCCAGGAAAGACAATTGTAACAATTCTTTGTGATCGATCAGATAAATACAACTCTAAGATGTTTAATAAGTCTTTTTTAAAGGAAAAAAACTTACCTATTCCAAACTGGCTATAATAACGCATACCTCATTCTATTCAAAAAGGTTAAATTTTATTTAAAGAGACAAAATGAAAAAAACACTAATCATAATTTTTTCACTATTTTTATTTATACCATTTGCTAATTCAGGTGATGATGAAAATGGCGATACTGACCCATTTATAACTTTTACAATAGATAATATGGAAAGTGCTTGGAACTGTAGTGGTATTTACATGGCAAATTACTTTTTACCATCTGGAGAAAAATTTGAGTATGGAATGAAAGAAAAGTCAATGGCATCAGTAAAAGTATGGAAAGAATACGCATTAGAAATTGGCGTTGCTGAAAAGAAATGGGATGAGGGATTTAATAAAGCCGTCGATAAATATTTCGGGTCTAAATATAATGAGAAATTAACAAATAAATGTCATAAATTTCTAGAGACTACAATTCCTAATGGAAAACAAAGAGTAAAAAAAGTAGCTCAAACTCTTTATTAATATTTAAATGAAAGGAAAAAAAATGAAAAAAATAATAATTACTTTATGTTTAATTTTGTTCGCTAGTTCAGCATACGCAGGTTCTTGCCCAATGCTGGCTGCAAAGTTTGATAAAATGATAGAGTCAGCAACAGATGACAAAATAATAGAAGAGGCTAAAGAACTCAGAGATAAAGGTATGAAGGCTCATAATGGAGGTGATCATCCTAGATCTATGATATTATTAAATAAAGCTTTAAAACTTCTTAAAAGCTAAGAGGTCATTAAACAAAGTTTTAACTCATTCATTAAAGGAGAAAAAATGAAGAACTTTATGGTAACACACACTTTTAAATCTAAAGAAATGAAGGCTAAATTTAGTGAAACAGTTGCTTCAATGAAAATGGAAGATATTGTTAAATCAATGACAAGTGATAAAGCAGCATGTCAAATGACTTGGAACACCCCAGGTGATACAATGCAAATGTTTTGCTGGTGGAAAGCTAACAGTGAAGCGGATATCAATAATCAATTAGGTCAAATGAATGATTTTTTTGAGCCTCATAAATTTACTGAGTGTACT
>CACGSR010000020.1:0-5619 GCA_902575785.1 uncultured Pelagibacteraceae bacterium
TTCTTCTTTTTTTATATTTTGAATTATTTTTTTTTGTTCTGGTTTTTTTTTTAAAGAATATTCAGCCTCTTGAATCAAGTTTTCAGTATTTTTCGGTACTTCATTGGCTGATGGGGATGTTTCATTTGAACTAGTAATATTCAAAAGCAAGTCACCTTTAGAAACTTTGTCTCCAACTTTTACTTTAATAGACTTGATTTTACCCGATAAAGTTGATGGTATTTCTACGCTAGATTTATCACTCTCTATGGTAACTACCGGGTCATTCTTGCTAATTTCTTGTCCTTCTTTAACGAGAAGTTCTATGACCTCTACATTCTCAAATTCACCAATATCAGGAACTAATAATTTTTCTGTCATATTTTTATGTTTTATACACTATTAAAATAGAGTTAATTGCAAATTTTAACACATTCTGCTCAATTTTTTGACACTCTTTGTGCGTATGCTTAAAATATGATTAAAAACTTATTAAAAATACTTATTCAGCCAAAAATTAGTACTTATAAAGACACTAATCTATGGATACAAAAAATTTTATTGGAAAAAAAATACGGAAAGATTAATTCCTAAATTCTCTCAACACATAAAGCTATGCCCATGCCTCCACCTATACAAAGTGTTGCACAGCCCTTATCTTTTTTTTGTCTTTTCATTTCATGTATTAAAGTCACAAGTATTCTTGCTCCTGATGCACCAATAGGATGACCAAGAGCAATGGCTCCTCCATTGACATTTACTCTATTTTGATCAATACCTAATTCACGTATTACTGCAATGCTTTGGGCGGCAAAAGCTTCATTAATTTCAAATAAATCAATTTCATCTATACGCCACTTTGCTTTTTTTGTAGCTTCACGAACAGCCTCTATTGGCCCTAAACCCATTAGACTTGGATCAACTCCAACTGAAGCCCAAGATACTATTTTTACTAACGGCTTTATCGATTTTTTTTCTGCATGTTCTAAAGATGTTAATAATAAAGCTGCTGCACCATCGTTTATCCCTGAAGAATTACCTGCTGTAACAGTTCCGTCATTTTGAAAAACTGAATTTAACTTTTCTAAGTCAGAAATTTTCAAATTAAATCTAGGATATTCATCTCTATCTAAAAAATTACCATTATGATTAACTTTAACCATTTCATTGTCAAATCTACCATTATTAAAAGCTTGCTCTGTTTTTCTTTGAGAATTTAAAGCAAATTCATCTTGATCTTGTCTTGATATACTAAATTTTTTAGCAACATTTTCTGCTGTTACACCCATGTGATAATTATTAAATGCATCTAATAAACCATCATGAATCATTGTGTCCAATAGTTTGTCTTCTGCTATTTTTTTTTCTTCTCTATAAAAAATTGAATGAGGAGAAATCGACATATTTTCTTGACCACCAGCAATAACACTTTTTGCATATCCTAATTTAATTGAATGAAAACCAGATATAACAGCTCGTAAACCAGATCCACAAACTTGATTAACTATGTGAGCAGGTTTTGAAATTGATAAACCTGCGTTAATTGCAGCTTGTCTGGCAGGATTTTGTCCCCCACCAGTAGTTAAAACTTGACCCATAATTACTTCATCTATCTCGCTTTTATCAAATTTTGATTTTTTTAAAACTTCACTTATAGCTATCGAACCAAGTTGATCTGCTCTCATTTTTCTTAGTGAGCCTTTAAACATGCCAATCACTGTTCTTACAGCACCAACAATAACAACTTCCTTTTCTTCTGATTTATTATTCATAAAATTTTAAAATTGTTTTATCATAAAAATACATTAAAAATTAATATACTTTTAAGAATAATACTAAAGACGCGCCTGTAGCTCAATTGGATAGAGCGCTTGGCTACGGACCAGGAGGTTCTGGGTTCAACTCCTAGCAGGCGCACCAAAAAAAGGAATAGATATGTTTAAATGGTTAACTAATGCTTCTCTTAAATCATCTGTGATTTACTTTTTTACAATTATTTTTATAATTTTGTTAATATTAACTTTTATATTATAAAATATTATGTCTAAAGAATTTGAGCAAATTAGTTTGAAGCCAGGTTTTATGAAGCATAACGGTGGGGTTATGTTTAAAACTATTTCAGAATCTGAATATGAGTTTAAATCAATTATAAAAGAAAATCATTTAAATGCCGCAGGTATCACTCATGGAGGGTATTTGTCAGCATTAATTGATGCAGGTGCTGGAACAGCAGCACACAGATCTGCCGAAAATGCTCCCTGCGTTACTATTTCTTTAGACTTAAAGTTTATAGGAGCATCAAGAATAGGTGATGAAATTATTGGCAATGTAAAAATTTTAAAAAAAACAAAAACTTTAGTTTTTTTATTTTGTGAGCTAAAATGTAATAATAAAACCATTACATCGGCTTCAGGAGTTTGGAAAATTTTAAAACTAAAATAGTAAAATGAGAACTTTTATTTGGTCGATTCGGTCATGTTTTAGTCTATTTTTGTTCTTTAAGACTAACTACATCTGGTATGAATAAAAAAAAATATACCAAAGATTGAAATGAGAAAAAACAAAATTACTGCTGTCTTAGGTCCAACAAATACCGGTAAAACTCATTTAGCTATAGAGACGATGCTGTCTTTTGACAGTGGAATGATTGGATTTCCTTTAAGATTACTTGCTAGAGAAGTTTATGACAAAGTAGTTAAAAAAACTGGTTTGGACAAAGTTGCTTTAATAACTGGTGAAGAGAAAATTATACCAGATAATGCAAAATATTTTTTATGCACAGTCGAGTCTATGCCTATCGATAAACAATTAGATTTTGTTGGCGTAGATGAAATTCAGATGTGTGCAGATCATGAAAGAGGTCATATTTTCACTGACAGATTATTAAACATGAGGGGTGAAAAATTAACTATGCTTATGGGATCTAATACTATAAGAAAAATTATCTCTAAATTAGATGATGATGTAGAATTTGTTAACAGAAACAGATTATCAAAACTTAGTTATTCTGGTCACAAAAAGATCTCAAGAATAAATAGGAAAACAGCTATAATCGCTTTTTCTGCAGAAGAGGTTTACGCAATTGCTGAATTAATAAGAAGGCAAAAAGGAGGTGCTGCCATTGTGATGGGATCCTTGAGCCCAAAAACTAGGAATGCTCAAGTGAATTTATATCAGTCAGGAGATGTTGATTTTTTAGTAGCAACAGATGCTATCGGTATGGGGATTAATATGGATATTGACCATGTTTATTTTTCTAACTTAAAAAAATTTGATGGGAAAAAATTAAGAAAACTTAATTTATCGGAAATAGGACAAATAGCAGGAAGAGCAGGAAGATATTTAAATGATGGAAATTTTGGAGTAACTGGAATTTGTAAAGAAATGAATGATGAAGAGGTAGATTTACTAGAAAATCATAAATTTGATGATATTCAAACTTTGTTTTGGAGAAACTCAAATTTAAATTTTAATAATCCTTTAGCATTGATTAAATCCTTAGATGAAAGACCTCAGAAAAGTTGGTTGAGAAAAATACATGAGTGCATCGATGAGAAAGCACTCAAATATTTTTTAAGAGATAAAAATTTAGAAAATATTGAATTAAATAATAGTAACTTAAGTCTTTTATGGGAATGTTGTCAAATACCAGATTTTGTAAAAAAAACTTATGGTCACCACTATGAGGTAATAAACAGTGTATTTGGATATTTAAATAGTAATAAAGGTAAAATTACAGATGATTATATGAGACTAAAGCTTATCAAATTGGATAAATTAGAGGGAAATGTAGACTCTTTATCAAATAGAATTGCAAATGTTAGGACTTGGTCATATGTTTCAAATAAAAATAATTGGGTAGAAAATCAAAACTATTGGATTGAAAAAACAAAACTATTAGAAGATAAACTCTCAGATAGACTTCATGAAGAACTCTCAAAAACTTTTATTGACAAAAGAGCAAGTGTTCTTGCAAGAGGGTTAAGGCAAGATATGAAATTCGATACTAAAATTTTAGAAAATAATGAAGTGATGATCGAAGAGCAGTTTATCGGTAAAATTAAAGGTTTGAAATTAGAATTAGATTTAAAAAAAGGTTCTTTAGAGACAGATATAAAGTCTCTAAAAAAAGCAGCAAGACAGACAGTTGGTCCCGAGTTAGAAAAGAGAGTCCAAAAAATAATCAATACTGGTTTATTAGACTTAGCTGATGACTTTAAAATCTATTGGGACAAATCTTCAATAGGAAGATTAATACCTGGCAAAGATTATCTCAATCCTGGCTTAGAGTTAATTGTTGATGATATTTTAGATTATGATCAAAAACAAAAATTAATTACGTTTTTAAAAAAATGGCTTAAAAATAAAATTAACAATATTTTAAAAAGCCTTATAGATATTAAAAATCTAGACGAAAAAAATACATCAATTAAGGCTCTGGCATACCAACTTTATGAAAATAATGGTGTTCTTAAAAGAGATCAAGTTTCTGAATACCTAAAAAATCTTAAACAAGAGGATAGAAAGGTATTGAGGGATCTTGGAGTAAAATTTGGAAGATATCACATTTTTTTACACAAACTTATTAAGCCGGAGGCTGTCTCTTTAAGAACTATGCTATGGAAAAATTTTCATCAAAAATATTTTAATCTTAAACCTCCTGTTTTTGGGTTGAATTTTTTAGAAGATAAAAACAAAAAAAATAAATATTTCATGTTGTTATGTGGATTTGAGCAATTCGATAATCTTTTTGTAAGAATAGATATTTTAGAAAGGTTATTTATGAAAATTATAAATTCTAGCACAGAAAAAAACAAAAATACAAAAATGACTCCGGAGATGCTCAATCTACTAGGATGTAACAAAGAAAATTTTAAAAAACTTTTAAAAAAAATGGGATATAAGGTTAATGATATAGGAAGTGAAACTTTTTTTAGATATCTCCCACCAAAAAATTATAAGAAGACATTTGCCAAAAAAACTTTAAAAGAGAGTCCATTTGGCATTCTAAAGGGGCTGAATTTAAGTTAAAATGATTTTTTTCAAAAAAAGAGAAAATAATGACGATAATCAATTAATAAAAGTTGGAGCATTATTAATACATGCTGCTAAAATAGATCAAGATTTCTCTAAAGAAGAAGAAAATATTATTAAACAAACATTAATAAATTTTGGTGTAGTGAATAAAAAAATAAATGAAATTTTTGAAAAAGCAAAAAAAATGGAAGAAAACTCAAATCAGATTTTAGATTTCACAAAAGAAGTTAAAAATATGGAGGAAAATAATAAAATAAAGATCGTTAAAACTTTATGGAGAATTATTTTCTCTAACAAAAAAGCTGATATATACGAGGCTAATCTCATGAGACGACTTGCTGGATTGCTATATATTGACAGTAAAATTATGGGGGATATTAAAGAACAAATAAAAAAAGAAAATTCTTAATGACTTACATAGTTAATGACAAATGCATCAAATGCAAACTAATGGATTGTGTTGAGGTTTGTCCAGTTGATTGTTTTTATGAAGGTAAAAATATGCTTGTAATTAGACCTGATGAGTGTATAGATTGTGGCGTTTGCGAGCCTGAGTGTCCTGTGGATGCTATTAAAGCAGATACGGAGCCAGGATCAGAAAAA
>CACGSR010000021.1:0-4248 GCA_902575785.1 uncultured Pelagibacteraceae bacterium
ATACAAACAATATATTCTTCATTTAAAAAATAATCTTATAAATCCCAATAACAAATAATGGAATTTGTAATCCAAAGTTTGTTAGTATCGCCTTATCTTTGCTGATAAATCCAGCGATAGTCCATCCAACAACTCCTAATCCATGAAAATATATATTTAATGGATATATATTTAAATTTGTAAGAAGTATTCCCACTAAAACTAGAAACGTACTGATCCACTTTAGATATTTTTTTATAAACATAAAATTTCCTTTCGTTATTATTATTTCAGTTATGTTAAGAATTTATTAAAATAAAGGATTATCTACACTTTTTACATAATCCAAAAAACTCAAGATTGTATTTACTATATTTCATACCGTCTTTGTCTTTGAAATTAGCTAAGTATTTGGAGAGACTTGCACTGCTGATTTCTGTTACCTTCTCACAGATCTCACAGATTGAAAATGCAGTAGCTTTTGATACCTGGCAGCTTGAATTATGACATGCAATAAAGGCATTTCGACTTTCAATTTTATGAATTTTTCCTATTTCAACTAGCTTATCTAATGCTCTATAAACTTGTAATGGAGCTTTAATGCCTTTTTTTTGAACATTAAAAAGGATTGAATAAGCTTTCATTGGTTCAGGAGATTTATCAATTAAATCAAAAATAATTTGCTGATTTTTTGTGAGAGTATGTTCTTTATGCATTGTTTTCATTTTACTGATTCCTCATTAATTTTTCAATTTAATAGATTGTTTTATTTTAAATAACGAAAGTATGAATAATAATAAAGCTGCTGTTATAATTGATGGACCCGAAGAAGTATTAAACTCTAAAGATGTGAACAATCCTATAATTACAGATAATAATCCTCCTATAATTGAATAGATGACCATACTTTGTGGACTTGATGATAAATTTCTTGCCATTGCAGCAGGAATAATCAGCATTCCAGTAATTAATAGTAATCCAACCATTTTAATTGAAATAGCGATGATTGCTGCCATTAAAATTGTAAATATAGCTTTAGCTCTATCCGGATTTAATCCTTCTGCCTCTGCTAGTTCATAATTTACTGTTGAAGCGAATAAAGGCTTCCAAATTAATTTTAGAACTAAAAGGATTAATGCTCCTCCAATCCATATTATCAATAAATCATCAACCGAAACTGCTAAAATATCTCCAAATAATAATCCCATAATATCAAACCTGATAAATGTTAAAAAACCAATCACAACAAGTCCAACTGCCAGAGATGAATGAGCTAGAAGACCCAACAAAGCATCACCTGGTAAATTCGTTTTTTTCTGAAGTTGAATCAAAATTAAAGCTATCATCGAGGAAATAATAAATACTGAAATAGCAATATTAAATTCCATAGTAAAAGCTAATGTCACTCCCAATAGAGCAGAGTGAGCTAAGGTGTCACCAAAATAAGATAATCTTCTCCATATGACAAAGCAACCAAGAGGTCCTGTTACAAAAGCAACTCCAATTCCAGCTACTAAAGCTCTTATAAAAAAATCATCAAACATCTAATTTTTTTTAATTTCACCTTCATCTGTATGAATATGGTCGTGCTTATGCTCATATCTACTCAATATTTGAGAAGCCTGCTCTCCAAATAAAGCTTTATACTCATTGTTTTTTGCAACATCTATTGGAGACCCTGAGCAACAAACATGGCCGTTTAAACAAACAACATGGTCTGTTGCACTCATAACTGTATGTAAGTCGTGTGAAATTAATAAGATCCCACAACTTAATTCATCAGAAATTTTCTTAATTAGTTCGTATAAAGCTATTTCACCAGTAAAATCTACTCCCTGCACCGGTTCATCAAGTACTAATAGATCAGGTTTTTTTGATATGGCTCTAGCAAGTAGTACTCTTTGAAATTCACCACCTGATAAATCTCCCAAAT
Organism: uncultured Pelagibacteraceae bacterium; assembly: GCA_902575785.1. Taxonomy (GTDB): domain Bacteria; phylum Pseudomonadota; class Alphaproteobacteria; order Pelagibacterales; family Pelagibacteraceae; genus Pelagibacter. The sequence goes on from CACGSR010000021.1 coordinate 1,913, forward strand.
TTTTGTCTTTCAGATGAATGACACCAGTTAAAGATAAAGCTTCATCTATTGTCTCTTTATTAAGACTTTCTGTTAACATCATGAAATCATTTACTCTTAGCGGTAACGTCCAATCAATTGAAATTTTCTGTGGAACATATCCAACTCTATTGGTGTATTTTTCAACTGAACCATCAATCTTTTTGTAAATACCTAAAGCAATTTTAGCTGTTGTGCTTTTTCCTGATCCATTTGGACCTATCAGAGTAACTATTTTTCCTTTTTCAACCTGTAGTGAAACACCTTTGACTAGCCATTTGTTATTCAACTGTAAACCAGCATCGTTTAATTTTACCAATATATTTTGATCAGTGCTCATTTTTTTTCTTGACTAATAATTGTTATATTATTACATGGTGTTATATTATAACAATTTAAATATACAACATATGAAAAACTTAAAAAAATTACCATTAATCCTATCAGTATTATCATTCTTAACAATATTTGCACCAGCAAACGCTGAGATTAAAGTAGTTGCAGCAATAAAACCAATCCATTCGCTTGCAAGTTATCTAATGGATGGTGTTGGTAAACCAGATTTAATTGTTGATGGTTATGCTTCCCCACATGGATTTGCACTTAAACCATCACACGCAAAAATGATACAAAATGCAGATATTATATTTTGGGTAGGTGAGGATATCGAAAACTTTTTAGAGAAACCATTAAAAACAATTGCAAAAGATGCTGAAAAAATCGAATTAATGGAAATTAAAGGTTTAACTAAACTTAAATTTAGAGAAAGAAATATTTTTGAAGGTCATGACGATCATGGGCATAAGGAAGATGATCATGACGATCATGCTAAGAAAGAAGACGATCATGATGATCACGATCATGATAAAAAAGAAAAAGAACATGGCCATGATGAACACGGACATGACGATGATCATAAAAAAGATGGTCACGATGACCATGGACACGAGGGACATGCTCACGGAGAGTTTGATCCACACATATGGCTTGATCCGATGAATGCAAAAATAATTTTAAGTGAAATGGCAGAACACTTAATTGAAAATGATCAAAAAAATGAGGCAAAATATAAAGCAAATTTAAAGAAAGCACATAATGATTTAGATAAACTAACTAAGAAAGTTAAATCTGAATTAAATAAAGATTTTAAATCAATAGTTTTTCATGATGCTTATCAATATTTTGAAAAAAGATTTGGGATAAATATTCTTGGAGCATTTACAGTAAACACTGATGTTATGCCAGGTGCTGAACAATTAGCTGAAATTAGAGAAGTAATCGAGCATGATAAAGTGAGTTGTATATTTTCTGAGCCTCAATTTAATCCAGATATAATAAAAGCTGTAGCAAAAGATACCAATGTTGCAACAGGTGTGATAGATCCATTAGGAGCTACACTTGATCCTGGAAAAAAATTATACTTTGATTTGATTGGCAACATGTCAAAATCATTTAAAGGGTGTTAAGTTAAAGTTATTTCTATAGGAGTATGGTCTGATGGCTTTTCTCGTCCTCTAGGGTCTTTATTAATATTGATACTTTTAATATTGTCTATTAGAGAATTTGAGACTAAAAAATGGTCTATTCTCATTCCATTATTTTTTTGCCATGCTCCTCTCATATAATCCCAAAATGTATAACCTTCTTTGGTATCATAAAAATGTCTATAGACATCATTAAAACCTAGATTAATCATTTCTCTCAATTTTTTTCTAATTTCTAATCTAAACAAGGCATCATCTTCAAAACTTTTTGGATTATATACATCTTCCTCTGATGGTATTATGTTAAAATCCCCAGCCAAAATAATATTTTGATTTTTTTTACTTAAATTTTTTAATTGTTTAATTAAGTCATTGAGCCATTTTTTCTTATAATCATACTTTTCAGTGTCGACTGGATTGCCATTAGGAGTGTAAATATTGATTAATTGGATTTTTTTTTTTTTATATTCCATTTCAGCAGAAATTATTCTTGATTGTTTTAGTTTATCTTTAATGAGATCTTTTCTGATATTCTTTAATTTTCCTTTTGAAATAATTGCAACTCCATTATAACTTTTTTGACCAAATACGTGACTTTCATATTCCATAGATGAAAAATCATCGTATGGAAAATTTAAATCTTCAGTTTTGATTTCTTGCATCATCAAAATGTCAGGTTTATATTTTAAAAGATAACTTTTTATATTCTCAATTCTTGCTCTAACAGAATTTACATTCCATGATGAAATTTTCATTAAAGTGAAAAGGAGACACCACAACCACAAGATGACTTCGTTTGTGGATTATTTATCTTAAATTGTTCGCCTATTAACT
>CACGSR010000022.1:0-4096 GCA_902575785.1 uncultured Pelagibacteraceae bacterium
ACAAAGATCCTGTTAAAACACCTATCTTAACACCATCCATATATTGGACATTATCAACAAAAGCTAAATTACCAACAAATAAACTCATCGTAAATCCTATCCCTGTAAGTATTGAAACCCCGTATATACTTAACCATGTAGATTTATTTGGTGGTTCAGCAAATTTTAATTTTATTGAAATATATGAAAATAATAAAACACCTATTTGTTTTCCAAAAAATAATCCACATAGTATACCCAAAGGAACTGGAGCCAATAGGCTACTTAATGATAAACCCTCTAAACTCACTCCAGCATTTGCAAAAGCAAATAAGGGCATAATTGCAAATGCAACGTATGGTGATATCGCATGTTCGATTGTGACTAGTGGGGAAAAATCTTTATCTTTGGTTCTATGAGGGATAGTAGTAGCTAATAAAACTCCAGCAATTGTTGCATGAATTCCAGATTTATAAGTGAAAAACCACATGAATAATCCAATTAGTAGATAGGGCAAAAATTTTTTTACTGAAAATTTATTTAAAGTTAATAGTAGAATATAGCTTAACAAGATAAGAGTTAGATAAGGTATGCTTAGGTCTCCTGAATAAAAAAAAGCAATAATTAGTATTGCACCAAGATCATCTATAATAGCAAGAGCGGTGAGGAAAACTTTTAAAGAAATCGGAACTCTTGAACCTAATAATGATAAAATTCCAAGAGAGAATGCAATATCTGTAGCTGATGGTATTGCCCAACCATTCATTGTTTCATTGTTACCCCAATTTATTACGATATAAAATAAAGCTGGTATTACCATTCCACCAACAGCAGCAATTATTGGTAACATGGCCTGCTTTATATTTGAAAGCTCACCTTGAATAAACTCTCTTTTAATTTCTAAAGTTACAAAGAAAAAAAATATTGCCATTAAGGCATCATTAATCCAGTGATGAACAGAGAGCTTTAATCCAAATTCATTAATTCCAATAAATAAATATTTTTCTAAAGAGCTAAAATAAAAATCACCATAATTACTATTGCTTATCATTAAAGCAAGTATAGCTGCGATAAGTAAAATTAAACCACTAGCAGCTTCTAACTTGAAAAACCACCTAAAAGGTTTAGATAAATAATTAATCATAATTAAATTAAGTCTCTAAAAAAAAGCTCAATATCTTTTAAAGTTTCATAAAAATTAAATAAAATAAATTCTAGATTAGGAAAAATTTTGTACAGCGGTGTTTTAAAAGTGTCAATTAGTATTATTAGTGCAACAAAAGAAATTATTGCTACTAATATATAAGATAAAAATTTTACAAAAGAAAAAGAGGCTTTTTTTGGAATTTTTTTATTTTTTTTTGTTATTGTTTCGTAATTATTTGTATCTTTTGCCTTTCTCTCATTTATTTCAAAATTTTCAGTAATTTGGGGCTTTTTAATTATTTCCTCTTTTTTTGATTTTGTAGGTTCTATTTTTTCTTTTTTAAAAAACCACTCCTTATTACACGAACCACACTGAAGCAGTCTTCCTTCTGTAGGAATTAGTTTATCCTCTATTTGAAATTTCTTTTCACAAGAGGGACAAATAATTATCATATCATCCTATATAACAGATTTTTATTAAAATTCTTTCAAATTTACACTTCTTTATACATTGAAATATTCAACAAGTGCTGTATTAGTACATCATTCGGAGTGTAGCGCAGCCTGGTAGCGCATCTGGTTTGGGACCAGAGGGTCGCAGGTTCAAATCCTGCCACTCCGACCATCTACATTATGAAAAAAGCAAAAATATATATACCTAACAAAAGTGCAATGCAGTCTGGTCTTGGAAAAATTAATAAATGGATACTAGAGTATGAGACTAAAGATCCAACAATTAATCCATTAATGGGATGGGAGAGTTCTTCCGATACATTGACTGAACTTAAGATGGAGTTTTCCTCAAAAGAATTAGCGATCAATTACGCTAAAAAAATGAAAATTGATTATGAAATAATTGAGCCAAAAAAAAGAAAGGTTACTAAAAAATCATATGCTGATAATTTTTTAGGATGATAGATGTTTAAATTTTTTACACAAAAAAAATGGTACTTATGGAGTATTGGTGGGACCTTATTAATTTTAAGTGCAACTTGGTTTCAAGTTCAGTTAGATGTCAGAATTAATGAATGGTTTGGTGAGTTTTATGATACTTTACAAAAAGCTCTAACTGAACCGAATTCAGTAACAGAAAAAGAATTTATTTTTTATCTTTTTACTTTTGCAAAAATAGCAGCTGTATATATCTTAGTTGTAATTTTCAGTGATTATTTTACAAGTCATTGGACATTTAGATGGAGAACTGCAATGGCGGATTTTTACCATGATAAATGGGATTATGCATCATCTATAGAAGGAGCTTCTCAAAGAGTGCAAGAAGATACTTTAAAATTTGCTAGAATAATGGAAGGTTTAGGTGCTGAACTTTTAAGAAGTCTAATGACATTAATTGCATTTACTCCAATTTTATGGGGCTTATCAAAGAGTATAACTGTTCTTCCATGGATTGGAGAAGTTGAGCACGCGCTAGTTTGGGTTGCTATTCTTTCAGCTCTAGGTGGAACAATCTTACTTGCTAGTGTTGGAATTAAACTTCCAGGAATAGAGTATGATATTCAAAAAGAGGAAGCTGCTTATAGAAAAGAACTTGTTTTAGGTGAAGATTTTAAAGAAAGCGCTAAGCCAGAAAAAATAACAGACTTATATGGTGGTGTAAGAAGGATCCATTATAAAATGTATTTTCATTACTTATATTTTAATGCTGTGAAATGGAGCTATCTGCAAGGTATGGTTATAGTACCTTATTTAGCTTTAGCTCCTACAATTGTTACAGGAGCTATCACTCTGGGATTTGTTCAACAAATAATTAGAGCATTTGGTAGAGTAGAAACTTCACTTCAATATCTTGTTAGAAGTTGGCCAATCATTGTTGAATTGATATCAGTTTGGAAAAGACTAAGAGAATTTGAATCAAAACTTGAGTCATCTAAGGAATTTAGTCCAAAAATTTCATGACAATTGATAAAGATTATTTAGACAAATTAATTATTGTTACTTCAAAAGCTGCCGTATCATCCTCTTTCTTAGTTGGGAAAAAAGACAAAAATTTAGCAGATAAAGCTGCTGTTGACGCAATGAGGAAAGAATTAAATAAAATTAAAATGACAGGGGAAATTGTTATAGGAGAGGGTTCTTTAGACGAGGCTCCAATGCTTTATACTGGCGAGATATTAGGAAATAAAAGTGGACCAAAATTTGATATAGCTGTAGATCCATTAGAAGGAACAAATTTTGCAGCAAATAACTTGCCTGGAGCACTTTCAGTAATTGCTATTGCAGAAAAGGGAAATTTATTTAAAGCTCCTGAGACCTACATGAACAAGATTGCCACATCGAAAGTTGAAAAAGGTTTAATAGATCTTGATTACTCAATTAAAAAAAATATTACAAATTTAGCTGAATTTAAAAATAGTGAACCATCAAAATTAACAGCTTGTTTACTAGATCGGCCTAGACATAAAAAAATTATAGATGAATTAAAAGATCTTAATGTAAATTTGTTTTTAATTTCAGACGGTGATGTTTCTGGAGCATTATTAGTTTCAAAGCCTGAGTATAAGGTTGATATTTTTTTAGGCATTGGTGGTGGACCAGAAGGTGTTCTGGCAGCATCTGCATTAGATACTCATAATTGTCATTTTCAGGGAAGGTTTATTTTTGAAAGAGATGAAGATATTAAGACTGCGAAAAAAATAGGAATAAGTGACTTAAATAAAAAATATGAACTAAATGAGATTGTAAAAGGTGATTCAATATTTTGTGCAACAGCTATAACAGATTGTATGCCAAACAATTCTATTAAAGGTGTAATTAAAAAAAGTAAAAGTTCATTTTTTACAGAAACAATTTTTACTCACAAAAGTGCAGATAATAAAGGTGTAATTAAGAAAGAAATTATTTTTGATGACACTAAAAAGTAAATAATGAAATCGGTTTCTGGTAGAAATTGGAAAGAAAGCATAGTTAATAAAAACTTAATTGAAAAGTTGCATCAAGAAAATAACTTTTCTCA
>CACGSR010000023.1:0-3780 GCA_902575785.1 uncultured Pelagibacteraceae bacterium
AAAATACTAAAAAAAATTTTGAAAAAATTATGATTTTGATTAGTGAATTTTTAGAGTCAAAAAATATTAAAATAAAGGATATTTCAAAGCTTTATGTCAATAAAGGCCCTGGAAGTTTTGCTGGCATAAGAAATTCGCTTTCAACCGTTCAAGCTATACATTTTGCCAATAATATTGACTACTATTGCTTTAGTCTTAAAGATTTTCAGGAGACCAACAATATAAAGTACGAGAATATTCCCGAATTATGTGACAAATTTAAAATTAAAAAGAATTTGATTAATCCTATTTATTTAAGTTAAAATTAAATATGCCAGAAAGTTTAGAGCAAATATGTTTATCAAAAGGTGTAAAACTTACTGACCAAAGAAGAATAATTTTAAAAGTTCTTTCAGAGTCCAAAGAGCGATATGGGGAGTCAGATCATCCTGATGTAGATGAACTTTACAATAGAGTATCAAAAATAGATACTAAAATTAGCATAGCTACAGTTTATCGAACTGTAAAAATCCTCGAAGAGGCTGGTATACTAATGAAACATGATTTTAAAGCCGGTAAAGCAAGATACGAGCAAATTTTAGAAGGTCATCATGATCATTTAATTAATGTTAAAACTGGAGAGATAATAGAATTCGTAGATGAGGAAATAGAAATGCTTAAAAAAAAGGTAGCTGAAAAATATGGGTACAAACTAGTTGATCATAAATTAGAATTGTATGGAGTCAAAAAAAAATAATCAATCATTAAGAATAATAAAACCTTTTGGGCCTTCAGTGGTTAAATTTAATATACCAGAAGAAACTTTACAGAGTTTAAATAAATATGTTGATGACATAATTAAAGATAGTGATAAAATCAAAAAACTTGACCATGGCTCTGATTTAGCTGGAAATGTAAATCAAGAATTTTTTTTAGAAACAGAATTTATGAAAAGTATTAAGTGGGCTGAATTTCTTGCCTCGGCATGTAAAGAATGGCTTAAGCATGAGCAAAACAAACAATTACAAAGTTTTCAAATTATAAAATCTTGGATTGTGAGACAATTTAAGCATGAATATAATCCAATACACTGGCACAGTGGACATATTTCTGGAGTAGGGTATTTAAAAGTTCCTAATAGTTTTGGGAATACTTACCAAGAAAATAAAACCAATAATAATGGCAAGCTTGTTTTAGTGCATGGTTCAAAAAATTTATTTTCAGAATCAAATTATATTATTAAACCAAAAGTAGGGGAATTTTATATGTTTCCAAGTTATTTGATGCATGCAGTTTATCCATTTTATGATACTGATGAAGAAAGACGATCAATTTCTTTTAACGCAAAAATAGATGAAAACTCAAGCATGTATTAAAAATGTATAAAGATATAAGTAAAAAATTATTCATAAAAACTTTTGGGTGCCAAATGAACGAGTATGACTCAAATAGGTTGTATGATTCTTTAGACAAAATAGGTTACAAAAAAACTTTATATCAAGATGATGCTGATTGTTATATATTAAATACATGTCACATAAGAGATAAAGCTAAACAAAAAGTTTACCATGAAGTCGGCAGAATTAAAAAATTATACTTAAATAAAAAGAAACCCATAGTTATTATTGCCGGATGTGTGGCTCAAGCTGAAAACCAAGAAATTTTAAAAAGAGAGCCATATATAGATATTGTTGTAGGACCTCAGTCTTATCACAAAATAAATAAAATACTCACTAATTTTAATCCAAAAGAAAAAATTGAAGAAACAGATTTCGATACAATTCAGAAATTTGTTTATTTTGATAAAATTAAAAATAATAATAGCAAGGTATCATCTTTTTTAACAATACAGGAAGGTTGTGACAAATTTTGTAACTTTTGTGTTGTTCCTTTTACCAGAGGTCCAGAGTATTCAAGGCCTATGAAAATCGTTACTAAGGAAGCTGAATTTCTAGTTAAAAATGGTGCAAAAGAAATAATACTTCTTGGTCAAAATGTTAATGCCTACCAAGATGGTAGAAATAAGTTATCAGATTTGATAATTGAATTAGAAAAAATCTCAAAAATCGAAAGAATCAGATACACAACATCTCATCCAAAAGACATGACAGAAGATTTAATTGACATATATAAATATTCAAAAAAGTTAATGCCCTTGATCCACCTTCCAGTTCAAAGTGGATCAGATAAGATATTAAAACTTATGAATAGAAAACACACAATTAAGGAGTATTTAGAGATATGTGAAAAATTAAAAAAAATAAATCCTAATTTGGAATTTTCTAGTGATTTTATCATTGGTTATCCAGGTGAAAGTGATCAGGATTTTGAAGATACTTTGAAAGTAGTTGAAAAGATAAGATTTATAAACTCATACTCTTTTATTTTTAGCCCCAGACCGGGCACAAAAGCAGCAAATTGTAAATTGGTAGATAAGAAAATATCTTTACAAAGATTAAAAATAATTCAAAGTTTATTATTTGACAATCAATCAAACAAGAACAAATCTTTAGAAAATAAAACCTTAAATATACTAGTAGAAAATTTATCAAAAAATGAAAAATATGTTTTTGGAAGGACTGAATTCATGACTCCAGTAATATTCGAGGGTAAAAAGACGGATATAGGAAAAATTTTACCAGTCAAAATAAAGACAAGTAATAGAAGTACTTTATTTGGAGAAAAAATTAAAAATTCGGACAAAAGGGTAGCATAAATATTGAGCAATATAATTAAAAAAAATATTAATTCCCCACTTAAATTTGTTTATTCTGACAATAATACATTGAGTGTTATTTTTCACGATAATGATTTACTGATGGGTGTTGTAGGAGAATTTAATAAAAACTTAAAAGAATTAGAAAAAATTACTCAATCAAATCTTTATTCAAGAGGAAATTCAATACTTATTAAATCTAGTTTACAAAAAAATGAGATTATTAAAAATGCAATACAATTTCTTGCTGATCAATTTATAATTAATGGAAGCATAGAAAATAAAGATATAGTATCCTCAGTTGATAAATTCATGATTAGTGAAAAAGCAAAAAAAAATAATGTAACTGATGTTATTAAAACACCAAAAAAATCTATTATACCAAGATCAGAAAAACAAAAAAGTTACGTAAGAGCTTTAAGACAAAGTGATATTGTAATTTCTGCTGGGCCAGCTGGAACAGGGAAAACTTTCCTTGCGGTCGCTGTAGGCCTAACAATGTTGCTAGAAAAAAAGATTGAGAGAATTATTTTATCTAGGCCTGCAGTTGAGGCTGGAGAAAGGTTAGGTTTTTTGCCTGGTGATATGAAGGAAAAAGTAGATCCTTATCTTAGACCCTTATATGATTCATTGTATGACTTATTCGATTTTGAGAAAATACAAAGAATGATAGAAATTGGAGATATAGAAATAGCACCACTTGCTTTTATGAGAGGTAGAACTTTAAAAAATTCATTCGCAATTTTAGATGAAGCACAAAATGCAACTGACATACAAATAAAAATGTTTTTGACAAGAATTGGAGAGAATTCAAAAATTGTAGTCAATGGAGATCCATCCCAAATAGACTTGCAAAATAAAAGCATGTCAGGCCTTCTAAAATCTAAGAAATTATTGGGTCATTTAAATGAAATCTCAATTATAGATTTTGACCATTCAGATGTTGTTAGACACCCATTGGTATCAAAAATAGTTAAAGCTTATTCTAAAAATGATTAATATAAATGTTTTCTCAGAAGAGAAAGCTTGGTCTAAAAAATTAGAAAAAAAAGAATTATTTTTTAAAAAAATTTGTAATTCACTTC
>CACGSR010000024.1:0-2648 GCA_902575785.1 uncultured Pelagibacteraceae bacterium
TTTTAAATAGTCTTAAAATACCCAAAAATTTAAAATTAGGAGTAATGATAAATGCGGGAGATTTTCTTAACAAAAAACAAATATCTACTTTATTAATTAATAAATTTTTCACTGAAAAAAAAAAATCAAAAATATCTTTAGTAAGAATAGCATGTCATCACCATGAAATTCCCTCTATTAAACCAATAGTGTTAAGTTTAAAATCAAAAGGATATCTTGTTGGTATAAACATTATGCAGATATCAGAAAGAACAAAAAAAGAAATTAAAAATATCATTCATCAAATAAATCAGATGCATATAAAAATTTTATACTTTGCAGATAGCCTAGGTAGTTTGAAACCAAAAGACATAAGAATGATTGTGAGTCAAATTAAGAAAAATTGGAAAGGAGAAATCGGAATACATACACATGATAATCTTGGAAAAGCTCTAGATAATACCCTTGAAGCTATTAAACTAGGAGTCACTTGGGTAGACAGTACAGTTACTGGAATGGGAAGAGGTCCTGGAAATTCAAAAACAGAAGAGACAATAATTGAATTGAATAAATTAACGAAAAAAAATATTGATTTAGTGCCAATTTTAAACCTAATTGAAAAATATTTTAAAGAATTGAAACAAAAATATGGCTGGGGATCAAATGTATATTATTATTTTGCTGGTATAAAGGGTGTTCACCCTTCATTTGTACAGCAAATGATAGGAGACCCAACTTTTCCACCAGATAAAATATTAAGTAATATAAATTATTTAAGTAAAATTGGTGGTAAAAGTTATATAAAAGAACTTGTAACTCAAAATGACCAAATATTTAACAGTAAAGATATCGGAGACTGGATGCCATCACGGTATTTGCAAAATAAAAATGTTCTAATTATAGGTCCTGGGCAAAATCTTAAAAAAAATATTTCAAAAGTAGTTAAATTTATTAAAGTAAAAAAACCTATTGTTTTATCATTAAATTTTAATAATTTTTTAAATGAAAAGTATATAAATTTTTATGTAGCAAGTAATCGTCTTAGATTATTGGTGGATTTAAAGCTTAAAAAAAAATTAACCAGACCTATAATAGTCCCATATAATAAAATTAAAAAATTAATTTCTCAAAGTATTGAAAAATTTAAATTACTAAATTTTGGACTTCAAGTTAAAAATGGGGTATTTGAATTTTTAGAAAAAAATGCTGTAACTCCTAACTCATTAGCTATATCATATGCCTTAGCAATAGCCACTAGTGGAAAATCAAAAAAAATTTATTTAGCCGGACTCGATGGTTACTCAAGCGATAGTCCCAGAAAAAATATTGTTAATGAGGTTTTTACAAACTATATTCTAACAAATCAATCGATTAAAATTAAATCAATAACACCTACTTTATATAATTTATAAAAAAGTTTCTTTATTCCACATTAGTAGGTCGTACTTTTTGCTCAATTCATCATCTGTACAAAATAATCTCTCTTTATACTTACTTTTAATTTTATTGAAAAGTATATGATCCACCTTGGATCTCATTGAATAGTTTGTAGAATTATCATAAAAATGATCATCTATATTTTGAGTAGGCCCAATTCCAGAAATAATTATTTGATGATTTGGAAAATTTTCTAATGCATATAAAATTGAAAATAAACCTGTAGAAGAACACAAAAAACCTTTTCGAAATAAACAGTGAAAAAAATATGCAAATTTTTTTAAAAAACTACTTTCATAAGATAATTCACTATATAAAAGATCAATAAATGAATTATTAAAAAATTTTTTTTGAAAAAAAAATTGCTCATATTTTGAAAAATTAATTATTTTAACTTGATTTTTTATTATAAATTCAAGAGATGAAAGTTTTCCATACCTGAATATGATTTCTTTTAAATCTGCACCCAAAACTCTTTTGGATACTTTAGGATTTTTTTCAAATTCTCTTGTACCAACTACACAAGAATGATTATGAATTTTGAATTTTTTACAATAAAGATCTCCCTTTTCAGCTGCTCCGTTGGCTGAAAATACCCAATCAATATTTGCAACAGGAAGCTTTGAATTTGGCTTTGAACCGATTATTAAAATATAATTTTTCAATTTATATTCTAATATTTAGTTTAATTTTTTTGATCATTGATGAAACTTATAGATATATATTTTTTTTCTTTTTTGTAGAATCTTCTTATTCTTTTAATGATATAAAAATTTTTTATTATATCTATTTTTGATAAGTATTCTAAAGTTTTATAACTTTCATTAGATACATATTTTTTTTTATAAAACTCATCTTGTATTATCACATCATCCACACAAATAACACCTCCAAAGTTTACTAACTTTAGTGATTGAAATATATCAAATGATACTTGTGGATTAATATGATTGCCATCTATCCATATAATATCAAATTTTTCATCCTTAAACTTATCCTGTAAATAAAAACTATTTAGTTCGCAAAATTTTATATTTTTTTTACTCAAGTTTTTTTTTCTGACTTTAAAAAAAATATCTAGTTTATCTTTTTTATCTCTATCATATGTATTTAAAAATTGATTATCTTTCTTTTCAAGATCTATTGTAAATATTTCTGCCTCGGGAAAAATTTTTGATAAAAAATTTGTAAATTCACCATTGAAAGTGCCAATTTCTAAAATTTTGTTTAAT
>CACGSR010000025.1:0-2260 GCA_902575785.1 uncultured Pelagibacteraceae bacterium
CTACTTGATCACCCCATTTAAATGCCATTTCACATCCTGTAAGATAAAATTCCCACATTCTAAAAAATTTTTCGTCAAACATATCAATTATTTTTTTTTTATTTTTAATACAATTTTCTTTCCAATTTCTTAACGTATGTGAATAGTGAAGTCGTAAAACTTCTATATCTGTCACTATTAAACCTGCTTTTTCTATTGGTGTGGTCACCTCACTCAAACTGGGCGTATATCCGCCTGGGAAAATATATTTAGTTATCCATGGATGAGGATCTCTTGGAGGGTTTACTGATCCAATCGTATGTATTAAAGAAACACCATCGTCATTCAACAAATTTTCAATTTGTTTAAAAAATTTTTTATAAAACTTTCTTCCAACATGCTCAAACATTCCAACACTTACTATCCTATCAAACTTTTCTTTTAGTTCTCTATAATCTACCATCCTAAATTTTACTTGATTTTCTAAATTATTTTTTTTTACGATTTTATTACAATAGTTTAATTGATTTTTTGATAGCGTGATTCCTGTTACTTCACATTTGGCACTCTTAGCAATATCAATAGCTAATGATCCCCAACCACAACCAATGTCTAAAACTTTTTGGTTATCTTTAATATTAAGTTTTTTTATAATATGTTGTATTTTATTGTTTTGTGCTGTTTCTAAACTATCTTTTTCATTTTTAAAATATGCACAAGAATATTGTCTTTTTGGATCTAAAAATAAATCATATAAATCATCTGAGATATCATAATGATGAGAGACATTCATTTTAGACTTTTTTATAAAATTAAAGTTTGTTAAATATCTATAAGAACCTCTCAATCTGTTTAATAAGTAACTAAAAAAATTTAACTCACCCCTGCCAAAATTCATTAAAGCTAAATTTAAAAAGTCGCTAAGAGTTCCGTTTTCAACGATTAGGTCTCCATTTGTGTATGCCTCACCAAAATATAAATCAGGATGAAACAACAACTTATAATGTAATCTTTTATCTAAAATTTTTAATCTAATAGGATTTTTTGAAGGTTCACCAATTACATGCTCTTTTGAGTTTGCATCGATTAATACAAAGCCTCCTTTTTTAAAAACCTTGTTTAAAAAACTTACTAGTTGCATTTTAAGCTGCCATTGATGTACTTATTTTAAAATTAAGATCTTTAAGATCTTGCATTAATTTTTTTTCCTCTTTTTGATTCAACAATCTAAGTGGAGGCAATATGTTTTTGAATGCCTCGTCTTCCTTAGAAAAGAAAGTATGTAATCCAGAAATTAAATTATTTTTATCAAATACTTTTCTCACTTCACATAATTTTTGATTGTAAGTTTGTTCGTTATTCAATAAAAAATCATCATAGACTTTTCTTGAAAGTTGAGCTGTAACATTGCAAGTTGCAGTTATGATGCCCGAACAACCTAATTCCAAACCTTTTAATAATTTAAGTTCAGAACCTGGTAGAACTGAGAAGTTTTTTAATTTTAAATCCTTGTACAAATTATAAGAACTGTCTTTTACCCCAATAATTTGTTTAGGAAATCTTTTCACTAATTGTTCAACACAGTTTATTGAAAATTTATAGCCACTGAGTTTTTCAAAATTGTAAAGAATAATTTCACCATCCGGCACAGACTCAACAATTCTTGCATAAAATTCAATTACTTCATTATCTTCATATTCATAATAAGCTGGGGGCATAATTAAAAATTTTTTAAAATCTAGTGATATTGCTATCTTCATCATGTTAATAGTTTCACTTAAAGAATTCAAACCAGTTCCAATAATAAAATTTTTCTGATATTTGCTTGCCGAAAGTTGATTCAAAAGATTAATTTTTTCAGTTATTGAAATTAATTGTGCTTGACCAGTGCTTCCAAAAATAACAACTCCGTGACACCCCTGATTAATAATTTTTTCTGAATGTAGGATGGTTTTTTCCACATTTAGACTTAAATCTGTATTTAAGATTGATAGTCCAGCTGCATAAATACCTTTTATTTTTGACATAAATTTTTTTTAAATAAGTATAATAGAAAAATTATTTATATGAAAACAGGAATTTTCTTAAGTTACAAAGGCCTTGGTGCAAATTTACTACATTTGAGTTATTGCCACCAAATTGCAAAAAAATTTGGACCAGTTACTTTAATCACTCTTAATCCTAAATTAAACGAAATATTAAATGAAGATCCAAAATTTGAGGAAATAGTTTGCTTGCACCAATTTCATAAAAAATTTACTGATATTTTGAAACTATCTAA
>CACGSR010000026.1:0-2073 GCA_902575785.1 uncultured Pelagibacteraceae bacterium
AATAAAAAGATATATCTCTAGTCATGAATATTCTTACATAAATGATTTATTAAAAACTAGCGACCTAACTAAAAAAATACTTGTTTTTGAACTTAATTCAAAAAGGAGGATTATCTTAGTCTCCATTAAACCAAAAATAAAATTTTCTGACATAGAAAGTTTAGGAGCAGAACTATACAGCCATATTAACTTAGGAAAGAATAAAAGTTATATATTAAATTCAGACAGTCTATTTACTAAACAAGAAAACTTAGTGGGTTATTTAGTCCATGGATTAAAACTTAAATCTTATGAGTTTGATAAATATAAAACTAAAAAAGAAATAAAATATGTAACTATTGATATAATAGGAAAATATAAGCCTTCCAGATCCATCCAGGCAAGATTTGATGCTTTAGAAAAAGGAACCTATCTCACAAGGGATTTAGTTTCTGAACCTGGAAATATATTACACCCAGATGAATATGCTAAAAGATTAGCTTTTTTAAGAAAAGATGGTCTTAAGGTAAATATATATAATCAAAAAAAATTAAAAAAATTAGGTATGAATGCTTTACTTGGTGTAGGACAAGGGAGCATAAGAGGATCTTATCTAGTTACCATTGAGTGGAATGGAGCAAAAAATAAAACAAAACCACTAGCTTTTGTTGGAAAGGGAGTATGTTTTGATACGGGAGGTTATTCTCTCAAACCTGCAAAATTTATGGAGGATATGACCTACGATATGGCAGGTTCGGCGACAGTAGTTGGTTTAATGAAAAATTTAGCACTTAGAAAATCAAAAATAAATGCTGTAGGGGTTGTTGGACTTGTAGAAAATATGGTTAGTGGGAACGCACAAAGACCTGGAGATATCGTTAAATCTTATAGTGGTAAAACAATAGAAATTTTAAATACAGATGCTGAGGGCAGACTAGTTTTAGCAGATGCTCTTACTTTCACAGAAAAAAAATATAAACCAAGATTTATAATTGATTTAGCAACTTTAACAGGTGCTATAATAGTTTCTCTCGGTTCAGAGTATGCTGGGCTTTTTTCTAACAATGATAAATTATCTAATGAATTAATTGATGCTGGCGAAAAGGTAAATGAGAAACTTTGGAGAATGCCTCTACATAAAAACTATGACAAATTGATTAATTCAAAAAATGCTGACATGCAAAATATCAATTATGTTGGTGGAGCAGGCTCTACAACAGCAGCGCAATTTTTACAAAGATTTATTTTGAATAAAACTCCATGGGCTCATCTAGACATTGCTGGAATGGCATTTTCAAAATATGGTGGTGCCTTAAATTCAGGTGGGGCAACAGGCTATGGTGTAAGATTATTGAACCAATTAGTAGAGGATAATTATGAGTAATATTGAGCAAACTTTGTCAATTATAAAGCCTGACGCTGTAGAAAGAAATTTAGACAATGAGATCAAACAGATGTTCCAAAAAAATGGTTTTTCAATTATTAAAGAAAAAAAAATTCAGATTGAAAAATCGGAGGCAGAAAAATTTTATAAAGTTCACGAGGCAAAGCCATTTTACAATGATCTATGTGCATATCTCTCTTCCGGCCCGATTGTAGTGATGATTTTAGAAAAAGAAAATGCAATTTTAGCCAACAGAGAGCTTATGGGTGCTACCAACCCCAAAGATGCGGAAAAGGGAACAATAAGAAAAAAATATGGAATTTCCATCGATAAAAATTCAGTGCATGGATCTGATAGTGTAGAAAATGCTAAAATTGAAATCGATTTTTTCTTCAAATTTTAAATATTTTCATAATAGCTCTGGGATATAATTTATGTTCTTGAAATAAAATTTTTTTAGCAAGCGATTTTGGTGTTTCATTTTTATAAATTTTTACTTTTTTTTGAAGAACAATTTTTCCCGAATCTAATTTTGAATTAACAAAATGAACTGTACAACCAGAGTATATCTCTTTATTTTTTATAGCTCTTAGATGAGTATTTAACCCTTTAAATTTAGGAAGAAGAGATGGGTGAATATTTAATATTTTACCTTTGAAACTTTTGATAAACATCTTAGATAGGATTTTCATAAAACCAGCAAGACAAAT